>JABHGC010000189.1 GCA_018672285.1 Methylococcales bacterium
ATTGGCCTCTGTAATGTGTTTGGTAGCTTATTACTTTACACCTGAGTCTTACTTTACTCTATAGGTGTTTTTATTTAGCTACGACCAGAGGTCATGCACTTATCATACGAATTCAGGTTAATTAAAGGTAAAGTGACTTGGGATTTATCTGACAATAAAGCTTGGTATCTAAGTAGTATTACAAATATTGTGCAAAAATGTGACCAGCCCGACGACTCGCATTTCCTGCTTCAAAGACCGTATCAAAAAACGATTCGGTTGGGAAAAACCCCTTCAGTCCTTTCCTCACAAGTAATATCATCAGAAAGATAACAGAGTGCTTAAGCCCGCCATTAGGACTGGAAACAACAGACTTAAGCGTTTTACAACTTAACGCCTACGATGAGATAACTTATAAATGGTTGTTGAACCACTCACTTCATTCGACACAATTAACAAAGGTGCACGAATAGGGCTTTGATTTTCAGGGATAAAGGTCATCCCTTCTGGCCCGAGATCTTTCGCAGTATTGGTCACTGGGTCTCCAGAAAAATCTCGGTTATTGATGTATTGCACAAATTGAGGTGAATACGGGTTGCTGATATTGTAAATCATCACCCCGCCCATGCGCTCCAAGCCTATAAAAGCATAGGCTTTACCACGAATGGTACCAATGGTTAGCGCTTCAGGTTCTGTACCTTTATCGTCACTTCGGTTATCAAATGAGTCATTCTCATCATTCGTTGAATTGAAATTATCAGGAAGCAAATGAGCTGTTATTCGCGCAAAATCGGAGCCACTATCAAAAACGATTTTACCATTAGCATCCCATATTGAAAACGAACGAGCACCATAAGAAAACAGGGTATCGATATCCCCATCACCATCGGAATCACCGTTTGCAGTTGTTGATTTTAAGCGACCTAAGTTTTCATCTAACTGTAACTCTGCCGCATTCGGGAATTTTGCCGCATCTAAGGTTAACTTACCAATACGTTTTTCTTCACTAAAACCTTCATAGTCGCGTGAATCACCTTCATTTGCAGATACCACAAAATTTTTACCTTGGTAACGGTAAGATGCGATTGAATCTGGCATATAAAATCCTTGAACAGGCCAAGGCTGGAGGTTAATTTTATCGTCTTTGTTGCTTGCATCTAATGCATTTTGAATCACATTGTGATTCTTGGTACCAAGACTGACTAATTGTGACACCGTAGCCGATTGAATATCTATAATGGCAAAGGCATTATTTTCTTGCAAAGAGACCCACGCTGTTTTGTTATCTTTTGCAATAGCAATATATTCTGGCTCTAAATCTTGAGCTACCGTTGCATTAGGCCCATAAATACGAATATTCGGGTCAATATTGCCGGGATTAAATTGATCAAAGGTGACTTGTGTGACATCAGATTGCGTCAGTGATGTCGCCTTTCCATGAATACGGATAATGCTGACACTCCCCTCAGGGTCATTCGTGTAGTCATCATTAGGCTCACCTTCATTGGCAACCATCAACGTTTTACCATCAGTTGAAAACGTCAACATGTCAGGTAGTGCACCAACGGCTAATTGGTTCAAGAAATTGCCATTTGTATCAAATAAAACAACACTTCCATTGTCTTGCTTTACATCTGCTTCAACTGCGGCTGCAACAATGCCGTTTTTAACAGCAACGCTGTTTACACCACCACCAAAGGCAGACAAGCTGATACTAAATAATAATTTAGGCCGTTTGACTCGCCTAATATCCACAACATCAAGGCTATTATCTTACGCATTCGTGATAAACACGCGCTTCGTTTTTGGGTCGTAAGCATTTATTTCAGCAGCACTGTCATCAAAAATGCCCGTACTAAACGACCCCATTTTTTTAATGCTTAAACGTTCTGGTTTTGTTTTGGCTATTGAATCAGCGTAGGCAGGCATCACAGCTGAGCTTAATAAACCTGCAATCAAACAAGTTAGAGTCATTTTAATCATTTTGTCACGTCCTTATTGATGTCTCGTCTTATATTGGCAGGCAGTATAAGAAGACAATATGACATCGTAGTGACAGCACTATGACAGTGTGCTTTTCTATATAATACAACGGGACATAATAAGCCTTCCAGCTATGGCTCCTCCGCATCTGAGTAATTTTCTTTAATCTCCAGCACTTGTGGCAAAATAGATTCAAAAATTGGAATTAAGTCTGGGTCAAAGTGGCGCCCTGCTTCTTCTTTTAATAACGCCATCGCTTTTTCAACAGGCCAAGCTTTTTTATAGGGCCGCACACTGGTTAACGCGTCAAATACATCGGCAACTGCGACAAGCCGAGCCTCTAAAGGTATGTCTGTTCCAGAAGTGTGTTTAGGGTAGCCTGTTCCATCCCACTTCTCATGGTGATTTAAAGCAATTTTACGAGACATTGAAAGCAAAGGGGAGTCATGTTCGCCGATGATTTCACCACCATAATCCACATGCTTCATCATAATTTCCCATTCTTCTTTATCGAGCTTTCCAGGCTTTAATAACACCCGATCTGGAGGTATGGTGGAATCTGGTGTATGAGAAGAAATTAAAAGCGGTGTATCCTGTTGGCTGATCTTGGCGGATCAACAACCAACATAGGAAATACACCACATGAAAGATAATAATATAGTTCCACTTAAATCGCCAACACCAGATACGCTAGGCGAACTGCTCAAGCGTGGCGCTCAGGAATTACTAGCCAAGGCCATTGAGTCTGAACTAGCTGAATTATTGAGCAGTTATAATGATGAATTGATTGATGGCAAAAAGGTAGTGGTTAGAAATGGTTATCAGCCAGAGAGGTCGGTACAGACTGGCCTCGGAGACATTTCCGTAAAAATACCAAAGGTGCGAGACCGATCAAAGCAAGGGGTTAAATTTAATAGTAAGCTGATTCCTCCCTACTTAAGGCGAACGAAAAATCTAGAAGAATTCATACCGTGGCTGTACCTGAAAGGTATTTCAACGGGTGACATGCAACCTGCCTTAGAAACGTTGCTAGGTGAAGGTGCGAAAGGTTTATCTGCAGGTACGGTTAGCCGCTTAAAACAAAGCTGGGAAAATGATTACGATGCCTGGCGAAAGAGAGATTTAAGTAAGCGAAGATATGTTTACATCTGGGCAGACGGTGTTTATTGCAATGTTAGAATGGATGATAAATTGTGTTTACTTGTGATCGTAGGATCTGACGATACAGGACGAAAAGAGGTGTTAGCAGTTGTTGACGGCTACAGAGAGTCAGAAGCAAGCTGGGTAGAAGTACTGGAGCAATTAGAGAGCCAGGGGTTGTCTATACCGCCACTACTTGCAACAGGAGACGGTGCTCTAGGCTTTTGGAAGGCAGTTACCAAAAAGTGGCCTGCGACAGCAAAACAACGATGTTGGGTTCATAAAACAGCAAACATATTAAACAAAGTGCCAAAACCAGTACAACCAAAAATAAAAGAAGCGCTGCACGACATCTGGATGGCAGGAACTAGAAAAGATGCTTACACTGCTTATGAAAGTTGTCTCAATAAGTTTTCTGCGAAATATGAAAAGGCAATGAACTGCTTGAGTAAAGACAAGGAGCAAATGTTAGCCTTCTATGACTTTCCAGCTGAACATTGGGGGCATATTAGAACGAGCAACCCAATAGAATCAGTGTTTGCAACAGTAAGGTTGAGAACGACAAAAGTAAAAAGCTGTGGAAGCCGTAAAACAACGCTTTCAATGGCTTGGAAGCTGATGACAACAGCAGAGAGTAAATGGCGCCGATTAAAAGGATACAAGTTGCTTGCTGATGTTGTACAAGGGATTAAATTTAAAGATGGCGAAGTAGTTAAAGATGGTCAGTTACAGGGTACCGCTTAAATGTGTCATACACCAGATTTGACTATAGCTCCCCGATCTGGTATGCCTATTTTACCAATATCATGCATGGGTGCGGCATTAAATATGAGGTCAACTGTTTCGGCATCTAAGCCGATTTTCTCTGCCATTAACTTTGTGTAATAACTCATGCGAATGACATGCATGCCTGTTTCATTGTCTTTATATTCAGCAGCTCTCCCTAACCGTCTAATTACCTCTAGTCTTGTTTCAACCAGTTCTGTTGTACGCTCTTTCACCATAATTTCTAGTGTCCGGTTTTGATCGTACAATGCCAACTGTGTTTTCACCCGAATTTGAACAATTGGCGGACTGATCGGCTTACTAATGAAATCGACAGCCCCTAATTTTAAGCCGCGAACTTCTGAAACAACATCAGTTTTTGCAG
The DNA here is from genome assembly GCA_018672285.1 of Methylococcales bacterium. GTDB lineage: Bacteria > Pseudomonadota > Gammaproteobacteria > JABHGC01 > JABHGC01 > JABHGC01. Next base: position 4,253 of record JABHGC010000189.1, read on the forward strand.
TAATAAATATGACGGGGATTTTTGCAGTACTGATGTCTGCTTTTAATTGCCGGCAGACTTCATAGCCATCCATCCCCGGCATCATGATATCCAGCAAAATAATATCGGGTTTGGTACTATTGCGTGCAATACTTAACGCCTTTTCACCACTGGTTGCTGCTTTTATTTTATAAGTATCTTTTAAAGCACCACGTAGTACGTCGATATTTTCAGGGGTATCATCTACAATGAGAATAGTTTGTAAGCTTAGTGTTTCATTCATATCGGCACCCATATTTCTCGTTCAAGTTGTTTATTCATGTCTTATTTTCAATTTTATCCAGCAATCTTAGCGCTTGCTCAAAATCATACTGACCAATACACTGGTTTAAAGCGGTAAGATGCGCCCGATTATTTTTAGCCATTTTCGGCATCAATTCGTCAATTAAGTCAGTCGCTTCAGTGTCATCGTCTTCGAGTAATTGCCGTAATGTGTTAAGTTGAGCCTCAAGCGCTACAGGATCATCTATGATTATATTGTCTTCAATGGTTTTTTTATTACTTCGTTTCCACTGATTAAGGCTGCTTAATGTTGTATTGAGTTGCCGCTCTAATGTGAACAAAAGGGCATCGCTGATTATTTCTTGCTCGGCCAGAGTAAACTCTATTGCTGCAGCCGTTTCTTGTATCGGTGTCGCGCCAATGTTACCCGACACTCCTTTTAACGTATGTACCATTCGCTCAGCTAACCCTAAATCATCCGTTAAAGCTTGTTTGAACGTGTCGATAAAACCGGTTTGACCTTGTAAATATTTAGACAGCAACTTAAAGTACAACTCTCTATTACCCTGCGCTATCGAAAGACCCGTCTTTACATCAATACCATATATATCAGGGCAGTCAGTACTAGATCCCATTTGTTGGGTATGTTGATGATATTCGGTGGGGTGGCTTGGTGTTATCCATTTTGCCATTGTCGTCATCATGTCTCTGATATTAACCGGTTTGGCAATGTGTTCATCCATACCTGACGTTTTAACTCGCTGCAAATCTTCTGACATGACATTGGCTGTCATCGCAATAATGGGTAGAACAGCATGATCAAACTTTTGTCTTAGTATTTTAGTCGCTGTAAGCCCATCCATTCCTGGCATTTGAACATCCATTAACACACCATCGTATGTGGCTTTCTCTATGGCGGAAATGGCTTCAATGCCATTATTTGCTACATCAACCTGTATACCATTACTCGTTAAAAGGTCCACTGCGAGTTCTTGATTAAGGTCATTATCTTCCACTAACAAGAGGTAAGCACCCTGCAGTTTTTTGATTGCCTGCTGGGTTTCAACGGCATGTAGGTTGGACTGTGTCATCACTACTGGTGATTGCCCTAGTGCTTGAGACATTGCATTCATCAATGCATATTGGTTGATTGGTTTAGTCAGTACCGCAGCCAACGGCAGAAGGCCTGCAGCTTGTATCAACTCATCTCGGCCAAATGCTGTCACCATGACGACGGCAGGCACAGCAGGTAGTTCTGCTATTTGTGATATTTTAGCTAATGTTTGCAACCCATCTAACTCAGGCATTTTCCAGTCCATAAAGACCAAGTCATAGGGTGGCGTATCACCCCTTGTCTCCAGCGCTTCTAGCGCCAAAGCACCACTGCTAACCATATCTACTTCTATACTGTACGGCTTTAACATGTGGCTTAAGATTTCTCTAGCATGTGCGTTATCATCAACCACTAAGATTTTTAAGCGCTCAAAACTATTATTAACAGCGTGAGTTTAAGACGCATTCTCTTTATCTTGCACACCTAAGACCACTGAGAAGGTAAAAACACTCCCTTCACCTTCAACACTCTCCACTTTAATGTCACCTTGCATGTATTCTACAAGCTGCTTACAAATGGCAAGACCCAGCCCAGTTCCGCCATACTGTCTTGTGGTAGAGCTGTCAGCTTGACTGAATGATTTAAATAACCTTGCTTGCTGCAGCGGTGTCATCCCTATGCCGCTGTCTTTCACCGAAAATACTAAGGTAACCTCTCCATGGCTTTGCTCACGCACCATAACTTGAATGATAATGTCTCCTGACTGGGTAAATTTGAGCGCATTATTCACCAAATTAATCAATACCTGGCCGAGCCGAAGCGGGTCTCCTACCAATAAATCAGGAACCAACCTATCTACCGACAATAACAGCTCTATGCCTTTATTCTCAGCATTCAATCCAACCAGGTTAATGAGGTTTTCAATGACATCCTCTAAGCTGAAATCAATTGTCTCCAAAGTCATTTTACCGGCTTCAATTTTAGAAAAGTCTAAAATATCATTAATAATACCGAGTAAAGATTCTGCAGACCTATGCACTTTTTCGATGTAGTTTTTCTGTTTTGGGTTTAGCTCCGTTTCTAATGCAAGATAGGACAACCCTATAATGGCATTCATTGGTGTGCGTATTTCATGACTCATATTGGCTAAGAAATCACTTTTTGCTTGATTTGCTTCTTCTGCAACCTGTGTCGCACAAAGGAGTTTTTGCTCAGTCTGTTTTCGCACACTGATATCACGAAATGCGGCAACTGAACCGATAATGCCATGCTCATCCCTCAAGGGGACAGAGACCACAGATGCAGGAAATGTTGTGCGATCTTGGCGCTCAAACAACTCATTATCAGAATAAAAGGCATCCCCTGTTTTTACTGTCAACATGATTGGGCATTCCTCACAAGGCAAAAAATCACCTTCTGCAGTATGCGAATGAATCAAGGGGTGTATTCTAGCGCCTATTAAACGATGCTCTGGCCACCCTAATAACTTTACTGCCTCAGGGTTGACATAAGTACATACACCATCAGCATCTAACGCATAAATTCCCTCACCAATACTGTTCATCACTGCTTGTTGAAAACGACTTTGTTCTGCCATCGTTTCCTCTAAAATTTTTCTAGCAGATATATCTGTCCGAATGGATATGTATTGAAATGGCTTACCCGCTTCATTAAGAAAGGGAATGATTGATGAGCTCACCCAATAAAAACCGCCTTTTTTGTTTCTATTTTTAATTTCACCATGCCACACATTACCATTCGCAATGGTATGCCACATTTGTTTAAAAAATTCACTGTCATGTTCTTCTGACTTCAACAAACGATGATTATTACCTAGCAGCTCTGTTCGGCTATAACCACTCAGGCGACACAATTTGTCATTGACGTAGATGATATTACCCTTAACATCAGTAATACTCACAACAGCATGCTGGTCTAGCGCATATTGCTGAAAATTAATTTCACGCATTGCCTCATCTAAATTTTTTGATTTAGCTTGTAATCGAATAAACGTCCAGAAAATTCCCACTAATAACAGCGCTGAGATAAAATACAACGCAATTCTATAGCCTTTGGCTGTGTCATTTTGTTGCTTATGAGAGTGCAGATAATCTTTCATCAGCTGATCAATTAAAACCGATAAAGCAATGTCGTCTGATCTATTCATCGCAGAAGTCATCTTTAAATGACTGTCAATGACGAGTTGTGCATGCCTCAGTAAATTAACAACAAGAAACACATGGCCTTCATGATTTTTGCCTGCCGTAAACAGTTTTAACTGATTAATCAATGTTACCGCACGCGCTTTATCATCCACATTATTACTGATATTAAACGATAATAATGTTTGCAGTAACGCGTGCGTTTGCTCATTAAGAAAGACAGAGTCCGTACTCTTTTTTAAGTGCTGAGACAGCTTTTTTTTGATGACAGGCAGGTAAGTTAAAGAATTTCTGAAGATGGCATACTGTGTTTTAAATTGCTCTATAACAGAAAATTTGTCACCCGTACGCTCAAGCAATTTTTCATACTGACTCACAGGCAACATGTCTTTTATCTGTAATTCAATGTTATCCAATGTATGATCAAGCTGCTGCACTGCTTTAACGATTGGGTCAAAATGGGGCTGTAGACCTGCCCTAGTCTTCAGCAATACTTGGTCTAACAAGTAATTCTTGGCTTTTAACTCATGCAGAAAAGACAGTGCCTGCTCATTCTTTTGCCCGTCTATGGTATGACTATTAATGTAAAGCACCAGCAAAACGGCAAACAGAACCATGACAGCGAAAGCAGGTATGATATTAATGTGCCTTAAATTTACCTTAATCATACTTATAAGTCCGGTTGTAAGCCTGTTAGGCTATGCAAAAAGGCGACAATTTTACTGGCATCACTCTCAGGAATATTTCGACCCAGCTGATAGTACCCCATGATCGTAACGACTTGAGCCAAACTTTGTTGACTACCGTCATGTAAATAGGGAGACGTTAATGCGACATTACGCAGTGACGGCACTTTAAATACAAATCGGTCATCTTCTTTTCCAGTGACATTAAACAAGCCATAGTCTGCGACAGTAATATTACCTCGGTCTTTAAAGTAGTCTTCAACAATGCCCATTTTCTGATATAAGTTAGCACCAGCCAAGCGGCCTTGGTGGCAACTGCTACAACCATACACTTTAAACAGCCGGTAACCTTCTTTCACTTCCGCAGAAATAGCCGATTGATCGCCTCTTAACCAACGATCAAAAGGACTATCGGGCGTCGTTAAACTACGTTGATACTCGACTAAAGACGCTCGTATATTGCCTTTCGTTAAACCATCTCTAAAAGCAGCATTAAACTCAACAACTAGGGTTTTATCTCGGTGGAGTGTTGCTAAAATATTGTCCCAAGTATTGCCCATTTCTATGGGGTTCAACAGAGGGCCATCCATTTGCTGACTGAGTGATTTTGCCCTGCCATCCCAAAACTGCCTGAAGTTTAAGTGGCTATTAAAGACAGTCGGTGTGTTAATAACACCGGTTTTCCCATTGATGCCAATAGACGTCACTAAATGATCGGCACCGCCTTGGGAGATAGGATGGCAAGTTGCACAGGACACTTCATTTGTTCGAGACAGCTTTCGCTCATGAAACAGGCGCTTACCTAATGCAACAACCCGTTTATCCCCGGGGGTTACTTGCGGTAACGGCTCAATAGGCTCATGACTTAAGTCACTAGCAACCACTGAAAAAGATACGCTTAAAACAACGCTCACAACACTTAAAAGCAATCCAAAATGGCTCACACGTCTACTCTTGATAAAGTGGAAAATAATACCTTATAGTTTAGGCCAAAACAGGCATTGTTACAGGTGATGCGCCATCGTCGCTATCATCGGGTTAAACGGCTGCTATTTGTCGCCTATTTACCCAGCCTTTACGCCTGACAACTAACCATAATATTAACCCAATCCCTAAAAAAACCGATTGGCCACACACAAAGTACAACCACTGCCCTTCCAGTAGTGGCACAGCGACACTGGCAACCAAGGCATTCACTGACATTTGCAAAAAACCCTGCATGGCCGCAGCAGAGCCGCGGTGGCCCGGAAAACAATCCAAAATTAAAATAATAATAGCGGGCATAACAATGGCAGCACCAAATGCATACACAACCAAGGGTGCAAGCACAGATACAGGCGATGCAACAAAAATGTGAACAGACACCAAGTTACCCACAACAGCAAGCAACATCAGTAAGAACCCCAGGCTGATGGTTTGGTGAACGGGTAATCGATGGGCAAGTTGGCTTGATAAATAAGATCCCAACATCATGCCAGCCACCATTGGGACAAATAAAACACTGAAATCTTGAAAACCCAAGCCTAAAAAGCCAAAAATAACCGAGGGTGCGCCCGCGATGTAAAGAAACATACCGGCAAATGAGAATGACAATGCAAAAACCAAACAAAGGTATTGAATATGCTTAAAAGTACTCACATACACTTTGAACACCGCCACTGGGTGTATTGACCTACGCGCATCTTGATGCAACGTTTCTGTCAGCCGCACAGAAAGTAACACCAATAAAAAAGCAAAACCAGTTAAAAACCAAAAGACACTACGCCAACCATAAGCACCTTGTAGCCAGCCCCCTAAAATGGGTGCGATAGCAGGGGCTATCACAAACAATAACGTCAGAAGTGACATTGCTTTATGGGCAGATTTCGCATCATGAACATCCCGAATCATGGCTCGACTAGCAATGAAACCGCCACTTGCCGCTAACCCCTGAAATACACGCATCATCAGTAATTCATGAATATTGCCAGATAAAGCACAACCAATAGAGGCCAAGGCATAAAAGGACACACTCAGTAGGATCACTAAGCGCCGGCCAAAACGGTCGGCCACCGGCCCCCAAAAAATAGTCGATACTGCAAATGCCGCCAAATAGACAGCCAAACTCTGAGATAATAATGCCCGACCAACACCAAATTCAGTTTCAATACTAGGGAACGAAGGTAAGTAGGTATCGATACTGAAAGGGGCGACCATTGCCAATAGGGCGGCAACGACCGTAAGGTAGCCGTATTTTATTGTCTTATGCCTTCAATGGACAAACGCATTTGGACTTCGTCTGCTGCTGCCCCTAAAATATGCCCTTCTTTCATTTTATAATCGGAAAGGTTCAGTGTGGTGGTACCAACATAACCACTACGATAACCACCCCAAGGATCTTTTCCTTCTCCCACTTTACTCACTGCTAACGTGATCGCTTTAGTGACACCGCGCAAGGTAAAGTTGCCAACCAATTCAGATTGACCATCTCCTAAGTCTTTCCAGGAAGTACTGACAAAGGAGGCTTTAGGAAATTTTTTCACATCAAAAAACCGCTTACCTCGTAAATGCTTGTCCCGCTCAGCATGATTACTGTCTATGCTGGCCACTTCAATATTCACTGTCACTTTATTATTACTCGGGTTCGCTTTATCAACATCAAAGCTGCCTTTAAAACGATTAAAACGCCCTTCTAACCAACTAATCCCGAGATGCTTAACTTTAAAGCTGATAAACGCATGCATCCCTTTTATATCTATTTGGTAATGCTCAGCCGCTTGTACATTGGCAGAGACAAGACCTAGTGCTAATACAAGCGAAAATACTGTTTTTTTAAAAATCATAATGTAAAACCCTTGGTAGTAGTAATGATGATGAAATGTATTTAACCTTTGCGACCAATCATTCTTCTTAACGTAGCATCCTGGTCAACAAAGTGATGCTTCAGTGCAGCCAACGCATGCAATGCAACCAGCACCATTAAGGTATTGGTCAGCCACTCATGTACTTCGCCTGCAATATCCTCTTGGTTTTCAAACCCATCGAGTAATGCCGGTAGCTCAAACAGGCCAAAGACAGAGACACTCTGCCCATCGGCTGTTGTGATTAAATAACCACTCACGATTATCCCGATGATTAACCCATAGAATAAGCGATGAACCCAATGTGCAATAATGACCTCCCAGCGCTTACCAAGCCCTGTAGGCATGGGGTTAACCAACCGCCAAACCAACCGCACCAATAGCAGCAAGGCGATCACCACACCAATGCTGCGATGCAAATTTGGTGCGGCTTGATACCACTGGTGATAGTAATCTAACTCCACCATGTATAAGCCTAAGCCAAACAATCCCAAGATACCCACAGCCATAAACCAATGAAGTAACATTGAAATGAGTCCATAACGTTGAAAAGTATTGCGTATTTGCATAACCTACACCAATATTATCGAATGTTTAAACCAGTCATATTTGTAATGTAAATAAGTGTAAATCTAATTCACTGGAGGTGATAGTGAAACATTTTCGCCATTTTGTTCAAATTTTTCGAACATGAAGACAGCCATCACATTAGATGCCCTAATCGTGCTTGATGCGATTGCTCAACGCGGTAGCTTCGCGGCTGCCGCCAAAGCATTACATCGAGTCCCCTCTTCCATCACCTACGCCATATCAAAACTAGAACAAAGTCTTGAAGTCAATTTATTTGATCGAAAAGGCCACAAGGCGCACCTTACTCCGGCTGGTGAAGCACTACTACAAGAAGGCCGAAATTTATTACAGCTAACAGATCACGTAGAGCGCAACATAAAACGCATAGCAACAGGCTGGGAAGCTGAAATCCGTATCGCAGTAGGCGACGTTATCCCTTATGACAAAGTACTGCAACTGTGCGATGATTTTTACCAAGTTGCCCCCGAGACGCACCTCTCTTTAACAACTGAAGTGCTTGGTGGCGCTTGGGATGCACTCGCTTCAGGCAGAGCAGATTTTGCCATCGGTGCACCTGGTGACAGCCCGCCTGGCGGTGGTTATGCAAGTCACCCACTTAAAGAACCCTCCGTTGATTTTGTTTTTGCCATATCGCCACAACACCCCTTAGCCTCAGCAAAGGAGCCAATAGCCAACAATCTTATTCGGCAACATCGTGCGGTTGCCGCAGCAGATAGCTCAAGATTATTACAACCTAGAACCGTGGGACTGCTGTCTGGACAAAGCGTTTTGACGGTTCCAGATTTATCTGTAAAACGTCTAGCCCACATCAAAGGGTTAGGGATCGGTTACCTACCATTACACCTGATAGAGCAAGACCTTGCAGAGGGAACGCTGGTCACGAAAATCACCGAGGATGGGGCAAACCACAGTCACGGGTTGTATTATGCTTGGCAAACAAAACATTTAGGCAATGGCATGACTTGGCTCATCAATCACCTATGCCATGAAGAGGCGATGAACTGGTTTTCTTAGTCATACCTGCACAACACTGAACTTATGACCATTTTCGTCATCTTAGTCATTAACGTGTACACTTAAGACAACTTGAATCGACCTAATCAGCATGTACAAACTCACCCCAACATCCCTATTATTCCTATTTATTGTCATCTTTTGTGCACATAGCACAGCCTCTGCCGCCATTTATCAATGCGAGACCCGTGGCGGTCACAAAACATTCCAAACCATGCCTTGCAATAAAAATAGCAAAAGCAAAGTGGTCAAAGGCAAGCCTGCAGTTACCAAAAAGCGTTATAAAAAACGTAAAGCTCGCCCGGTGAAAATCAAACAAATTAATGGCGTCCCTGTACTGCTCGCTGCACGCATGTTTGGTGCTTACACGTGCCTATACAAGTTCAGAGATGAAACCAGAGCGAAACAATTTTTGCACAAGAAGTTCGGTAAAAAGTACCCGAATTTTGACCAAGCTTTAACTAAAATCCTGAAATTATTCAGCGCTAGAGATGAGCTTGTGAAGAAATATGAAAAGCAAATTCTGAGTATGTATAAAACCTGTGCGAAAAAGGCCAAAGCCAAACAATAACATTGCTTTACGCCCGATAGCATGACAGGTAAAATGGCCGCCTTCCCAGACTAGAAAGGATGCCCATGTCAGCACGCGAAGACACGGCAGATTACCGCTCACTATTTTTAAACAACACCCCTCTTATTGATGTTCGTGCTCCCGTTGAATTTGCCAAAGGGGCATTCCCCAATAGCGTCAACGTCCCCTTACTAGACGACTTACAACGTGAAGCCGTAGGCACTCGTTACAATGAGCAAGGACAAGACTCGGCCATTGAACTCGGCTGGGAACTCATTACACCCGATGTACAAGCGCAACGAATAAGCGACTGGCAAACTCAAACCAATGCCAACCCCGAAGGCTACCTTTACTGCTTTCGAGGCGGTTTACGCTCACGACTGAGCCAACAATTACTCAAAGAACAAGGCACCGATTACCCATTCATTGAAGGTGGCTACAAGGCTATGCGCCGGTTTTTAATCGATGAAATTGAGGCCAGCGCAGCATCCACCCCCTACCTTTGCATTGGCGGGAGAACCTGTAGCGGCAAAACCATTGCCATTCATCAACTGCAAACAGCAGTAGACCTAGAGGGTCTCGCCAACCATAGAGGCAGTTCATTTGGCCGGCAACTCGAAGGGCAACCGACTCAAATTAACTTTGAGAACCGCTTAGCGGTAGCGCTCATTAAACTAAAAGCTGACAATGCAAAAATCATCTACGCCGAAGATGAAAGCAAAAACATCGGCAGCCTGAGTATTCCCCCCGTGTTTTTAGAACACTTACGCGAATCCCCAATGGCCATTATTGAAATGCCACTTGAACAGCGTGTTGATTTAGCCATAGAAGAATACATTGTTAAGGCATTCACAGCCCACCAACAATTTTATGGCGAAGAAAATCCCAAGCAATTATTAGAAGATGGTTTTCTTGCCAGCCTAGACCGTATCAAAAAACGCCTAGGCGGGGAGCGGCATAAAACCATACGAACAGGTTTTGAAGCCGCTTTTAAAGATTATGCCAACAGCGGAGAGTTAAGCGGTTTTGCACCTGGCATGTCAGCATTACTCACTGACTACTATGACCCAATGTATGACTATCAACTAGAAAAGCGTAACCCTAACATCTGTTTCACAGGCTCAATCGACGATTTCATTTCATGGACTGAACATGCAACCGACACAATATAAAGACCTTGTTCTCATTGGTGGCGGCCATAGCCATGCCCTAGTCATGAAGATGTGGGGCATGAAGCCGTTACCCGGCGTACGCATCACCCTCATTTCCCCGCAAGTGCTCACGCCGTATTCAGGCATGCTACCAGGCTTAGTTGCAGGACATTACAGCTTAGAACAAACCCATATTGACTTGCGCCTCGTTTGCCAGTTTGCCGGCATTCGCTTTCTGCAAACAGAAGTAACTCAACTAGACACTGAAAATAAAACCATTCACTTAAAAGATCGTGCCAGTATTCAGTATGACGCCTTGTCCATTAACTGCGGTATCACACCAGACTTATCCATCCCTGGTGCCGCAGAATTTAGCATTCCGGTCAAACCCATCGCTGAATTTTACCCTAAATGGCAGCAACTGCTGAACACACTCAAACAAGACAGTAGCCAAGAGCCGCACCACATCGCAGTCGTGGGTGGTGGTGCGGCAGGCGTAGAGCTTATTTTAGCCATACAATACGCACTTAGCCAGGAAGACATTTCTCGCCCATTACACTTTCACCTCGTTCAAATGGGCCAGGGCTTACCAGAAACGTATCCTGAAGCGCTACAACGGAAAATGGCTGTATTATTTAGCCAAAGAAGCGTTACCGTGCACGACAACTTTGTCGCCACCGAGGTCAGTCAAACCCACGTCATTGGCAAAGAAGGCCAAAAAGTCGCCTTTAATAGCTTATTTTGGTGCGCCAATGCCGCTGCCGCCCCCTGGCCAAAACAAGCGGGGCTAGCAACCGATGACGCTGGTTTTATTGCGGTTAACAGCCAGTTGCAATCAACTAACCACCCCGATATCTTTGCAGCCGGTGACATTGCCAGCCTGCCCGACCCAAGGCCTAAAGCCGGTGTTTTCGCGGTGCGACAAGGCGGCATTTTATACAAAAACCTGAAAAACCATTTCTTACACAAAAAACTACGACCGTACATTCCTCAAAAACGCTTTTTATCCCTCATTGCCTGTGGCGATAAATACGCCATGGGCTGTAAAAAAGGCGCCACCAAACCCACTTTTTCAGGAAAATGGGTTTGGTACTGGAAAGACCATATCGACCAAAAATTCATGCGTATGTTCAGTGAGCTTTCCCCTATGGCCATGATATTACCTTGCCAAAAGAAACCACAAAAAATTGACAAAACCATCAGTGGCGAACTACCCAAAGCACCCATCATGCGCTGTGGTGGCTGCGGTGCTAAAGTCGGTGCAACCATATTAAGCCGCGTACTCGCCGCACTAAAACCTGTAACCCACAGCAGTGTCATTATGGGCATTGAGTCTGCTGATGACTCCAGTGCCATTCAAGTTGACACTGACAAACTACTGATTCAATCAATCGACCATTTTCGAGCCATTATTGACGACCCGTATCAACTCGGCCAAATTGCAGCACTACATGCGTTAAGTGACATTTTTGCCATGAACGCCACACCTCACAGCGCCTTAGCCATTGCCACCCTACCTCACGCCAGTGAAAACATTATTGAGCGTGATTTAAGCCAATTAATGCAAGGTGCTATCAGCATCCTTAATGAGCACCAATGCGCTTTAATTGGTGGCCACAGCAGTGAAGGCGAAGAACTAAGCATTGGTTTTTCAATCAATGCATTCGCCCAGCCTGAACAGCTCCTGCATAAAAACACACTGCAAGCAGGTGACAAACTCATCTTAACCAAGCCCTTAGGTACAGGCGTTTTATTTGCCGCACATGCACAACTACAAGCCCAGGGCACCTGGATACAAGCAGCATTAGAACAGATGTTACAAGCAAATAAGGCTGCTAGTAATATTTTCTCAACAAACAACTGCCATGCCTGTACCGATATAACTGGCTTTGGCTTACTCGGTCACTTAGTTGAGATGCTAAAATCAACCTCATTAAGTGCCAACATAAAACTCAACAGCATCCCTGCTTTACCCGGTGCTCTTGAAAGCTTAAAAAACGGTATTAGCAGCACACTTCAGCCACAAAACATACGGCTAAATCACGCCATTGAGCAACCCGACAAATGGCAAGACAACCCGATCTACCCATTATTGTTTGACCCTCAAACCTCAGGCGGCTTACTTGCCAGTATTTCAAGTGAAAATGCAGAGCACTGCATAGAAGCGTTACACCAGGCAGGATACCAACATGCTGTTATCATCGGCTCTATCATTGAAAACACCACAACCTGCAACACACCAGTGCAACTTGCCTCATGAATAAACCAGACGTTATTATTATAGGTGCAGGCGCTTCCGGTTTAATGTGTGCGATTACCGCTGGCAAAAAGGGTTTATCCGTTGTTGTACTCGACAGCAGCAATAAGGTCGGCAAAAAAATCCTGATGTCAGGCGGAGGCCGATGCAACTTCACTAACATGGATGTCACACCTGATAATTACCTTTCCAATAATCCACATTTTTGTAAATCTGCACTCAATAGCTATACCCAGTGGGATTTTATCGCTTGGGTGTGCGAACACAATATTGAGTACCATGAGCGAGAAAATGGGGAGTTATTTTGCGACCATAGTGCCAAAGATATTTTAAACATGCTCCTTACAGAGTGTGATGCAGTCAATGTTAAAATCCATACCCATTGCGACATAAAACACATTAGCCATAGTGACTCAGAGTATTTAATCACCTCTAATCTCGGTGAGTTCCGTGCAAACGCAGTGGTTGTCGCCACAGGCGGGCTATCCATCCCTAAGATGGGTGCTACCGGCTTTGGTCACCAGATTGCTAAGCAGTTTAACCTTGATGTTCTACCCACAAGCGCAGGTCTTGTTCCATTCACACTCACAGACCCATTAAAATCGGTTGTCGAGACATTATCAGGCATCGCCATCCCTGCCACTGTCAGCTGTAATAACACCAGTTTCACCGGAAGCCTCCTCTTTACCCACAGAGGCCTTAGTGGCCCCATTATTTTACAGCTTTCGAATTACTGGCACCTAGGAGACCCCATTGAAATTGATCTTCTACCAAGCGCAGATATTGAAACCTTTTTACACCAATGCAAAGCGCAGCAGCCGAAAAAGCGTTTAAGGACATTACTCAGTAGTCAATTGCCAAAAAGTTTAGTTCATGAGCTAGAAGCACTTTTTTGGCCCTCATTGGCAGAAAAACCCATTGGAGAGCTCTCCAAAAAAGCACTCTCTGATATTGCTCATCATTTATCGCACTGGAAAATCAAACCCTCAGGGACAGAAGGCTACAGAACAGCAGAAGTTACTTTAGGCGGTGTTAATACCGATGCACTCTCATCCAAGACATTTGAGGTAAAATCTCAACCTGGATTATATTTTATTGGTGAAGTCATTGATGTCACCGGCCATCTTGGCGGCTATAATTTCCAGTGGGCATGGGCCAGTGGATATGCTTGTGGGCAAGCGGTTTAACCTCTGTGTAGCGACAATAAAGTCTGCCCATAGACAATAATATTTGCCCATAATTGATTAGATTTACAATATAGTTTGTCCGCAATGGGTTTTTAAAATACTATTAATATCATCACATATCTCCGGATAATATTAATGGCGGCTAGAAAACAGCAATCTTTTGATGACTACAAAAGACCTTTAAAAGCAAACTATGATGTAGACGAAGGTGAGTCTTATAAAAACTGACTCCGTGCTCAATTTGCTGTCTTGCCTAAATGATAGAAACCTACTGAGGAATTAACGAAATTACCTCAGACAATGTAATTTCCCCTTTTTGTAACTGCGCTAAAATAGCGCTGACTCTCTGCATCCACATAGGCATACCCGATATAATCTAAAGACGTTATAGGCAAATCATTTGCCTGAATTTTACCGTCGACAACCACCCCAACACCAATCGGTAATAGCTGCTGGGTTTGTCTTTCTAGGCCTATCATTAAGACTAAAATACCTTCATCAGGAATATGTTGTATTTGCCCCTCATCATGAGGAATAAACAATGAGACATCAACACTACCTGCAACACTGACACCCTGAGGTTGAATCGCAAAAAACCAAGTTGGTGTTACTGCTTGCAAACTAGAAAATGGAATATTCTGGCGTGTAGTATAGGTTGCCTGTATATCACCATACTCACGCCCATTCGGGAAAGCTAATGTTGCATTAGTTAAATCTAAGGTTAAATCTCCTGAAGCCAATATTGCCTTGTTTTTTTGTGCTGTTTTAACCTGCCGAAAGGGCACATCAGGATTGATCAATGGTAATATATTGATTCCTAAACTATTCAATCGCCCAGATTGTAAGATAACCTTTTTTTCTAATATCCCATATCGTCGGTTTTGCATACCCGCATTGAAAACAATTTGGTACTGGCCATCAGGAATACCTGAAAGATATTCGTACCCCAAATTATAACCACCATTTTGATTGGATAATTGACTAAGCCCTATACCTGGCATTAAAATTTCAATATTTGCAATAGGTTGCCTTAGGGTATCTAACACCCCTCCGCTCACTAAGGTCGGTAAAGGTCTAATTTTGTAACTAAAACGCTCAAGATCTTTTCCTAAATACGACACACCAACAAAGATTTCACTACCATAATTTAATTTTTTGTTCGGAATTAAACTCACCTGAATTCAAGTCATAAGTGCATGACCGGTTAAATTTTCTTGTTTAATGCCAGTGAGCTCTTCAAAAGCCTCATAAGGTGTTTTGTAGCCTAAGCATTTTCTTGGCCGGCTATTTAATTTGTG
>JABHGC010000146.1 GCA_018672285.1 Methylococcales bacterium
CCGGCCAAGAAAATGCTTAGGCTACAAAACACCTTATGAGGCTTTTGAAGAGCTCACTGGCATTAAACAAGAAAATTTAACCGGTCATGCACTTATGACTTGAATTCAGGTGTTTTAATACGATGCAATGGCATGTGGTAAGTCTGCCTAGATACTATGTTGTGTGATATTGATAGTGTCGCTATATATCTTTGTGGAATATATGTTTGTAGTTCTATTTGTCGCATTTGTATGGTGGCATACAGGGTATACAAGAAGCTCAAACTGAGGCAAAATAATTGCCTTTAATTTGGCGGCTTGTCATGGTTAAATTTTGGCGCGTAAAGGGTTGAATCGAATTATCATTTCGTGAAAACAAGAGAGTACATTACCCTCTCGGTTAATTTGAAAAAATAACAGATATTTTAAGTTTACGATTAAGCCATTGTGAATAAGCAATGATGCAATGCCGTTGGTTAGCCATTTAATAATGAAGCATATAAAATATGTATGAAAAAGATGATAGAGAGAAATATTTTGTTGCTGTTGGTGCTTCTGCTGGCGGCTTGAAAGCGCTAACGTCGTTTATTACTCATTTATCACCAGATCTTGGTTACAACTATATTGTCGCGCAACATGCATCACCTGATAGAGCATCGTTGTTAATGGAGTTATTGGATGAGAAAACAGAGCTTAAAGTGCTCACACTCTCCAAAGATACAGAGCCAGAGCCAAACACAATCTATATCATCCCGAGTAACAGTGATGCGGTGATCAATAAGGGCGTTATTAAGCTCTTACCCCCTGCGGAAACCGTGGGATCAAAACCAAATATTAATCGGTTATTCAATTCGCTCGCAACAAGTGAGGGTAGCCGGGCTGTTGGTATCATTTTATCCGGGACTGGGACGGATGGTACCAGTGGGCTCATTGCCATTAAATCGGCAGAAGGGATTACAATTGCACAGGATCCTTCAACAGCCAATTACAACGGAATGCCATTAACCAGTATTCAGGCACATGCGGTGGATATTGTTTTACCGCCTGAAATTATCGCAGAAAAATTACAACAAATTTGTGAAGGGAACTTAGGGTTTTCAAAGCAAACGAGTAATCCTACCGAGCATGTTGCGTATCATCAAATTATTACCTTAGCACAACAAAAGACCGGATTAGATTTAACCAATTACAAGCCGTCAACGATCTCACGGCGGATTCATCGAAGAATGAAGTTACATCAATTAAAATTGATGCAAGCTTACTACGATTTTCTGAAAAATAACGAAAGTGAAATCGAAGAATTAATTCAAGATGTGCTGATTCCCGTCACTGAGTTTTTTAGGGACAGCGAATCTTTTGACCAGTTGAGTCAGCTGGTTGAGAAAACGTTTTCTGAGCATATTGATGATGGTCAAATTAGAGTTTGGGTTCCAGGGTGTGCAACAGGGCAAGAAGCTTACAGCCTTGCGATTATGCTTGAAAAAGCAGAGATCAATATGGGGCATTCATTACCCTATCAAATATTTGCAACTGATTTAGATGATAAATCTTTACACACAGCAAGGCTGGGTCGGTACTCTAAGGAATCGCTCAGTAGGTTGCCTGTCGACGTTGTACAAAATTACTTTACTGTTCAAGGTGATCAATTTCAGGTGAAAGAGCGAATTAGAAATCGCATTACTTTTGCTAAACATAATTTAATTAAAGAGCCACCCTTCTCACGCATACATATCGTGAGTTGTCGAAATTTGCTGATCTACTTTAATGCAGAGCTGCAAAAACAAGTGAATGATGTTTTTCATTATTCACTTGTGAACAGAGGTTTGCTTTTTTTAGGGATATCTGAAGCCGTTAGCAATGAAGGGTTATTTACTTGCTTAAGTAAGAGTGCACGGATTTATCAGAAAAAACGTTCTGCAAGAACAACCTGAATTCAAGTCATAAGTGCATGACCGGTTAAATTTTCTTGTTTAATGCCAGTGAGCTCTTCAAAAGCCTCATAAGGTGTTTTGTAGCCTAAGCATTTTCTTGGCCGGCTATTTAATTTGTGAACTGCCGCGAAC
>JABHGC010000277.1 GCA_018672285.1 Methylococcales bacterium
AAAAATATTTTCATACACTTACTGAAGGCATATTCCGGGCTTGTCCAACAAACGGTTCAGATTGTGGCTTCTCGCTGCGCTCGAATCACAATCTAACCTTATTCGTTATACAGTGCCCCAAAGTCAAGGCGTAATAGTGGAATGCCCCAAGAGCCTGAGACTGCTTTTGCGGCCAAACTTTTGCCGCCACCTTGTACCCCAAGTAGCATAATGCCTTTTGGGGCATCCAAGCCTTGCGCTTCACCGTGAAAAGCCATTTTTCGTTGATCAAGCCAGCGTTTTAATCGTTTTAAGCCACCCACGTCTGAAAATTGGGCGGTATCGTATTCAAATGATAAAACCCCCTCCATATCGAGCATGTCGTACTTAGCTTTAGAGATTCTAGGCAAGTCTTCTTTGGTAATTTTGCCATCATCGACAATGGCTTTTCGGGCTAGTCTGCGGGCATCGTTCATCGATAAACCCTGCAAATTTCGGATGAGTAAATCCAGTGTGGCACTGTCGGTTTGAACTTTTTTACCAGGGTGGGCTTTAGCCCAGTCATTGGCTGCATCTCGGACAATTCTATCGAGCTGATCTAATGTGGGAAGTGCGACCTCATAAGAGGCCGTTAGCCTTTTTAGCTCATTAGGCACAGACAGCTGGTGGCTGACTAATACCACGGTGTGAGAAATGGTGTGATAGTTAAGTGCGATCTCTTTCAGTAGTCGAGTGTGTAGTGGCTCATCAATAAAAGGGTGAAAATCCATTAACACATAAACACCGGGCGTTGTTGATGCCTTTATTTGGCCAAGCATTGCTTCTGGGTCTTTGGTGTGACTTTGGGCGCTGAAGCTATCACCATGATCCATGCGAGTCATGCCTTCAGTCATGCTCCAGCTGAACACTGGTTTGTTTAAATGGACGGCTACCTCAGCAAATAAGTGGCGGACACGCTGCTCGTCGTGACTTTCAATGGTGATAATAGGAATGTGAGACTCGAGGGTGAGTACGAGTTCGCGAGTGTCGTTCATTGTCTAAAACCTGTGAGTGAGGGTGGTGAGCTAAAAGTATAGTCTTAGACCACCGTCGTGATGTTACCTTCTAGTGTAGGAAAAGCTTTTTCTTTGTTGAGCCAGCGGGTTTTTGTCTCGGGTTGAGTGAGCGCAAGCCACAGACCTTGGTTGAGCTCGTAACCGGTGTCGTCGTAGTCCATGTCCTTAAATGCGTCGTTCATGCCCAGAATAGCTGAACGAGTGGCTTGGTCTAACGCATTGTCTCGGTTGTTAGGAACATCTTGATTGGTTGGCTCTTTATAGGCAAGTTCGCAAGAGCTGACATCGGTAGAGTGGGCATTGCGACAAAGTGCCGGGCGTGCGTTGTAAGCCACGCAAAGGCTGTCCTCTCCGAGTAAGCTGCAGCGAACATTGGTGGCCAAATGCTCTGGCACGGTGAGCGCTTCAGTGGTCGCTTTAGTTGTGTCGAGTCGCGCTTTAAAAGCAGTCAGTACGTCCTGGGGGAGTGATTCTAATGCATTCGCAAGGTAAAAAATTTCATGTGCACGTGCTTCTACCCGGTACGAACAGCAGTAGTCGCAGCTCGGTTTACAATCAAATTTGAGCTGATTGGCATTCTCGAAACGGCTTAAATTATCGTCTAAATTCCCCAAAAAAGTGGCCATCGTTGTAAATATTGGGTTAGCATCTGAGGATTGTGCTATGCCTGTGATAATGGCTTGTTTGGCGATTTGGTAGATAGAAAAAGGCGAGTTAGCAGACAAAATGTAACCTATTTAGATTGTTTTCTGGGTTGCAGATTGTACCATAGGAACTATCTCAGTTAGTCATTCAAATGTAGGGGTTCTCAATGCAGTCACTTATGGTTCTAAAAGCCGCTGATTTTGCAGCACACATGCATCGGGAGCAACGGCGTAAAGGTTCTGAAGCATCTCCCTACATTAACCACCCGATTACGGTGGCCTTGTTGATTGCTGAAGTGGGCGGAATTGATAAACCAGAGGTATTAGCCGCCGCTCTCCTGCACGACACAGTTGAAGATACTGACGCAACTTTGGATGATATTGAAACGCATTTTGGTGCTGAAGTACGCCTTTTAGTGGATCAAGTTTCAGATAATAAAATGCTAACGAAAGCTGAGCGTAAGCAACAACAAATTGAGCATGCCGCGTCTATTTCTGATGACGCGGTGTTGATTAAACTGGCAGATAAAATTGCCAATATTTCCGATATCGTCAAATCACCTCCTGCAGGTTGGGATATGGCGCGGCGCCTAGAGTATTTAGATTGGTCTGAGTCAGTTGTAAATAACTGCAAAGACATTAATGTGCCGCTGAAAAACAAGTTTTATGAGGTGTTGTCGGCCTCTCGTGCTGCGTTAGCAGGTTAAGTGTGGTTTGGTCTGTTTATATTCTTGAGTGTGCCGATGGGTCTTTGTATACGGGTATTGCTAAGGATGTAGAAGCCCGTTTGGCTAAGCATAACTCGGGAAAAGGGGCGCGTTATACTCGTGGGCGGTTACCAGTGTTCTTAAAATACAGTGAGACTGTTGAGACGCATGGTGAAGCATTAAAGCGGGAATACCAGATTAAGCAGGTTTCCCGGCAGGGAAAGTTAGCTTTGATTGCGACTAATCCCCTCTAATGAATGAAAGGTAAGCTATTCATATCATTCATTAATTTCTCTGTTGAAGCGTTTGCTCCCGTGTTTGTTTATAAAAAATCGAACTATACTGTCAGTTTGGTTTTTCATTTTTTAATTTAAGCGGAGCTTTCTGAATGTCTGGTGTGTCTTCTGAGTCGGTGATTAAAAAAGATGCTCCGCGTTGGCATTATATTTATTATGCATTAGCGGGGTTTGACTTAGTCACTGTCGTTGCGACTTTAATCCTCAGTATTACCATTCTCAATATATATACTTCTTCGGTTGATGAAAATAACGCATGGGCAACCCGAGCAGGGCATTTGTCAGATTTAAGTCTCGTGCTTGTGAGGGTTAACACACCAGGTAATGATGTTTTTGAGTCAGGTGATCCTCAAGCGGAAGAGCAAAGGCTAAAGCAATATCATGCCGAGTTTGGGGTGCTATTTAAACAGATTGATGAGGATATTCGATCACTAGATAATAAAGCATTATCGACTTTATTATTATCAAACATGAGAAAAGTACAAGAAAAAGAACAGGCGATCTTGAAAGAAGCGCGCAATATTTTTCAGCTGTACCAAAATAATGAACAAAACCGAGCTGGTATGCGTATGGCGATAATGGATCAACATTTTGCCAGTGCCAGTACAGAGCTTGCAGATGTTAATCATGCAATCCGCTCTCAGCAGTTTCAAATGTTAGCGTCAGAAATCCAAAAAGCGGAAGAGCTAGGCCGGTATGAATATATTATCGTTGGCTTGATTGTTTTGATGTTGTCTTGCGTTGTGTTTTATGGCCAGTTATTGGCAAAAAAAATGCGCGAAAACCAGCGCAAAATTTCTGAGTTAATCGCAACCAATATTGGCATTGTTGAAACAGCCAAAGATGGCATCATGACATTTGATGACCATGGTCGAATTGAAATGTTTAACCCTGCATGTGAAAGCGCATTTGGTATTGATGAAGCCCATATTATTGGTCGGGATGTAGAGCAGTTATTGGTTAAAAATGATCAGCAGCCAGTAGAGCACTTGAAGCTTGATGATATTATTGAGTTGCAAAATGATCAAGATATTGAAATATATGGCTTGAAACAAGATAACTCGTTAGTGCCACTTAGCCTTTCTATTGGTTGTATGCTGACAAATCATCAAATCAAGTATGTTGCTGTTGTAAAAAATATATCACACCATAAGAGACTGGAATCGGATCTAACCACAGCGAAAGAGGTCGCCGAGTCAGCCAATCTTGCTAAGAGTCGGTTTTCAGCCAAGATGAGTCATGAAATTCGAACACCGATGAATGGTATTCTGGGTATGACTAATGTCGTTCTAGATATGGAGCTAGAGGATGAGGCGAGAGAGTGTTTGCAAGTTGTTAAAATGTCAGGTGATAATTTACTGGTGATATTAAACGATATTTTAGATTTTTCGAAATTAGAGGCCGGTAAAGTACAGGCAGAAGCGATTCAATTTAATTTGCCGATGATTGTCGATCAGATTATTGGCTTAATGATGCCGAAAGCACAAGAAAAAAAGATTGAACTCTTACTGGATTTTAAAGCTAAAAACACGGATCAATTGGTTGGTGATCCAAATCGAATTCGTCAGGTTTTATTGAACTTAGTGGGTAATGCCATAAAGTTTACGCAGGTAGGTTCTGTGGTACTGACAATAGACCAGCCGAATACGTCGGAAAGCGTGTTTGCGTTCACCGTAGCTGATACAGGGC
The DNA here is from genome assembly GCA_018672285.1 of Methylococcales bacterium. Lineage (GTDB taxonomy): Bacteria > Pseudomonadota > Gammaproteobacteria > JABHGC01 > JABHGC01 > JABHGC01. The sequence continues at coordinate 4,371 of JABHGC010000277.1, forward strand.
TCGGCTTACAAGAAGATCAAATACACGCATTGTTTACTGAGTTTACCCAAGCTGATGCATCGACAACGCGAAAGCACGGGGGGACTGGCTTAGGTTTGACAATCTCCAAACAGTTGACGGAGCTAATGGGTGGAAGCATTGGTGCATCAAACCGATCAGAAGGGGGGCTGTCTTTATGGTGACACTGCCATTGTCACAGCCTGATGTGATGAATGTACCGCATGCCCCAATTGAACCTGACCGTTCAGGCCTGCGTCAAATGACGGATAATAAAAAAACGGATGGGCAATTTTTGCGAGTTCTCGTGGTTGAGGATAATATTCACAATCAAAAAGTCGCGTCGTTTATGCTAAAAAAATTCGACTGTCATGTGGTTTTTGCTAACAATGGGCAGGAGTGTTTGGATAAGGTTTGTGAAGCAGATTTTGACATTGTTTTTATGGATGTTCAAATGCCCATATTAAATGGTTATGAAGCGACATCTGCAATTAGAGCGTTATCAGACAATATCAAGGCTACAGTGCCAATTATTGCGATGACAGCAAATGCTTTGGTAGGAGATGAAGCACTCTGTTTGGATGCGGGTATGAACGGCTACCTCTCGAAGCCGATCATCGCAGCAGAGCTAGAGCGGGTGATCGTGCAGTGGGGCGTTGAAAAAAATTGCTGATTGAATACACATTTGATAAAGCGGTATTCAATCAGTAGTGTCATTAGGCTGTTATCTCACACGTTTAAGCACATGCTTCTTAAAGTCTTTATTCACTAACCCGGTTTTAAACTGATAATCCGAATAAGCCAAGGTGGTACTTTTACCGGACTGGTGGTTTGTCATCTCAAAACGATGAGAGCGCCAATATGCATTACTATATTGCTTGTATTGGTCTTGAACTAAGGTTTTGAGTAAATCACCTTTGCGGTCAAAAAATTCCGTTTTACGGACCTGATGAATGCGTTGGTCTATCCAAACTTTCTGCTTAGAATAACCAGAATATTCATATTTTGGGAATCTCAGCAGCACATCGCAGGTGTCATTGCCACAAGGTTCTGTGGTAACGAATTCATAGCGATATTTGTTCAGCTCCTGTGCGGTTAAATCTTCATAAGAAAATTCACTGCCCACAAAGGGGCCAGATTTATTGGCAGATGAGATGCGCTTCACCCGCTTAAGTGCCGGTAGATATAACCATTGGTGGTCTGGGTCTAATATATTGGCATGAGACAAAAGTGCAGTACCACTAATGTCTCGAGGGGTTTTGAAGATAACCAGGCTTTTGTCCCCCGAATCCTCATTGGCAACTTCCATCGTTCTGATTTCGACTTGCCTTAAGCTTTCATCTCCTTGGCTGTTACGTAGCGTCATGGTGAATTTTACTTTACTGTCTGTAAACCCTCTGTCTGAGCGGTCACTTTGTGCCGCTATTGTATAGGCTTGATCTGTGTTGGCATGTGCTAACCCATGGTAGCTTATGCTAAGTACCAAGGTCAGTATGTTAAGCATATTGTGCTGTTTCATTTTTAAGTTCCTGTTTTGAGTTTGAAAGCCTGAATTCAAGTCATAAGTGCATGACCGGTTAAATTTTCTTGTTTAATGCCAGTGAGCTCTTCAAAAGCCTCATAAGGTGTTTTGTAGCCTAAGCATTTTCTTGGCCGGCTATTTAATTTGTGAACTGCCGCGAAC
>JABHGC010000163.1 GCA_018672285.1 Methylococcales bacterium
GGTCACATAAGTATGTGAATTAAGTTGAAGAGCCGTATGAGGGAAATCTTCAAGTACGGTTCTGTGAGGGGCATTATGTTTCCTTGCATTTTATTAATTTAAATAAAAGGAGACATCAATGTCTACTCTACAAAAATTATTATCTATCACCGTTGTATTTTTGTTTTTGGTAACGGGTTGCGCTTCAGTACCTATGGAGTCAATTGAGAGCACAGCAAAAGCTAAAGCTTTTAATCAGCCAACTGAAAATAAAGCAGGCATATACGTGTATCGAAAAGACACCCACTTTGGCGCAGCAATTAAAAAGAATGTCTACGTTGATCAGGAGTGTATTGGCGAAACGGCGAAAGGCGTTTTCTTTTATCATGAAGTGGATGGCGATAAAGACTACACCCTCGCAACCGAATCTGAATTTTCACCCAATGACCTAACCGTGAGCATGAAAAGTGGGATGTTATATTTTTTTGAACAATACATGAAGATGGGTGTTTTTGTGGGTGGTGCAGGTATTGATCAAAAAAGCGAAGCGATTGGTAAAGAAGCGCTCACTGAGCTAAATATGGCAACCAAAGGTCACTGTAGCGTTTAGACGATTGCCCGTTAAAAGAGCAGATGACCCCTTTGCCATCTGCTTTAGTGGGTTATTTATCCAAGTTTGAGATCAGCATTTGAGTGCCAGAGCCATAACCCCCACTGATTGTTGGTTGGCTCCACTTGTTACCTGGCTGCTGCCTACTTTTAATGGTCAATAAAAGCACCTCTGCCACATTTGGTTTGAAAGCGGTTATTGCAACTAAAACATTAAAATAGCGATAAGTACCAAAGGTGATTACCCCTCCACTTTCTACATGGGCTTGTTCTTTAATATCAAATTCTGAGGTGATTTCTAATCTCAGTACTTTACGGCTAGGGTAGACTCTCGCAAGGGTTTGTGTGGCAATGGCATGTAATTCAGGATTATCAAAGGATTTGACCACTGCAGGAAAGCGTGCCGCAACTCTTTTAGCATCCTTAATGGCTTTTATTTCCGCTTTTTGCTTTTTATATTCAGCACTGAGAGCCGCACTACGCGCTGCTTGTCTTTCTTGTTCTGCTTTTTTCTTTTCGGTGGCGACTCGTAAATTCTCTGCATCTAATTTAGCAAGATTGTCGGCCAGTAACTCGGCAACGGCTTTTGCCTTTGAAAATGCGGTTAATAATTCAGCATGTTCTTTAGATGCTTTTCGAAATGTAGGGCCCATTTCGTTGGTGAGCTCATCATATGATTTTGTGGCAGTTGCAATTGAGCGCTTCATTCTTTGTAAAGTGGCTTGCTTAAGATGAGCCTCTGTTTCAGAGGAGATCTTGAGGTTGCTCCAGTCTATTTTTTTGCTTTCTTGTTGGACTGATATCAATGATTTAAATATCTTTTTGACTTTGTATTTAAGCGAGGTTTTATTGGGATCATCTGATGCGACGATACTATCTGTATCGGTGAAGCTGGGATTATTTTGAGTTTTTTTCTGTTGCTCAGCGATGACCTCGGTGTCATAAAATGCGGTCAATTGATGATTAGCCAATTGAATATCTGCATTCAATTTAACCCATTCTGGGTGGTTAGGGTTAAATTTTGTAGCATGATATTGCTGTATTTTTGCTCGGTCAGCCTGTGCTGTTTCCAGGTAACTTTTTGCAGAGCGCCATGCGCTTTTCTTTTGTTTTCCTGCCCGGCGAAGAATAGTACTGACTTGCTGTAAGTTACGGTTGATGTCTTTCATTGCATATGAAACTGAGCTGGGTAAGTCGTCAGTCACTTTGGGTGCATTATCTTTAGCTGGGGTGTGAGTGGATATTGGCTGAGGTGTCGTCACTGGAGCTGAGATTGGAGCAGGTAATGGCGCTGTTGGAGCCACGTCACCATTGACTCGGGGTTTTAGCGCATTGATCTGTTGTTGCAAGCTCACGATGTCTGGGTGCTTAGGGTCAAATTTCCCCTGATATCGACTCCCCATCAGTTTTGAATAAGACTCTTCAGCATCACTCAGGTGTCTTTTAGCGTCACGAAAGCGCGTTTTATAGGTGGTGGTTAATTTGGACTCGGCATATTTCAAATCGTCTTTAATACTGCTTACAAGTTCTCGAACTTGGTATGGAAATGCAGCAATAGCACTCGTACTAATAAAGATTGCTGTGAGCGCGATTGTTTGAATAATGTTCATCAATGTATCCTTTTTTGTTGTTATTGTTTCCCTAAAGATGTAACCAGATGAATCTATTCTAGAGGTGTTGTCAACTAATGAGTCATAGCCGTTTGTACTGATTAAGGACTAATTTTTTCATAAAATCCACGGCCATATCAGTCTTCTATATTTAATCTGTGATTGAATGGCTACTGATCCGTAACCATTCTATTCTAAGTAATGATTTTATTTCCCTATCTTCAAAATAACCTGGCGAATCCGTTCTCGCTGCAGTTTATCCCATCCTTCAGCAACCCCCTGCAAAGCCTTCTCCAATTCAGGTAATGCCCCCTGGCCAAGACGGTGAAGACCTACCATCGCAGCTGAGGCTATTTCGGCGTCTTCAGCACCTTGCAAAGCATTAATAAAAACGTTGACCGATTTTATTGAGGCAATTCTAGCCAACCCCTTTATGACGGCAAGCCTAACCGGTTCAATGTGTACCTTACCCGCCAGTATCAATGCTTCTCGTTCATCTCCAATGGATGCCAATGCCTCAATAGCCATATGATCCATGCCAATCAAGCCAGCCTGGTCCAGGTTGATGATACGGGTTAATAATGGAATTGAACGGCGATCATTGACTCCTCCAAGCACTGGGATGAGACACGCCCAATAACCACGGCGCAGCTTGAGATCATCTTCTAAAAGGTCTAGCAATAAAGGAATGCTGTCTTTTGTTGCAACCCCACTCAAAGCACACATGGCTTCCATTCGTACACGGCTTTCCTCTTTGCTATTAAGGGCAATGGCTTCAAGCGTCACACGTAAATTAGCCGGCGCTGTTTGCTGCAACGTCCTAACAAGTTCAATACGTACTTCAGTATCCGCAGATTTTTGTAACTGCTGTAAAAAAACACCATCTATCACTGCGGTTTCTTGCATACCGCCACTGGCAACAGTTGAAAAAAACTGCATAACACTGGCGAGTATCATTATTTTAATGCCTGAATTCAAGTCATAAGTGCATGACCGGTTAAATTTTCTTGTTTAATGCCAGTGAGCTCTTCAAAAGCCTCATAAGGTGTTTTGTAGCCTAAGCATTTTCTTGGCCGGCTATTTAATTTGTGAACTGCCGCGAAC
>JABHGC010000214.1 GCA_018672285.1 Methylococcales bacterium
CAGTTCACAAATTAAATAGCCGGCCAAGAAAATGCTTAGGCTACAAAACACCTTATGAGGCTTTTGAAGAGCTCACTGGCATTAAACAAGAAAATTTAACCGGTCATGCACTTATGACTTGAATTCAGGAAACTCAATTTGCTCAATTAAACCTAACAAGTCATTTTCAGCCGTAGCAGGTTGGGTATATGTAAACACTAAGGCGTACCCTTTAACCGCTCGCACATAATATTTTTTTTGGGCAATGGGCTGTAGCCGCTTACCGACCCATAAATCATTCACAAAAAAACGCTGCCCTCCGACTTGTTGCTCATAGGGTGCATTAATAAAACGCACAGGCGTCTTCTCTTCTCTTGCCGTGCGCTTAAGCTGGCATAAAACATCAAACCCATTAGTCGCACCAGGAAAATGGGACATTTTTTGCGCCACCAAGAGCAAGCTGGCACCTTTATACTCCGCATGCAGTAAGGTTAAAAAATCCGGTGCAAACTCATTCAGAACACGCTTTTTGCTGCCGGTTAAATCCACGTTAACCTCTGTTTTAGCGAGCATTAATGCCATCCGGTCTTCATCGGATAATACGGTATAACCATCCGGTACTGTCAGGTGCAATTGAAAATAGGCATTATCATAACGCCGACCACTTAACTCACCAATATCCACTACCGTCACATAAGCATCATGTTCTTTCACATTGTGTTTGTTCGAACGCGGCCTTTCACACACACCGTACTCACTAAAATACACCGGCTCACGTGACACTATTTTCGAAATTTGGGTTGGGTTGCTATACCACTGCTGCCCGAGGATATTGCCCGCTCATCCAACTTGTGAACCAGCTCTGCTGTTTGCACTTCATGACCAATTGAAATGGTGACTTTTTGCGCTAGCCCTTGCCGATTATATTGCGTTCTCTGCCGGCTCACGACTTGATCCCCCAAATTTTGCATGTTACTCAACACCCGCCCAGATGGGGATAATGCAAACTGCTGAACCAACTCACCTTGTTCAGTGTCTTTACGGACAAACACTTGGCTGTCTTGTCTGGTCGCTGATTTGACCAGTGTGGCTTTTTGCTTGGCATCAATGTGGTATTGGAATGCTTTAGTCAAATCTTGATTAAACTCTAAGTGATACCGCTGTGCTGATTTGGTTTTATGGTCATTTGTTACCAACCATTCTGGCAACCCTGTGGTCTTGTGATAGCGGATTTTGGTAAGGTATTGATACACACCATTTTCATAATAAAAGATTCGTACCAGTCGGCCTGACACATCAAATGCACATACCTGTTTCACCCGTTTTTTTTGCCCAACCCACTCCGTGGTTTCGGTGACCGTCTGTAACTTACCTTTAAAGTCTAACACTGAGCCAAAAGTAAATAGATCAATAAAAGAAGATTCTAGAGCAGACTGTGCATGACCATTGCTTAACATAACGAACAGTAAGACGATCACATTCAAAAAACGGAGCATCAACCTCTCCAGCGGGTAAATAAAGATTTCACTTTTGTCCCAACATGGTCTTTCCACCACTGTTTTTGGCGTATCCGCTTCAAATTATTTTCAGCATCTTCACACCCCAGTGCTATCGCTTTTTGAAAGCTTTTTTCAGCAATGTCAAAGCTCTGTTTAACCCCTTCCCCTTTCGCATATAAAATCCCTAAATTATTGAGCGCCATCGCGTGAGATTGATTTGCAGCCTTCATTAACCAGTGAGCGGCTTTCAGAGGATTTTTTTCAAGTCCATCCCCTTCTAAGTACAAGCAGCCTAAAATATATTGAGCGTCATCATAAGATTTGTTTGCTGCAGCCTGAAAATGACGAACAGCAAGACGTTTATTTTGCGCGACAACCTCGCCCTCAAAGTGCAGCATGCCAAGCTGAAAATTAGCCAACTGACTTCCTGCCATAGCTGCCGAATCAAACAACCCAAGTGCTTTTTCTAAATCAGGCTCTGTGCCATCGCCTTCTAAATACCGCTTTCCTAACGCATACTGCGCCAACATATCGCCAGATTCGGCCGCCTGTTCATAAGCTTCTAGTGCTAAACCATATTGCCCTGCAGCTTGACGCATGGTTGCTAGATGATAATGCGCCTCACCACAACCATGTTCGGCTGCTTGCTCATACCAATACACCGTTTTTTCTTCGTCTTTTTCAACGCTCTGACCCAACTGGAAAATAATCGCTAGGCTCATCATAGCTTCAGTGCTCAGACCATCAGCGGCTTTATAATACCAATGCATTGCATCGTCAATGCTTTCAGGGACATCCGTGCCGGCAAGGTACATATCCCCCAAGAGCACCATAGCGGGCACGTACCCTGACTCCGCTGAGCTAATAAGAAGCTTCACCGCTTCATTTTCATTCGGCAGCACCCATTGGCCTTTTTGGTACATTTTAGCCAATTCAAACTGTGACTCAGGCTCACCTTGCTGACTGAGGTTTTTCCAGGTCTCAAACTCCTGTTTTAAATCCCCCCGCTCTCTCGCTTCACGGGCGCTTTTTTTGTATGCCTCATAGGAGCGTGGGCCAATCCAACGTGCTCTTGCCATAATACCTATCTCGACCGAACTTTGTCTTGCGCCACAATAAAATCAACAAGCGACTGATAGGTTAATTTACCAACCTGCTTAGCCAACAAATGCCCTTCTGGAGTAAAGACCAACATCGTTGGCGTCCCTCTTAGCTCTCCCGCACCAAACTGGCGATATAATCGAGCATCCCCTAAAAGATTGGTGAAGGTCAGTTGATGTTTTTTCATAAAAGCATTCGTCGTTTCAAGGCTTGGATAGCCTAATGTCGGGAAGTCCACCACGAACCCTAACACCAACGCTTTTTTTGTCTGTACTGTATGTAATTTTTCTAAGTCAGGCATTTCTTCAACACAAATCGGGCAACGGATCCCCCAAGCGTTTAAAAATACCCAGCGACCTTTGCCAATATACTCTTTTAACTGATGCTCTTTACCATCGCTCGCTGTGAATGTTAAACCCCCTAATGGTAAGTCACGCGCATACGATTGCGCTGAAACCAACAACAAAAGGACACAAGCACACACGATTTTTTTCATTATGATTCACCCTGCTGGTAATAAACTTCAATAATTTCATAGGTCTTCTCCCCTTTAGGAAGGCTGACACACACATCATCTCCCTCAGCTTTACGCATTAGCGCCTTGGCAAGGGGAGCATCCATACTAATGTAACCTTTGCTCACGTCAAATTCATCAGGCCCGACGATACGATATTTTACTGTTTCACCGTCTTCGCTTTCCAACTCAACCCAAGCACCAAAGAACACTTTAGACAAATCTTTCGGCGTTGTTTCAACAACTTGCAAAACATCCAAACGTTTTCTTAAAAACCTAACTCGGCGATCAATTTCTCTCAATTGCTTTTTTGAATAAATATTTTGCTACGCACGCCTAATTATTATTTTGTTAGCATCTTTAATCGTGTTTTGACATTATCGTACGCATAAAGATAAGCACAAATGTTAACAGGAAAAACATGCAACATATTCAACTCTCTGATACACAAATTCAAGGTATAACGCTACCAAGATTATCTTTGATTCTTGATGATGACAACGTCTTACCACTCTCAGTTAATCTTTGGTTAATTCACATTTGGAATACTCGCAGCAGTTTCGGTTACCGGCAGGAACATCAGGAAAATGCTAATACATCCATTATAGGCCATCGAAAAATCCTAAAGCAGACTGTTCGCCTATTTAGGTTAGAGCCATTAACTGATGCCACAGTAGAAGCATACACAGGCCATATCTACCGGTTTATGAGCTGGCTTAACAATCAACGAAAAGAAGACCCTAAGCTACCTACCATCCATGCAGCCCACCGACTAAGTGCCCGCCACATCAATCACTACATAAACAATGTGCTACCTCTAAAAGGTTACACCAAATCAACCATTTCAGGTTACAAATCAGCAATTCTTTCGCTGATGAATTTTTTTCATTCTCTGCAGTGGTCAGACAATCTTAACCTCACCATTTACAGTCCAACCGCAGCTAAAATTGCTGCAAACAACACCAAACCAATACCCCTCCATTACATTTCGAAATCGTGGCGTTCAGTGCTACTCCATCGCTGCACAAATCAACGAGATCGCCTGATTTTACGCATGGGTTATGAGACCGGCTTACGAGCCATGGAGAATCGCGGCCTACTACTTGACGGGCACATGGCTGCAGGAAGAAAGCAAATCGGTTTATGTGCGTTATTTCACCAGCTTGAAAAACACCCTGAACGTACACATTTTGAATACATGCTCAATGGCAAATACTCCAAACGAGGTGCATCACGCCAGCTGTATTTTGGTCGAGAGCTACTAAGAACAATGCGAACATACTACGAGTCAGAGCGTGCAGCGATTGTAGCTAATACAGGCAAGAACCCTGACAGTCTATTTTTGAATAATGATACCCGAACAGCAGGAAAACCAATCAGTTCAGGACACCCATCTCGCATTTTTTCAAAATATGCACAACCACTAATATTTTTCGATAAAACCTATGGGTATCACGATCTAAGGCACAGCTTTGCTACTGAACTATTTCACGCCGAAATTGAACGAAAAGGCAGCCAAAACGATGCCTTGCTCGAAGTCCAGATACGACTTGGTCACAAATCCACCGAGAGTACAAAGCGCTATGTACACTCGCGTCAAACGATGCTGGCGCAAATCGATAAGCAGCTAGGAAAACAACATGGGGGATTTTAGCGATAATAATATAGCCAACGACTGGGACCAGCTGCTATCGTCAAAATCCGAGCCTTTGCCAATGGTCCCTAGCCGCATGGCGCTTGGAAAACAATGGGTAGACCTTAGTAACCCTTCGCCGTTTGCTCGACACTTATATAAAGCAACTTATTATGCAATGTTTTCAGATTGGTTTTTGAAAGAAAATTCAGTAATTTCGCAAAAAGAATACCAAAAAAAGTTGAAAAAATTTCTAATTTGGCTAGGCACTTATACATTCATTAAAAAACACGAAGACCAAGCACTCAATCACTACCAAACCTACCGCATAAATAAATGCGGAGTTAAGCCACAATCTAGCGGGGTATTTCTTCTCGTTGGTATGCTGCAACAATCAGTGCACTGCCAGGAGTTGAATCATTCGGAACACCAATATATCTCTCATGTTTTGAGCGCCACCAAAATCGAAAAAAAATCTACAGCAGTACCCCGCAGCTTCACCCAATTCCTCACGACAATGCCCTGGTTGCGAGAAGTATTAGGCGAACGCCAATACTTACAGCTGGAATCGCCAAGATTATTGATGCAGAGTTTTTCCGTCGTGGTAGCGGCGACACTTGACTGGGTACTAAGCCAAAAAGCCATCTCCCGAACACGTATCGGAAGTCAAATGGCAGCTTTGCAAAAATATGAGCTGAAAAATAGTTACGACGCCTCGGTTTACGGTAAACACCTAGTCAACTGCATAGCTCAATTTCAAAATGGGCAACCCGATGCCGTTACCCAACTACTGCTCACCGACATAGCAAACCCAATGTTCGTAGATGAATTACGCCAACACGCAATTTTGGGTAAAGTTACCTATAGACCAAGGATTAAAGGGAAAAATCCGTGGATGTTTCAACAGCCATTCCTGTTTACTCCACGGCAATTAACATCGCACAGCAAAATTGAGCAGCTGCTATTCGGCTGGCTAATGGCATGGCTTGCCATTCAACCGAGTGACATTGCCAAGCTAAAAACCAACCACTTTGCACAAATCAAAAACCAAGCGGGTCGAACTACCGACATTTTCGTAGAGTATTTTAAAGGGCGCTCTGGAAGTAACCACTCCACACGTTATCTGAGCATGAATGAGATTGAAGGGCGCGCAATACAGGCCTACTTAAAGAGCATTCCTGCAAATAGAATAAGTTGTTTCGACTCTAAAACCCCAATAAGGTTCAAATTATCCTTTAACATAAATTGCCTGCCGCGGACGTTGGTCGATCTTTGGCGATCCCCCGCATTACAAACATTTATACTCGAACAACTCTATCATCGTAAAGCGAGCCCGCTGTTTTTGGATCTAATGTTTGCCTTACAACAAGATAGCGGGCAGTCTTATAACTCTTGGAGCTCCAGACAATTAAAACAGTCCTCTTCCCAAATACTCCCCTCCTACGAACACTATTTTTCCTCAGTAACTCGCCCCCTGAATCCCAACACAATTAATTACGGGCATATCAAAACCAGTGCAATACATTCACGCTCAGATCACTACCGCGAAAGCGACCTAATCAACCACAATTCACACACCAGCAATACAGAAAAAATCAGTTATCTGACCGACGAAAACCAGGAATGGATTAATCAAAATGGTCGGATTTCCCGTCTAGTTTTACACGACATGCAATGCTTCGTATACCAACAGCCTTGTCCAATGAGGAATGAGTCTGAAGCGATGAGTTATTTCCAGTGAGAAGTGAGCCTAAAGAAATGGAGTGATAAGCGAAAAAACGTTCATGATTAAGGAATGAATACAATCATGAAACTCGAAGAATTACAGTC
>JABHGC010000155.1 GCA_018672285.1 Methylococcales bacterium
GTTCGCGGCAGTTCACAAATTAAATAGCCGGCCAAGAAAATGCTTAGGCTACAAAACACCTTATGAGGCTTTTGAAGAGCTCACTGGCATTAAACAAGAAAATTTAACCGGTCATGCACTTATGACTTGAATTCAGGAGTGTAGTGAAGAAAGTAAGTAGAAGATAACGCTAACAATGCATTCAAGTTGACTCCCGAAGCTCTGCAGATTTACAACTATTGGAATTAGGCTCCACTTCGGAAGCAACTGAACTAATCGTTAGATGCTTTATAAATTTATTGGATAAAAAATATGGACATTGACGGTAAGCATATTGATATAAATAATTGGCCATTTAGTGTTCCGCCAAATACTGGTTGCATTACTACTAAGCAGGTAATGCTTGAAAATTATCCCGTTCTTTCAATTTTACATGATAAAGATGGTGCATGGTAGGTTTTATGTAGCACAACTGAAAATGCAGATGATGGCATGTTAGTTGGTCTTGGTAGTTTGTATGAAAAATTTCCATTTATGGATAAGTTTGTCAATATACCGTTGGGTCATGAAGCAACACGGGAGTCTGAGTCAGCCGAATGGGAAATATTTGAAACACATTATGGTGAAAACTAAAGGTGGTAAATAAAGTGTTTTGTCATTTTGCCACTTTAGTTGATTGTTGCTTCTAGTAGACTGAAATTATTATGCAGAAAAATAATCCTGTAAATTGGTATTATCTATGCTGTTAAGTTTAGAAAAAATCATGATGAGCAGCTATAGTGTGACAACCCACCGACCTCAAAACACTCAGGCGGCTTCAGTGTATAGTACTTCCTTTCCACATCCTTTGACTGTTCTGCGTACGGCTGCGTCATGACTTCCTGTAGTTCTCGAACTAGAGCGTAGTTTCCCTCGGCTGCTTGCTGATACGCAGGCACAACAAACCACTCTCGCAAACTGTATTTTGGGTTGACGAGTTTCATCTGCCTAGAGAGTTCTTCACGGGAGCGAGACGGAGCAGCATTTGTATCGGTTGTGCTATTGATGAGGCATTGCCATTTTGTGAGCCACTCTAACCAACGCTTGTCCATATCGTTGGACGTCGAGTTTTTGTAGAAGCTCTTTTTGAGTGATTCAATGTCGTCAGGCACACTTGAGAGCTCGCGGAAGAAGAGGGTGTAATCGACAGGCGTTTGCACCATGAGCGTACCGAGTTCATTGAGCAACGACGCATCAAAGGTGTCTAGCCCTAGTTTAGCAGCCCACATTGCCTCCATTTGCGCTTGCATGACTTCCGGAAAGCCTTTTTGAATATCGTTGAGTTGTTGCAGATAATCCTGCTCCGATACCAGCAATGGCTGCAACGCCGTACAAAACATGTGGAAGTTACGTTCCGCTGCTACAGGTTGGTTCAGAAACGAGAAGTGATGCCCGCCACCTGTCCAAGGCTGGTATTGGGGGTTGAACACATCGCAGAATCCAAATGGACCGTAGTCGAGTGTGAAGCCACCAGCCGCGCAATTATCGCTGTTGAAGTTGCCTTGGCAGTAACCGACGCGGATCCAGTTCGCCACAAGCGACGTTAAACGGCTGCGGAACTCGCGCGCGAGCAACACCACTTTTTCGGCGGTGGTGAGTGTATTGTCGATGACGTCATCATACTCACGATCAATCAAGTGCAGTATCAGTTTTTCGAGTTCCTCCAGCGCTTTCGGGTGTTCATTCTTACGGGCGCGGCGAGCGAAAAGCTCAAGTTGTCCGACCCGAATGAATGACGGCGCGACGCGTGTCGAGATGGCGACCGCCTCCGAAATCAGTAAGTCGGGGTCCTGCAAATGCGAGTTCTTAGAGTACCACGGTCGCTTGACCTTCTCCGTTTTTGAAACGTACAAACTGAGAGACCGTGAGGTTGGTACTCCAAGCGCGTGCATGTGCTCTTGCGCCAGGAACTCTCGGACACTTGAGCGCAGGACAGCGCGACCGTCCGCGCCACGGCAATATGGCGTTCGACCACCACCTTTTAGCTGCATTTCCCAGCGTTGACCATTGATGACGGCCTCAAGTATGGAAACTGCGCGACCGTCGCCGTAGCCGTTGCCTGTCTGGAATGGACACTGTTGGTAGTATTCGGTGCCGTAGATGGAAAGTGCGTAGCCACACGCCCAGCCCACCTTGCGTAGCGGCTCAGGAAGGTGCGATATGTCCCCAGAGAACATGCGGGTGAAGTCGAGCGATTGTGCCATGCTGTCGGCGAAGCCAAGTTCGCGAAAAAAGCTTTTGCTGTGTGCGACATACTCGGGGTCTTTGATGGGTGTTGGATTGACGGGGACATAGTGGCCGGTGAAGACCTGTCGTGGCGTGTGGTCGACGCCATTTGCGGTTGCATCAGGGTCGCTGTTGAGCGTGTTCATGAGCGAGTAGTTGGCTAACTTGGCAAGATTGTCGAGCGTTGTGATGGTGGGGGTGGTATTTGGGGATGATTGTTTTGTCATAGGTCTGCTCTAGACTCGATACCCTGCGTTCTGGGTAAAGTCTTTTTTGAGGAAAAGAGGACATTTTATGTCCAGACTTTTGTTGATTTAGAGCGTCATAATTTCACCTCTAAATGTAAATGGCAAATATGTCATATTGTAGGGATATTGTAGGTTGGTGCGACAAAACTGCTCTACTTGAGGGGTAATTGAACCATTGCTAGCGATCAATATGACCTGTCTGCTATAGAGAACCTCTGGATTCGTTACTACACTTATAGTGTTTGGAACCTCTGAGGTGAATGATGGAAGCGCGCCAAGTTAGATCAGCTGCTGATGCTAAAAAACTCATTGCAGAACGCAATTTGAAACACGTTAAAGTCGGCGTGGTCGATATTGATGGTGTACTGCGTGGGAAGTACATGTCCACACAAAAATTCCTTTCTGCATTAGATTCAGGTTTTGGATTTTGCGATGTGGTGCTTGGCTGGGATGTAAAGGACCAGCTGTACGACAATGTGGATTATACTGGTTGGCATACCGGCTACCCAGATACGCCGGTGCGTTTGCTCGCCCAGAGCTGTAGGGAAAATCCTTTTGAGCAAAATGGCTTGTTTTTCTTGGCTGAATTCAGCGGCAAAGCAGAAGCTATTTGTCCCCGAGGCCTATTGCGCCGAGTGCTGGAAAAAGCAGATGAAATGGGATTTGAAATATTTTGTGGCTTTGAATACGAGTTTTTTGTTTTTGATGAAACACCACATTCTGTCCGAGAAAAAAACTATCAAAATTTAACACCTTTAGCACCAGGCGATTTCGGTTATTCGGTGATTCGTAACACGGTTGATGCCGAAGTGTACCAAAATGTGCTCGAGCTCTGCGAAACCATGGATTTACCACTGGAAGGTTTGCATGAAGAAACAGGGCCAGGTGTTATGGAAGCGGCTATTGCTTATGATTCAGCAATGGCTTCTGCAGATAAAGCGGCATTATTTAAAACGTTTACCAAAATAGCCATGCAACGCGCCGGTAAAATGGCGACCTTCATGGCAAAATGCTCTCCTGATTGGCCTGGTCAAAGTGGTCATATTCACTTGTCTATGCGTAAAAAAAATGGGGCGTCTGTTTTCTATGATACGAGCCAAGCGAATAACAGTAGTGAGACGTTTTCTCAATTTTTAGGCGGCTTGCAACAAGGTATGCCTGAAATATTAGCGATGGTCGCGCCAACGATTAATTCATACAGGCGCTTGATTCCGGGCTTTTGGGCGCCTACAGAGGCGAGTGTGGGCATTGATAATCGAACCTGCGCGATTCGAGTCGTGCCTGGAGATGAAAAATCTCATCGTGTTGAATATCGAATGGGGGCTGCTGATGCAAATCCGTATTTGATTTTATCGGCGGTTATAGCATCGGGTCTGTCAGGGATTGCCGGCAATGCAAGACCCGAGGCGATGGTGCAAGGCAACGCATATGATCAAACCTTTCCTGAGCACTTACAATTGCCCAGAACACTTTGGGATGCAGCACAGAGAATGAAATCATCGAGTATGGCGCGGCAATATTTCGGTGATGTGTTTGTCGACCATTTTGTTGCGAGTCGAGAATGGGAAGAAAGAGAGTTTCGCAAGCATATCTCCCAATGGGAAATGGAGCGTTATTTTGAAATCATCTAAATCACTTCAAATTATTTCGCCGATTGATCAACGAGTGGTTGCCGAAAGGCCGTTGATGACAGAAGCGGATATGTTGTCCGCTGCTAAGGCGGCGCGAACCGCTCAGCAGGCTTGGGCAAACACGGCCATTATTGAACGGGCAAAAATGTGTCATCAAGCCATTGATAATATGGTGGCCAAAACGGATATTTTAGCGCAAGAAATTACCCTGATGATGGGGCGTCCGATTGCCTATAGTGCGGGTGAGATTGCAGGGTTAGAGTCTCGTGCGCGCTATATGATTGATGTCGCTGAGTCTGCCTTGGTGGATATAAAGTTGGAATCTTCTGGTGATTTTTCACGCTTTATTCGACGTACTCCGTTGGGCGTTGTTTTTACCATTGCACCTTGGAACTATCCTTATTTAACCGCAGTTAACTCTATTGTTCCCGCGCTTATGGCGGGTAATGCCGTATTATTAAAGCATTCAGCGCAAACTGTGTTGTGTGCGGAGCATTTTGTTGACGCTTTTAACGCTGCAGGTTTACCTCAGGGGCTGTTTCAATATTTACATTTAGATCATGCGCTTACCTCGCAATTGATCCAGCAAAACGAGGTTGATTTTGTGTCTTTTACGGGGTCTGTTCCAGGCGGTGCTGCTATTGAGGCTGCGGCTGCAGGTTCCTTCAAAGGGATTGCCTTGGAATTGGGCGGGAAAGACCCTGCTTATGTTCGAGCCGATGCGAATTTGGATTATGCTGTGGCGCAAGTGGCTGATGGTGCATTTTTTAACTCGGGGCAATCATGTTGCGGCATAGAGCGTGTTTATGTTGACCGTACTATCTACAATGAATTTTGTGATCGCTTGGTTTCTGTCGTCCAGCAATATCGGCTTGGTGATCCATTGGATCCCAATACAACGATGGGTCCTATGGTTAACGTAGCAGCAGCTGAGCAAGTAAGAGCACAAATAGAGCAAGCGGTTTCACTCGGGGCAGTAGCAAAAATAAATCCCGATGACTTCTCATTAAATAGACCGGGGACAGCTTATTTAGCACCACAAGTACTAACCGAGGTAAATCATTCCATGGCGGTAATGACTGAGGAAAGTTTTGGTCCGGTGATTGGGGTCATGCCGGTGGATAGTGACCAACAAGCAATAGCGTTAATGAATGATAGTGATTTTGGTTTAACAGCGTCTATTTGGAGTGAAAATGAAGCTAAGTCATTGGCAATTGCTGAATGCCTGGAGACAGGAACGGTGTTTATGAATCGATGTGATTTCCTGGATCCCGAATTAGCTTGGGTTGGGGTAAAACAGTCAGGGCGAGGGTGTGCGCTGTCGACATTGGGTTATGAGCAGCTCACTAGGCCAAAATCTTTTCACTTTAAGTTAGCAACGGGATCATAATCATGGCTTTTGAGGGCGAAAATTTACAAGGTAACTGGAATTATCCGACCCAAATTAGTTTTGGTGTAGGGCGAGTGAGTGGCGTTGTGGCTGCCTGTAAAAGCCTATCGATGACGAAGCCATTACTCGTGACCGATGAAGGGTTGGCAAGTATTGATTTTGTGCAAGCGTTGCACGCAACATGCCGACAAGCAGGTTTGGGTGTTGGGTTGTTTGCAAAAGTAAAACCAAATCCAACTGGGGCGAATATTGCAGCAGGTGTTGCAGCTTACCATGCTGAATCGCATGACGGTATCATAGCGATAGGAGGAGGCAGTGGCTTAGATGCAGGTAAAGCGATTGCTTTAATGGTTGGGCAAAGTCGACCTTTATGGGGTTTTGAAGATGTCGGTGATAACTGGTTGCGTGTGGACGAGAAAGGTATCTCGCCGATTATTGCCTTACCGACGACTTCTGGAACAGGATCTGAAGTAGGGCGTGCCTCAGTCATTGTTGATGAGTCGACGCACCAAAAGAAAATTATCTTCCACCCCAAGATGTTGCCGGGTTTGGTGATCGCTGATCCTGCGCTTACCGTAGGGCTGCCTCCTCACATTACTGCGGCAACTGGAATAGATGCTTTTGTACACTGTTTTGAGGCTTATTGTGCGCCTGGGTATCACCCGATGGCAGATGGTATTGCCTTGGAAGGCATGCGCCTGATAAAAACTTGGCTACCGGAAGCCTATCTCGATGGTGAGAACTTGGCGGCAAGAGCGCAGTTGATGGTGGCTTCAACCATGGGGGCGACGGCTTTTCAAAAAGGTTTAGGGGCAGTGCATGCACTGGCTCACCCTTTAGGCGGGATTTTCGACAAGCACCATGGTTTGTTGAATGCGATTTTGTTGCCTTATGTTCTGCAGGTTAACCGACCCGCTATTGAAGATAAGGTCGCGCATATTGGGTTGGTGATGGGCTTGAAGAAAGCAAATTTTTCCGGCTTTTTAGATTGGGTATTGCAACTGAGAGAAACGTTATCGATTCCCCACGATCTGAAAAGCATTGGGATTGATGAGGTTCGTCAGAAAGACATTGGTCAGCTAGCGAACCAAGACCCTAGTGCGGCTGGTAATCCCATTTCTTTTACCTCGGAACAATATAGCGAGATTTTTTGCAAAGCGGTGAATGGCGATTTATGAAGATGGGTATTCTGGAAACCGATCAGTTAGACGAACATATTCTCAAGCAATACGGCTCCTACGCCGACATGTTCGAGCAGCTATTTCGTCAGGTGTATCCTTCCATGACGTTTTCTACCTATTCGGTCATTAACGCACATTACCCGGCTTGTTACGATGAGTGTGATGCTTATTTAATTACCGGGAGTAAGTTCAGTGCATATGAAAATTTGGCCTGGATAAAAAAACTAAATGACTACATTCAGTTGCTCCATAAAGCCCGTAAAACAATGTTGGGAATTTGCTTTGGGCACCAATTAATCGCTCAGGCGCTGGGAGGAAGTACTCGAAAAGCGGAGCAGGGCTGGGGAATTGGCTATATGCCCGTTAAAGTGCATGTGCAGCAGCGTTGGATGGATCCTGTGATGCAAAACATGGGTTTGTTAGTGAGCCATCAAGACCAAGTCGAGCATTTGCCGAGGGATGCGATGTTATTAGCCGGCAGCCCATTTTGCCCGAATGCCTGCTACCAAATTGGCGAACACATCTTAACCTTTCAAGGGCACCCTGAATTTAGCAAAAATTATAGCCAGCAATCAATGGAAAAACGTCGCTCGATTATCGGTGACGAGCGAGTTGATGAAGGGATTGCTTCGCTGTCTCACGATGTGGATGGGTTGTTAGTGACCCAATGGATGGTGAATTTTATTCATCATTCGAGATTGGCTTCGGCTTAGTTCATGACATTACCAATACTCTATTCCTTGCAAAATTGCCCATACGCCATGCGTGCAAGACTCGCTATTTTATTAGCTCAACAGACTGTAATGCTTCGTGCCATTGTGATGACCAATAAACCTGCTGAAATGTTAACTATGTCACCTAAAGGCACCGTGCCTGTTTTAATATTGGCAAATAGTGATGATGTTAATAATGAAAAGGAAAGCAACAAGCATGTCATCGATGAAAGTCTAGATATTATGTTGTGGGCCCTCAACCTTAATGATCCTGAAAATTTACTGTATGCTCAAAATGCAGAATATTTAAAAGAAATGCTGATTATCATTGAAGAAAATGACACGCAATTCAAACCAAAACTGGAGCAATATAAACGCGCTAGGAGATTTCACAATAGTGATGAAGAGTACTGTCGAGCGCTATGTGAACCTTTTGTTCAGAAACTAGAGACGCGATTAACACAACATGATTTCTTAATGGGGTCGACGCCAAGTTTGCTTGATTACGCGCTGCTGCCCTTTATTAGACAGTTCTCCCGGGTCAATCGACAATGGTATTTACAGGGGCCCTATACCCATTTACAAAGCTGGTTAAATCTACATTTGCAAAGCCGACTATTCTCAAAAGCGATGATGAAATATCCATTGTGGCTAGATGAGCATCAAGAATGTCTATTGGGTGAGTAAGCTTTAGCTTATTTTGATTCAATATCCTTCAGAGAGAATAGCGGCAATATAGAAGGTAAGGTGGTATAGCAAAATGGCTGCGGGCTAATCAACATTAGCAAATAAGTTGATAAAAAATCATGCGAGTTCTGTATTGATTAGTGAAGATCAATGGTTAAGTGAATTATACCCTGACGAAATATACGATATTTCTACCTATCTTAAATATTCTTCTAGGCTAAAAAAGGTGATTTCTTCGCATGTCTTAATGTTGCTTGCTAAAGGGTTAACGGTCGTATTGGACTTCCCTGCCAATACAAAAAGGCAGCGCGTATGGTTCCGGAGTATTATGGAGCAAGCACAAGCACTTCATGTATTACATTATATTGATGCAAGTGATTCCAAGTGTAAGGCCTGAATTCGTATGATAAGTGCATGACCTCTGGTCGTAGCTAAATAAAAACACCTATAGAGTAAAGTAAGACTCAGGTGTAAAGTAATAAGCTACCAAACACATTACAGAGGCCAATATGACCTATAAACACCTGAA
>JABHGC010000171.1 GCA_018672285.1 Methylococcales bacterium
AATTGATGAACGTGATACCGGTTAATCATATTGACCAATATTTGCGCAAACACACACACTTATTAAGGTAACGCTTATTTGCTGCTGATATAGGCATCCTTCAGACTCATTCCACTATTGGAAAATACTTCGAGAATTAATGCCTTCAGGCAGCACCACCGTATATCTATCAACAGCACAGTCATTTTAACGACTACAACTACACCCACTGAAAATAGTCTTTAAGCCATTAAAGATCATAACCACTACACACATACCGGCCATCTAGTATTTACCACACTTCATCCGGCAAACCAGCCAATGTTAGTAATAACATATATTATTATTCTTCCCATTATATTACTAACTTATCAGGTGACACTATGATCAAAGGAATGATCCTTACAACTGCCCTACTTTCTCTGAGCCAATTTGCCTCAGCAGAAACATTTTTACGCTTTGAAAGTGACCCAGGTGACTTTATTGGCCAAGGACAAACATTTACTGACACGGAAGAAGACACCGCTTTTAGAATCTCTGAAAACAATAACAACACCATACGAGTGAGTACCGACACCTGGAGCTTAAGCTTTAAT
Source organism: Methylococcales bacterium (assembly GCA_018672285.1). Taxonomy (GTDB): domain Bacteria; phylum Pseudomonadota; class Gammaproteobacteria; order JABHGC01; family JABHGC01; genus JABHGC01. The sequence continues at coordinate 576 of JABHGC010000171.1, forward strand.
GCCGCATTTGATGCGCCAATTGAAGTTGGATCTTTTGAAGACGCCACTCGCGAACCCTTTAATGGTGATGGTGTCGGTTTATCTGTTAGTGGTGACGGTCGAGGCTGTAACACATTGACAGGCCGTTTTGACGTCCTAGAAATCACACGTAACGACGACGACACCATCAATTCATTTTCTGCTGATTTTGAACAACATTGTGGAGGTGGAGAGGCAGCACTATTTGGCTCAATTAGAGTCAATGCTTCAGCAGGCTTTGCTGCAAAAGTCAGCATTACCGCCAATGACAGTAATAATGACATCGCTGTCAGTGTGGGTGAGGTCGTTAATATCCTGGTTACCGTTGAAGCAGGAGATGACGAAGGCGTTGAGACTGAGTTCTGGTTAGGCCACAGTGGCAACCACCAATCTCGCTGGTTTAATGGTAACAATTTTACAGGTTTTTATACCTTAAGAAACTGGAAGTTGAATGCCACCACATGGCAAGTACAACCAATCTCTGACCAAACTCAAGCGGTTGAATGGGTTGCGTCAAAACCAGGGATTTTCACCTTTCAAACCTCCATTGACTCCCAGCCAAACCAAAAAATGGAATTAGAATCAAGCGACCACATTACTATTACAGTTAAATAGTGATTAAATGCTCTAGAACACAACCTCGTTTTCTAGAGCATTTTAAACTTCAGAGATAATCAGCACAATCCAAACTACGGTTTAAACACCTGCCTGTCTTGAGGAAAAATCACCCTCCCCATAAAATTTGCTTTAACATGGTTTAGTGTGTCTGTTTTCACACCCATAGTCCGCTTCATCAAGTGCGTCATCAGTACTGTTTTCACCATCGCTTTTTGAGCAATTTCACCAATTTTACTGGGCTTCATGTGTAATGCTGCCGCAACGCCTGTCGCATTTTCAGGTACCGCATTGTGCGCGACTAAGATATCTGCATCTTTTGCCAAAAGTGGCAGTGTTTCATAGTCACCATTCATATCCCCAGAAAATACCAATGAACACCCAGCGGCATCGACTCTATAGGCCACAGCAGGAAAAATACCGTGATGCGTACTGACCCCGGTCACTTTTATACCATTAGACTCTATGAACGTTTGTGGTGCTTTACTCAAAGTAATATCAACAGGCTTTAGCTGATAACTTGCGTCACCATTGAGATATTTTGCCAAATATGGGTAGACCCCTTTGTTGCCAAATAAACGCGCAACAAATTGAGTTGCAGAGGATGACACCTTACCTTCAGCCGGGCCTAGAATCGTTAAATCGGCCTGCCTGTTTTCAAAGTAACCACCTTTAATATAGGCAGGCAAATCCGCACTGTGATCCGCATGAAAGTGGCTGATTAATATCGCTTGTAAATCATTGAACTGAGCACCGCTGGCTTCAAAATTTTGCACCGAGCCAAATCCGGCATCAATGACGACCCGAGCCTTATTATCCAACCAAACCAAGTAACTACTAGAGGCCTTGTTATTCCACAGTTCAGGCCCTTGAGTACCCAACATCTGTAATTTTACACGACTTGCCTCACAGCTGTCCGCTGCAACGGTTGCCGCAAAAGGTTGCAGGCACAAAAATGCGATAGCCAATAATTTTTTCATAAAAAGGTCGATCCTTAGTGTCGTAATAACAATACTTGAGCCAATATGGACAACATATTCATAGCATCCGTTCAACTGTTTGTCTTTTGCCAGTATAGATGATTCAATCAATGACTTATTAATTCACTCAAAACGTAGCCCTGTGAGCAAAATCATTCTTTTTAATAAACCCTTTGGGGTTCTGTCTCAGTTTACTGATGCTGATGGCCGGGCAACGCTAAAAGACTTTATCGACATCCCTGATGTATACCCCATTGGCCGATTAGATAAAGACAGTGAAGGTTTACTCGCCCTCACAGACGACGGTAAATTAAAGCACCACCTCGCCCACCCAAAGCACAAAGTCTGGAAGACCTACTGGGTACAAGTGGAGGGTACCGCCTCTGTTGAAGCCATTGAGCAATTAACGCAGGGGGTTAAACTTAAAGATGGGCTCACTAAACCCGCTAAAGTTCGAACACTAGAAACACCAGACATCTGGGATAGAGAGCCACCGATACGTGTCAGGGCGTCTATTCCGGATCAATGGCTAGAAATACAAATCCGAGAAGGTAAAAATCGCCAAATCAGGCGTATGACAGCTGCCGTGGATTTGCCCACATTACGCTTAGTCCGCGTTGCTATTGGCGAGTGGACTCTAGGCAACCTTGCCTTAGGTGAGAGCACAACTGTCACACTACCTAAAAATAACAATACCCAAGGAACACAACATGGTTTGGAAACCTCACGTCACAGTCGCCGCCATCGCAGAACAAGACGGTAAATTACTCTTCATAGAAGAGATGAGCGAAGGCAAGGTGGTCATTAATCAACCGGCAGGACACGTTGAGCCACATGAGCGATTTGACGATGCAGTCATCCGTGAAACAAAAGAAGAAGCTGGCTGGGATTTTGTGCCGGAATACATTGTAGGCTGTTACTATTGGCAAAAAAACAGTGAGTCATCCACCTACCTGAGAGTCTGCTACGCGGGCAAGTTGACCAAACACTACCCTGACCTTGCCCTAGATACCGGTATTTTAAATACGCTGTGGCTGTCTCTATATGAACTGCAAGCCCGCAACCATGAACTTCGAACACCACTTGTTGTTCGCTGTGCGGCAGATTATGCCAGCGGCAAACGTTTTCCCCTCGATATGATTCTAGATCTTGGAGACACCTAATGAGAAACCTCCTATTTTTGTGCTTGATGTACACCCCCTTTACAGCAAGTGCAGTCAGCTTCTCCGTCTGCTGGGATTATGAATGCGGCATTCAAAAAACCATCGACATCACTGATGAACAGTGGATATTCATCACGACGCCACTCACCAGCAAAGCCACGTCAGCCAAACAAGAGCGGCAATATATTCGCCAAAGCATTGCTCGGTTTGAGCAAGTTGTAGGCCGAATTACCGGGACTGACAAAGACATTGCTGAAAATGCCGAGGGCGCAGGTGACCCAGGTCAAATGGATTGCATTGATGAATCGACTAACTCTACCACCTATTTAAAGCTGCTTGCTCAGCACCAATTGCTGACATTTCATCAAGTAGAAGAACCTCAAGTACGGAACAAATGGATCTTTGATGTACATTGGGCTGCAGTGATCTCTGAGTCTTCTAACCGGCAAAAATTTGCGGTCGACTCGTGGTTTCTGGATAATGGCCACCCTCCGTATATTCAAGCGTTAGACGCATGGAAGAATAATGACGACTTTGACTAAGTCTGGGCAAAAAAAAATCATGGTCGGTATTTCTGGCGGAGTTGACTCCTCTGTTGCGGCGCATCAACTCATCTCACAAGGCTATGAAGTACACGGCCTATTCATGAAAAACTGGGAAGAGGATGACGATGATGATTATTGTGCGGCTGCAGTCGACATGGCCGATGCTCAATCTGTCTGCGAGCAACTTGGCATCCCATTCCATTCCATTAATTTTGCCACTGAATATTGGGATAAAGTCTTCGAGTACTTTTTAAGCGAGTACAAAGCCGGTAGAACACCCAACCCAGATATTCTCTGCAATAAAGAAATCAAGTTTAAAGCCTTTCTAGAGCATGCACTGAGTATTGGCATGGATGGAATTGCCACAGGCCACTACGCCAATATCAAACACCTGGAAGATGAGGTTCAGTTACATAAAGGCTTAGACGGCAACAAAGACCAAAGCTACTTTCTGTTCCGCCTAAATCAGTACCAACTCAGCCACAGCCTATTCCCGATAGGAGAAATAGAAAAGCCTGAAGTACGCAAACAAGCGCATGATTTACATTTCACCAATGCAGATAAAAAAGACAGCACAGGCATTTGCTTTATTGGTGAGCGTCGCTTTAAAGGGTTTCTGAGCCAATATTTGCCCCACCAACCGGGGGACATTGAAGACACCGAAGGAAACACGCTTGGCAGACATGATGGCTTAATGTATCACACCTACGGCCAGCGCCAAGGCTTAGGCATTGGCGGCATGGCGGGTCGCGGCGAAGAGCCGTGGTATGTGGTCGACAAAGACTTAAACCGTAACATTTTGATTGTCGCTCAAGGTAAAAACCACCCCAGACTGTTCCAATCTGCTTTACAAGCCACTGATATTCACTGGATAGGAAAACCACCTCCTGCATTCCCTTATGACTGCATGGCAAAAATTCGCTACCGCCAAGCGGATCAGTTATGTAGAATCGTCTCCTATTTGCCAGATGATGATCGATTAGTGGTGCAGTTTGACCAACCTCAGCGTGCCGTCACCCCCGGCCAGTCAATCGTCTTTTATCAGGGAACACATTGCCTCGGTGGCGCCGTCATCGAACAACGAATGGATTAAATTGTGGCGAGAACACTAGCAGACCAAACCCTAGCATTAGCTGGCGTCTTTCAAGCAACCCACCTAGTCGAACAATTGGCTAAACGCGGTATTGTTGACAGTTTTGCCCTAGAAGCCAGCATTAACAGCATCTTCATCCAAGAACCAGATTCCACCCTTGAGGTATATGGTGATTACGATGGCATTAAGACCGGTCTTAGGCAACTACGGGACCACCTCACTGCCCGTAACATGAAAAATCTAGATACTTTAAAATATGCAGCCGCCCTACTTAAACTGGAACGCAGCTTAAATAGCCAAAAAAACTTAATGGCCGACATTGGCAAAGGCATTGATGAAGCACACCGCCAGGTAGACCATTTCTCAATGTTGCACAGTGCCGTAATCGGCAAGCTTGCCGATATTTACAGCAATACTGTCAGCACCATGACGCCCCGTATCATGGTCAATGGCGAGCAAAGCCATTTATCTAACCCCGAAACCGTCAACAAAATTAGGGCACTGCTATTGGCAGGTATTCGCTCAGCTGTTCTCTGGCGCCAAACGGGCGGCAGTAAATGGCAACTACTCTTTAGCCGTAAAAAAATTCTTAACCAAATCGATCAACTCATTCACATTAGTTAACAAGACATGGAATTCACGATGGATCTTTCAGCATTAACCGCCGTATCACCGGTAGATGGCCGCTATGGACGTGCTACCCAAGTATTTCGCGACACCTTTAGCGAATTTGGTTTGATTAAACACCGCGTAGAAGTAGAAGTACGTTGGTTACAAATGCTCTCAAACCACCCAGACATTACCGAAGTCCCTTCATTTGGTGATGACGCGACCAAACAACTTAATGATTTAGTCGATCACTTCACCCTTGAGCATGCTGAAAAAGTCAAAGCGTTTGAACGTGAGACCAATCACGATGTAAAGGCAGTTGAGTACTTACTCAAAGCGGTGCTGGATCACCCTGAAATTAAAGCCGTCAGTGAGTTTATTCACTTTGCCTGCACCTCAGAAGACATCAACAATCTCTCACACGCCTTAATGATCAAGAAAGGTAAAGTCGCGCTGAGAGCAACCATGGTAGATGTGATCAACGGTCTCGTCGATTTAGCTCACGAGGCTGCTGAGCAACCGATGATGTCACGCACACACGGGCAGCCTGCCTCTCCAACAACCGTTGGCAAAGAAGTTGCTAATACTGTCTTCCGCCTGCAGCGCCAACTCGCGCAATTCGATGACATTAAAAGCCTAGGCAAAATAAATGGTGCGGTTGGTAACTACAATGCACACCTCAGCGCTTACCCAGAAGTGGATTGGGTCAGTACCGCGAAAAACTTTATTGAAGACTTTGATATTGAGTTTAACCCGTACACCATTCAAATCGAGCCACATGATTACATTGCCGAGATGTTTGATTGCGTTGGCCGCTTTAACCAAATCACGACAGATTTTTGCCGTGACATTTGGGGTTATATTTCACTTAACTACTTCAAACAAAAAACGGTTGCCGGTGAGATTGGTTCTTCAACCATGCCACACAAAGTGAACCCAATTGACTTTGAAAATGCGGAAGGTAATTTTGGCATCGCCAATGCGTTGTTTGATCACATCGGAAGCAAACTGCAAATTTCACGCTGGCAACGAGATTTAACTGACTCAACAGTATTGAGAAATTTAGGCGTTGGCTTTGCCCACAGCTTAATAGGATACAAGTCGTGTTTACGTGGCATGAATAAATTATTGGTTAACCCCGACGTGCTCAATGCCGACTTAGATGCTAACTGGGCTGTACTTGCAGAACCCATCCAAACAGTTATGCGCCGATACGCAATTGAAAAGCCTTATGAGAAACTTAAAGAGCTAACGCGTGGTAAAGCCATTGACCAGGAAGGCATTCAGGTGTTCATTAAAACACTGGATATACCAGATAGCGCCAAAGAAGCACTGGGGAAAATGACGCCGGCTAATTACATTGGTAATGCCATAGAGCAGGCTAAGCAAATACAAAAATCGGTTTAACATGTACGGGGCACATCTTTGTCATAAAAGCGTGCCCTGTAATACCCTATAGCGAGGGTAGGCCGATAAAACTCTCCCTTAATCCTGCAAGGCATTTTAAAACGCTATAAAGACTGTAAACATGCCTTCAAAGCAGGTTGTGCAAAAGGCTTAGACAAAAAACCAACAGCGCCTACGGATGTCGCTTTTACCTTGTCCTCTTCACGTCGTAACGTTGTATAGATAATCACAGGCAAATGACTGGTTTTTTCTTTACCCAGTAATTGTTCAGTCGTCTCATAACCATCAATCCCTGGCATCATAACATCCATAAAAACGTAATCAGGTAATTGGTCTGCTTTTGCAAGATACAGCAAAGCATCCTCACCAGAGTTAACGCCATGAGCTTGTATATCCAACCCGTGTAAACTTCTTTTTAAAATTTCTACAGCAGTAGGTGCATCATCGACGATCAGAGCTTGCTTCATATTAAGTACCAGTACGTCCATTAATGAAAGGCGCGAGAACATTCATTAGAAGTTACTGTAATTTCACTCACAATACAATTCAAAAATTTAAAATTTATTTAAAAATCTCAAGTACTTAACTTAACCAAAAAAACGGAATTAATATAGGTACGCAGGTTTTTGTAGCAGACGAGATTGTTGATTACAGCAGAAATAACTGACAAGTATTGACAGTAGTGACAATGAGTAAACGCCTGACAAAACAGCAGTAGTAGAAACAAAAAATAATGTTAGTTATACTCTAAAAAACAATAAAATTGAGAAACAATGAGCAACTACACGACATTTGAAGAACAAGTCAACTACGGGCTAGAACAAATAGACTCAGAACGTACCGTCGAAATGAAACTGAAAGACATTGTCCTTCTCCACCAAATGGTTGGCGAAATGATTGATTTTTTTCAACAACCAAGACACTACCCCGATGTCGACGATGTGCATCAACTCATGGGTGACAATGACCAAGGTGCGCTCAGGATGATGAAAGAAGCTTATACCACCATTCTTCAAGATGCATTACCTGCTGATATTCACCAAGAATTTGCAGAAAATGAGACGTTTGATAACCCAAACCCTCCCTACTACAACTTGGATTATTAACCTAAATACTATTAATGAAGTCGCTTCAGAACGGCAACCATGTGTAGAGAAATACGCTCCATCTCGATAATAAAATTATTCACTTTTGCGGTAAAATGGTTGTAAAACGTCAGTGATAACATGGCGATGACCATACCAATTGCTGTCGTCACTAACGCTTCTGAAATACCATTAGCCAACAAGTTAGCATCAACAGAGATGTTCTCACCTAAAGATGCAAACACAGCAATCATCCCTAATACAGTACCAAATAGCCCCATCAATGGTGCAACACTTGCTATGGTGCCTAACAGCGTTAAGTAACGTCTGATTTTAGGAATCTGCTGGCGCCCTACTTCTTCTAGCACTTCTTTTAACTCAGCTTCGCTCTTATGATGGTTAAGTAAACCGGCCAGAATAACATCTGCCATAGGCAATGAATTTTGCTTACAAAATGCAGTTGCCTCAGGAATATTACCTTCCAGTAAAATGCGCTCAATTTTATCTACCACCAGGGTATTAATCACCTTACACTCACGTAATGCACGTGCTTTCAAAATAATGATGATAATGCTTGCAACCAGCATCGCAGCTAAAGGGTAGACTAAAATGCCCCCACTTTGCAGCATGTTTAATGTTGATTCCATAATATTTTTGCTCACCTTGGTAGTAAAACGATTTCAATTCTTCTATTTAATTTTCGGCCTTGCTCTGTGCCGTTATCCGCAATGGGTTGATGAAACCCATAACCTGCAGCAGAAAGTTGATCCGACTCAATCCCGATTTCATCCTGGAAATAGCGGACAACACTCACCGCTCTGTAGGAGCTTAAACCCCAGTTATCTTGGTATCTAGAACGACTTCCAGTGCCTAGAGGTACGTTATCGGTATGCCCACCGACCTGTATCGACATGTTGCCAATTTTATCTTTTAGAATTCGTCCCACTTTTTCTAATACCAACAATCCCCGGTCTTTTATCCCCGAGTGACCTGAATCAAATAACACATTATCGGGCAAGTTAATGATGATTCGATCTTGTTTACGCTGCAAACCCAAGTCTTCATCAATGGATAAACGCTTAAAATTTTGATCTAACGTAGCCAGAGTGAGCTGTAACTCTTTTATTGAGGCTTCATTATCTGCCACTAAGGTGCGATATTTTTGTGAAATAGTTTGCTCTTGGTTAAGCTGTTTTTTTAATTCTGCGGCTAATTTTAACGCCAGATTATAATCAGTGATATATTTTTGTTTTTCTTTATCAAGTTGCTCAATATTCGTTTTTTGCTGAATCAACGCGACAGATTGCTCCGAAATAGACTCTGATTGTTGCCGTATTTGTTGGTTTAAAGTACTGGTCGTTTCTTTTAATTGGTTGATCGACTGATTGAGAGATACCACCATTGCATCTAATGCGTGTATTTTATCATTCTTGGTATCAACAACAGCTTGAGAGGACAATAACGCACGCTGCTCCCCTGTGAGCTTGGATGTTAATACGGCAACGGCCTGTTGTTCATTGGTTATTTTCGCTTTAAGGTCTGCCTGGTACTCTTTAAAGTATTCCAGTTTATTTTGGAAATATTCAATCGCCAGTTGGTTCTTCTCAATTTCAGAATCTTTTGTAGAAATAGCACGGCCACTGTCTTTTAACGATGACTTTAGCTGCTGTACATTCTGTACTTGTTTTATTTGCTCTAATTTAGATTGCTCAATCGCAAGCTCTAAATTTATTTTATCAAATCGATATTGCTCGACCTGAGTGGCTAATACTGATTTGTCTTGCTTATAGCTGGCCAAAGAATCCTTAAGCTCAGCTAAATGCTCAGGTTTTATAAAAGAAGTACTGACAGCAAAAAACAACACCAGTAAAAACACCACGTCTATCAATGGCGTTAAATCTAAAGTGAGTTTGTCAGCTGGCTGTATTTTCTCTAACCTCATGAGCTTACACGCCGTTCTAAGCGACTTAAGCGCTGCCATATAGGGTCAGATTCTTTTTTGAACCGTATATCACGCTCTAATAAAAATGCCAGGTTCTTTAGCGCGATAATAAAGTTAGGTTCACGCTGCAGGCAAGTTCTGAACATCTCAATGGCTTCAACTGGGTCAGTTTCCCGCAAATCAAAACCTTTACAAGAAAATTGCATTTTAGTCCCGCCTAACGTTAGCGTATCGCCAAAATTAAGGGGTTTACGTACAATTTTTTGATCGTTATGAAGTAGATTAGCACCAGTGTCTTTAAGTAAAATGATAAAAATATGATATTCATATCGGAGTTTCGCGTGTACGTCACTGACCAATTCATCACTCAACAAAATGGTGTTCTCTTTTGCCCTACCGATGTTACAGGTTGTAAAAGGCAAATAATAAACCGCCCCTATATCTGGCCCCGAAATCACTTTCAAGAAAGGTAAACTCTCGTAATACTCTTCTGCCATTTCAAATGCAAAATCTGGTTTTTTACGACGTGATGTGTGTGGGAATTGAATAATAGGTGAGCCATTTTCTTGAAAGGGCACAACGCCTGCTAAACGATTTGAAAACAAGCTGAACTGATCCCCTGACGCAAGATCTTCAAGGCCTGAAGCCTCCGCCACTTTAACAAGGTAAGGTACAAGCGTATTATCATGTCGCTTCACTAAGCCATAGTAATAACTCGAACCTCGAAAGGTCGTTTCTTGCTTTTCCATGAGCGTATAAAGCTCATCCGTTTCAAACTGCTCTATAAATGCATGCTCTGTGAGCTCGTGCATTTTTGTTTGCATACGGGTGATTTGAGCCTGGGTTGAAATGAAAAATTGCTCTCTATCATTTTGCTTTTGGCCTAATTCTTCACGAGACTCCTGCCATTGCTCACGATAACTGCCTAATTTTTTGATTAGGCGAATCAAAAGCACAAACAAGCCGATACTTGTCACCGCTCCCACTAGGGCGAACCATGCAGGCACCCCTGCATTTAGAATGTTAATTATCCAATCCATTGGATGTGACCTATTCCGATATATATTAACTATTCATTATATTACGGGCAGGAGATCAAAATCAATGATTTATAGTATTTCATGCTTTTTTTAAGCCTTCACAGCAAGCGAGAAAATAGGGCAATCTTGTTAAAACAAAATGTTCATAGTATTACAAACTGTAGTATTGAGAGGGTTCTAAGCAATAGGGTATGCTACGCGACACCACGCGAACTAATGCCACCGCCTGGAAAAGGCAAACACACTAAAGTTGACCCAATAACGGCAGAAAATTGCCGTTATTACCCTGTTACATCTTTAAGTATCGGTACTGCTTCTTGCTTTTTATCATCCGACGCTTGGTAAATAGACACTGCTTGCTCAACATTTTGCTTTTTAATGCTGCCTGGTAAATCAGGTGTCTGCATCATCATTCTAATCACCCCAGCAAAAAGATTATCATCTGTCACCTGCCTGTTAAAAGGCTGAGGGTCTTCATCAAAAAATGCTGCCCAGTCTTCATCTTCTTCAAAAGA
>JABHGC010000160.1 GCA_018672285.1 Methylococcales bacterium
GACTGTAATTCTTCGAGTTTCATGATTGTATTCATTCCTTAATCATGAACGTTTTTTCGCTTATCACTCCATTTCTTTAGGCTCACTTCTCACTGGAAATAACTCATCGCTTCAGACTCATTCCTCATTGGACAAGGCTAGTGCTTGCAAATCTGCTGGTAAGCCCACAAACTCAACTCATCTAGATAGGCAAAAAGAATGATTTATGTCAGAGCACCTCACCAGCTGCCATTGTTGCGGCAAGGTTCAACAACTTCCTGCTATTCCTAAAGGGTTAAAACCTGTTTGTTGTCGCTGTGGAACGCATCTGTCTTATTGCCACAAAAATCATAATCATGTTTCTGGGTTATTGGCCCTTTCAGCGTTGATTCTGTACATTCCCGCGATTTCTATACCGTTGATTCATATCGAAAAATTAGGCTATATGAAAGAGGATAGTCTGCTGACCAGTGTTTTCTCCCTCCTTTCAGAGGGGTACTGGTTACTGGGTGGTGTGGTGCTGCTGTTTTCCATTATTTTGCCGTTTATCAAATTGCTAAGCCTCGTGGCGCTCAGTTATTACTGTGGTTGGAAACATTATGCCAAAGCCTTTGCTTATCGTTGGGTTGAATGGGTTGGTAGGTGGGGAATGCTGGATATTTTGTTAATGGCCTTATTGGTCGCCTACATTAAACTGGGTGACTTAGTTCGGATTGATGCTGGGTTAGGGTTAACAGCGTTTACCTTAATGGTTTTATTGAGTTTGCTGGCAAGTGCATTATTTAACCCTCAGTGCTTATGGGAGCAAGAAGATGATTGAAGTCGCTACGTTAAAAACAAAAAGGCATTTGGCTTGGTGGCTAATACCGTTGGCAAGTTTGCTGTTGGCCATTACGTTGGGAGCGACTTCATGGACTAAGCAGGGTGTAGAGATTACGCTGCAATTTGAGCAAGGCTACGGTGTGCAACCTGGTAGCAGTCTTAAATATCGGGGGATTGCAGTGGGTATGGTTGAAAGTGTTCTGCTAATGGATGAGGCGCTTGAGGGTATTAAAGTCACGGTTAGATTAACACCAGAGGCTCGTCACATTGCCAGCAAGGGCAGTGTTTTTTGGGTTAATCGGGCCGAAGTTGGCATTAGTGGTGTGTCTGGTTTAGATGCTTTAGTGGGGGCTACGTACATAAATGTTTTGCCTGGTAAAGGGGAAGCTCAGTATCGTTTTGTTGGGGTTGGTTCTGCACCATTAAACTCAGGGTTGGAGCCTGGCGGTATTGAAGTGACGCTACAAGCGGAACGTATGGGAGGGCTTAGAGCTGGTGCACCGGTGCGTTATCGCCAGATCACCATTGGCAAAGTAATGACCATAGGCTTGTCCAGTGATGCGAGTGCGGTTGAAGCGCAAGTCTATATTCAACCGAAGTATTTGAACTTAGTTCGTAGTGGAACACATTTTTGGCAAAGTGGCGGCATATCTGCCACGGCAGGGTTGTCTGGATTTTCACTAAAAGTTGATTCTCTAACCAATGCCGTACTTGGGGGGGTCGCGTTAGCGGTGCCTGAAAAACCTGGGCATGTTGTACATCAGGGGCATCGTTTTAAATTACATGACGAGGTTAAACCTTCTTGGTTAACATGGCGGCCAAGTGTGCCGCTTGGCAATCCGCTTTTGCCCGACAGTGTAGCTTTGCCTGAACTTAAGTTTGCGGTGCTGCGCTGGAAGGAGTCTTCATATGGTGTGATGGAGTCTGATGAGCAGCGTCAGGGCTGGTTGTTAGCGTATGAGGGTGGTTGGTTGGGGCCAAATGATTTGATGCAACTGTCTGAGGATGCCTTGCAAAACCAAGGTCAGCTTGAGGTTGCAGGAGAGGTTTTTACCATCACCAATAAACTCGCTGACAAGTCACACCTACTATGGCTAAAGAGTGCTGACGATAAATTATCCGTGAATCTTGTGTCTGGCAGGCAATCTTTAGGCCCTGAGGACATTGTGATTGTGCGTGATGAGCAAGCGCTTTTGCGGCAGGTTTCTGCCTCTCGGATTGTTGTCGATGAGGGTTACTGGCAACTTGATCCAATGTTGGTGTTTGGGTCAAGGTGGCACGGTGCAGCTGTATTATCGGCAAAAGATGGAAAGTTGTTGGGGCAGTTGAGCGTGCAAGAAGAAGGTGATGTACAGGTTTTATTGATGCCAGTCAGTATCCCTAAGTAGTTTTGCTAGGCGTTTGCGGTCGTTGGGCTGCGGGCATGAGCCCGCTATGCACTTTTACATTAGGCTGTTGTGATGGCTTATTGCATTGCCAGATTGATTGGCCGGTCCCCTTGTAGTAAAACAGTGCGTAAGTTGGCTAAAGTGTCGTACATGCCTTGCTGTGAGAACTCATTAACTAACCATGCAGGTGAGTTGCCACCTGGGTCTAGGCTAAGTTGATAAGTAATGCGAACTTTATGGGCCGTTAAGGGCTCTAAGGTCCATGCGCCAGTCAGCTTCGGGATTCGGACGCGATCATCTTGTTTGGGTAAGTAGGCAGGCTTACCTTGCATGAGTATGTGCATTCCGCCATTCGCTTGCTGGTTAAATGTGAAATTGACGACGGTGTCACGGTCACTTAAAGGCCAGGGTGTGTTGATAACGGTATAGACTAGCGCTTGATTGCTATGGGGTTGCTCTAGTAAGGTTGTGCCCGCGCAATGTGCCAGCCATTGGCTCGAAGCTTCAGTGTTAGTGATGAGGTCTATGGCTTGTTGGATATTGGCTTCGATAGTGACAACCGCTTTAAATTCTGAGAGCGCTGATGTGTGTTGGGGTCTTGAGTAAACGGTGATCTTTTCGTCAGTGAGTGCTTTTGTCCAGTTTGTTATGTTGGCTTGGCTTTGCCAGCTAGACAATAATAGTAAGAGAAGGGTGACGTGCTTCATGGAGGCTAAACCTTATAATTATTATTTGAGCTTATCGAATGCTTTTAATTAGGTCAAAAAAAACCAATGAAAAGCTAATATAGGATTGTAACGTGTTGAATTATGGTCGTCAACGAGCGGCAGAAAGGGCGGGACTATGCAAAAAATAATGTGGATATTTTTCCTCGTGTGTCAGGTGTTTTCACCTGTATATGGTCTGGATGTCGAGATAGATCAGTCTGAAATTCAAGCTAAATTAGAGGCTAAATTTCCTGTCAAAAAAACGAAAGGCCCTTTTTGGATCAAGCTTGAAAACCCAAAGTCATTGCTGGTTTCAAAAACCAATCAAATGGGGCTAACAGCAGATATGTCATTTCAGCTTTTAAGTGGTGCTCGTAGCGGTACAATTGAATTGCTCGGCGAGCCAACGTATGACTCATCTACTGGGAAGATTTTTTTGGATGAGATTAAAATGAGCCGTTTTACAGTGGAAAATGGCCGTGAAGATGAAGTGTATCTTTTGAAAAAACTGTTAAAAAAAGCGCTGAAGAAAAAATTAAAGCGGGTTAAATTGTATGAATTGAAATCTGATGAATTGAAAGGACAAATGCTTAAAGCATTTCTAAAAGGTATTCGGGTTGACCAAAAAGCTGTTGTCATGGAATTGGGGTATTAAGTTTTGGTAAAAAATTATTATGATGTCATGGGTGTTGGGAAAAAAGCCGGTGCTGATGAAATTAAAAAAGCCTATCGTCGTCTTGCCAAGAAATATCATCCTGACGTGAGTCGCGAGCATAACGCGGAGCATAAGTTTAAAGAGATTCAAGAAGCGTATGATACGTTGAAAGACCCCGCTAAGCGTGAAAATTATGACCTTGGTGGTGGTAGAGGCCGGACGGGTGGTCATCAAGGTTATCGGCAACAAAGGCCGGGTGGTGGGCAAGGTCCTTGGGGGCAAGCTGGTGCTGGCAGTAGTGGTTACGGTGACTTTTTTCAAAACATGTTTGGTGATAGAGCGGCACAGCAACAGCCTCAGTCTAAGCCGGGTGTTGATTATCACACCAGCATTGATTTGACGCTGAATGAAGTTTTAGCCGGTGGTAAAAAAGTGGTTGTCGTGCATGTGCCTGAAGTCAATCATCATGGTGATCGGCAGTCGCTACCTAAGAAAATGACCGTGAACATTCCGAAAGCGATTCGCCCTGGGCAAAAAATCCGATTAAAAGATCAAGGTGAAAATAGAGCATTTAATGGTAAAAAAGGGAACCTGTACTTAACCGTTAATGTGCTGCCATCTAAACCTTATTATATGAAACAGCATGATGTGTATGTTGATGTCCCGTTGGCACCGTGGGAAGCCGCATTAGGCTGTACTGTGCTGGTGCCAACTTTAAAAGGTGATGTGGAGCTTAAAATTGCTGAAGGTACACAGGGTGGTAAAAAAATGCGGCTTAAAGGCAGAGGCATGCCCGCAGTTGGCAAGCTTGATGCCTCGGATGTTTTTGCGGTGATTCAAATTGTCACACCAATGCCTGAGCTGAAGAAAGAAAAAGAGTTTTATAACAAAATGGCAAAAACGTTTAATTTTAACCCTAGGGCGAATTGGCCTGTGTAAATGCAGCAAAAATATCAGGACCAGCAAATTAAACGGCTGTCATGGATGCCGTGGTTATTTCATGGTTTAAAACCGAGTCTTAAATCTTGGGTGATCGATTGGCAAAAAGATTTACAGGCTCAAATAAGTGATCTTGAAACGGTGACGTTTTCAGAGGGATGCTTTGTATCACCAGAGGCCATGTTGTTTGCAGAGCCACATCGCGGCATTGTCATTGGTGCTGGCTGTACAATCGCCGCTCAAACGGTATTGCATGGACCGGTATCGCTCGCGGATCATGTGAGTATTAATCACCATTGCGCTTTGGATGGTGGGCAAAAAGGGCTTTCTATTGGCAGGCATACTCGAGTTGCTCATGCTTGTACGTTATATGCCTTTAACCATCAAATGGCTGCGGACCAATTGATCAGGGTGCAAGCAGTGCAATCCTCTGGTATTCAGGTGGGTGAAGATGTTTGGGTTGGTGCCAGAACCTGTATTACTGATGGCGTCGTTGTGGCGGATCATGCGGTTATTGGTATGGGGAGTGTGGTGACGAAGAATGTGGATGCGTGGCAAAAGGTTGCAGGCGTTCCCGCTAAGCCAATCGGTGTTAGACTATAGGTCAAATAATTCGTTAACAATTTAGGAGAAAAAAATGGCGCGAATAAAAATTTACAGTACTGGTCGTTGTCCTATCTGTGACAAAACCAAAGGGCTTTTAAATAAGTGGAAAATTGAATACCACGAAGTTCGAGTCGATATGGATCAGGCGGGTTTAATGGAGATGGCACGGTTAACGAATGGTGCGCGGACGGTGCCGCAAATTGCCATTGATGAAAAGTGGATTGGTAGCTTTTCGGATTTAACCGAATTGCACATGGATGGCGATTTAGACCACTTGATGGAGTAATTTAAGTTGAAAATTCTTGTACTCATTATTTCATTGTTAGCGTTTCCTGTGGCGTTGCAGGCTGAAACTGAAAAAGAAATAAAAAAAGAAACGAAAACACAACGTTTAGTGGCAGGGTTAACAGGCAAAGCAAAAACGGGCAGTGTAAGAGCCCAAACAATGCTGGCTGATATTTATCTGCAAGGGAAAGGGGTCATCAAGGATCCTGCTAAAGCAGCTTATTGGATGGAAATGGCAGCAAAACAAGGCGATGTGACGGCTCAGTTTAATATTGCCATGATGTATGGTCGCGGCGATGGTGTTACTGCCAATAGTGAAACTGCTTTTCAGTGGTTTTTAAAAGCTGCTGAGCAAAAGGACATTGCCGCCCAATATAAAGTGGCGCTGCATTACCGAGATGGTATTGGGGCAGTAAAGAATACGGTGGCGGCGAAACAATGGTTGCAAGCGGTATTGAATGTCAGTGCAAACGGTGCTGAAAGTGACAGAGCTAAAGCCATTAGAGAGCAAGTGCAAGCTTTAGCTAAGAAAGATTTAGCGGCTTTGTAGTCTTAGGGGGTTCATGAAACCTTCTGGAGGCACATTGTGTGCCTTGATCTGGTCGGGCTCATGAACAATCTGAATCGTTCTAGTACTTTAAACGCGTGTTGTGACGATTACTTAGATTCGGTTAAACGGCTACTTTGGTCTGCTGCATACTCTGTTTTAAAGTGGTGTGGCGCTTGGTTTTCAGCGTTGCTGACTTCACTGCCATCCCCGTATTTACGAACATCGCCTGTTGGTAAGTGTGTATCGTGAGCAGTACAAGCAGATAACATCCATTGGCTGAAAACAAGTACGGTGATTAACTGAAGAGCGTTGCGGGTCATAGTAGCCTCTTTTTTTTGTGATAATACGAAAGTCTCAAGGAGCATGCGTTATCACAAAGGGAAAAGCAATTCAGGGAAACCCTGAGCTATAGGCAAAAAAAAGCCAGGTTAAACCTGGCTTTTTTGTTTATGAGTTCGAAGGGGTTAAGTCTTCTTCATAGTTGTAAAAGGCTTCGTCGTCATAGTCGTCGAATTCTTCTTCAATGGGTGGGTTACCATCATAAATCAGCCATTCTCTACGCTGTAAGTAGGCGTCTTTAACGACGTCATATTCATCCACGCCCTCAACCAGTAAGTCTTTTAATGCATCAACGGCAAGTAAATCTGAGCGCAAGTCAATGAATTTTAAAGCGATAACGGTGTTCCGAGTTGGGATGTGGCTAATTCGCATAATAGGGTCAACATATGAGTCTGCGAGTAAACCTACGCTTGAGCGAGTGGTGTTTGGCCCTAAAATCGGTAGTACGATGTAAGGTCCTGCGCCAATGCCCCATGTGGCCATTGTCTGGCCAAAGTCTTCATTGTGCTTTTTAAGGTCCATTGAAGAGGCGACGTCCATAAAGCCAAGCAAGCCAATGGTTGAGTTGATGACGATACGGCCAACGTCACTGGCTGCATGCTGGACTTTAAACTGCAATAAATTGTTAACCGCGTTGCCAACATCACTTAAGTTGCCAAAGAAGTTGGTGATGCCTTTGTCAACAAATTTTGGTGTGATGGTTTGGTAACCTGTCGCAACAGGGTTGAATATATATTCATCAAAGGTGGTATTGAATTTGTAAACACCTCTGTTGAAGCCTTCAATCGGGTCTCTAGGGTCGCCACTTGTGGCACAGCCTGTGATGAGGCTTGCTGCCATGAGTAATGGGGTGTGACGTTTTAAAAAATTTTTCATCAAAATTACCAGTTGTTTGTAGTCAATGTTTGACTGCAGAATTGCTTCAGCATTCAAACAGATTATATACGCTGTTACAAGTTCGGTATGTTAGCACATTAAAGAATTATTATATACATTTTATAGCAAGTCAGAATTTTTATTAAATCGTTGTGCTAATAGACTGTATATTAGAACAATAATTCATCTTGTGATGGAAAAAAGGTAAATAGGGGGTAAAAAAAGATACAGAGATTTTTCCATAATGAGACTGAGGTCACATTATGGAGGGCTAATGCTCGGCACTCAATAACGTATTATTACTTGGCGTTTTCTAGGCCAGAAATTAATTGCTCAATATTGGTCCTGGCAATTTTGTTTTGGTAGGCGAATTGAAATGCGCTGAGCATACTGACGCCATCGAGCTTCACGTCATAGATTTTCCATAAACCGTCTTTTTGGTTGATGTAATAATCGGTAGTGCTAGGTTTGGGACTATCAATAGCAAGGGTAACCATGAATTTATTGTTTTTTGTCGTGTATTCATTTTTGATATTGAAGTCATATTGAATCTCCTGAATTCAAGTCATAAGTGCATGACCGGTTAAATTTTCTTGTTTAATGCCAGTGAGCTCTTCAAAAGCCTCATAAGGTGTTTTGTAGCCTAAGCATTTTCTTGGCCGGCTATTTAATTTGTGAACTGCCGCGAAC
>JABHGC010000187.1 GCA_018672285.1 Methylococcales bacterium
ATCAAACGTTGGGCATGACACCTGATGAAATGTATGATGGATTTTGTGGCTTGGGATTAGCCGCGTAACTGTGAAAATATATTCTTAAGGTACTGTCCTAATTTTGGGGTGCAGCTCTCTTTAGTCATTTGTCATGATAATAACACCATAGAAATAGATATCAGTGAGTTATCCAGTCACTCAGATGATGCTAATACAAGCCGTATTTCGGTGAATGGATATTTGGGTAAATTGCACGGCAGTGATTATTACGGGTCATGTGATCACAATGGTGACAACAATGAAACGCTACAGGTTGTGGCTAATTGTAAGGGGGGGTTTCGAGAAAAGCTGGTGTTAATCACTCAAGAGTTTTTCGAACCCATTGTCATTAGTGATAGCTCGATAGATGATGATTTAGAGCGACTGGCCGCATTAAGTGATTGCGTGACCAGTAGTAGTGGACAAGGGCATGACAGTGGCTCCGATAGTGGTGATAATATTGTTGTTATGTCTTGTTATAATGGTACTTCAACGGATAAACGGTACCGAGAAAAATTAAAATCATTGCAAAAAAATCACCATGATTTTACTCACCGAGCCTCAAATGATCACCAAAATATACCGATTATTATTTCAGACAGTAGTTTAGATGATAGCGGTGTCAGTGGTGCAGTGACGGACTGTTTTGAAGATGGCGGGCGTATAGTACAAGACCATCGTAGTGATTCAGGGCATAATTTTAAAGTCATGCTGGGTTGCCAAGGAGATAGCGGTGCCGTGGGTAACAGTTCACGTAAATCTCTCATCTCTGCAATAACACAACATCATAAAAACAGTTCTGATGGTTGTTTTTCCTCTGACTCTAGTCTTTGTGAAGAGGACAGTTTGCCACCGGTTGTTGTTACGACAGACAGTTTACAGGATGTTGATATATCTAATGCCATTGCAGATTGTACAGACCCTAATAAAGGAGGCGGTACTGTTTCCACTGTTTCTTTAGACCCTACAAGTCGACTGAAAGGGTTCAGTGGGCGATTGAATTTTAGAGAAAATAAAAACCTAAAGTAGGCATCATGAGAATGAGGTGATAGTATTTTATCAATATTGTAATAAAAATAAAATACTGGAGCGACCATGACCCTATTCAAGCAAATTTTACTTGGTTTTTGTATATTTCTATTTGGCGTAACACAAGCAATAGCTTTTACTGTAGAGCTTACAGAGGCAGAGCTTCAGGAAAAAATTGACGCTAAAATGCCTTTGCAGAAATCAAGATTTTATATCTCCGTTATTATCAGCGATCCGGATGTGGTGTTAATGCCAGGAAGTGATAGGCTGGGTATTCAGTGTAAAATAGTGGCGGCACTTCCGGGTAATCTGAAGGGCAATGGTACACTGTATGTTGATGGGGGTATTGAATATGTGCAAGAGGAGGGTGCTTTTTACTTTGTAGACCCTAAGATTAATACCTTAGTGATTGAAGGCATCTCAAAAAAAGTAGAAAAAAAGGTGAAAAAGTTAGTGGGGAAAGTGGTTAAACACTCGATGAATCATTTCCCTGTGTATACCTTTAAAAACAACTTGAAGCACAAATTTGCCAAAGCGTTATTGGATTCGGTCACAGTAAAAGATGAAAAACTCATTCTTGAAATGAGTGTGTTTTAGTGTCGTCTTTGCCTGTTATTTCGAAAACGATTTGTTTTTGGTTGGCAGGAGGTGATCATTTTAGCGTAATCATGTTCTGCGAGGGCTGTGTGTAATTGGTGCTTTTCTACAATAGCTTGGTCTGCTTGGCCGAGTAAAAACAATTGAAGTAGTTCTGCGCCCCATTTTTTTTCAAACGCAGTCTTATACTGAAGGTCTCTTTGTTGGGTTGCAGCCGCATCTTCACCCCCTCTCCACGTCGATTTACCCATAAAGTGTAAGACATAAGAGTGGTCGGCATAGGCTACTTTAAAACCAGCCTGATTCACCCTCATGCGGTAGTCTACATCTTCGCCGCCACCAGGCCCAAAGCCTTCGTCAAACAAGCCTACGGTACCGTAGATGGCATATGGCAAGCGGAAGCAATAAAACGACAGGTGCAGTGCTTCGGTGATTTGTTCAGGCGCATGTGCTTGTGCGTGGTGTTGGCTTATCGCGATTAAATCTTGTTCGTGGCCTGCGTATTCGGACCAATCCATAAAAGGCTTTAAGTTAAAAGTCGCACTATTATATTGAATGTGTTGGTTGCATCTAGGTATTAATATGGCATCATCACGCTGGCACAGTGGTTTTAACCAATTTGGCGTGAAGATCATGTCGTTATTTAAAAAAACCACATCTGCTTCATTTTGAGCAGCCATTCTAAGGAGTTGATTGACATTACTGGCAAAACTTAAGGGCGTGGCATTGTTCATGCGCATGAACGCTGGCCAGTTTTTATCGGTGGGAAAACTGTTGTCGTTGTCAATGAGTACCAATTGATCGGTATTTTCAAGTGGCGTGTGTTGATAAAAAGAGTCAATGGCGGCGAGCGTATACTCGACCGAGCTAGCAACATTCACCATGCCAAACAATGTCATCAGGTGGTCCTATTACAATACAGGACACCACAGTATCGCTTTAGGCTTGTCGCAACAAGTCATCTTCAGCATCATCAGCCGTTTTTTCAGGGTTCATTAATCGGTCGAACGCGGCAACGAGCTTAGAGGATTCTTCCGGTGTGGCAATTTGGAAAGGGTGTTTTTTTAGCGTGATTAAAAAATTTTCAAGCAATACCAATCGAGGATGAAATTGAGCTTGCAGTTTTTCATCGCTAATGTGTTTTATATCGTTAATGGCAGAGTTAATTTGAGCCGCCATGTTGGCATGGTTCATTACCGTCTCCTTTAATCGTATTATTGTTATACATACACTCTAAATTATACAAGACTAATAAACCACTGTTATCTACTAACTGCTGGTTTTTTGAGCCAGGTCAATAAATGAGGGTGCTTTTTATGCCGTTTGTTGAGCAGACAGGACCTCAGTCCAGTCTGCTGGTATAACCGCAGGTCGCCGTTTCGCCAGTTTAGTAATCGGCCAGTGTAAGCGATAAATATTTTGCCATTTGGAGCAGGCCAAAAGTGCAATAACCCCTTTAGGGCTTGCCCCTAAATCGGTTGAAATTTGAGAAGGGTAGAGCACACTCATTTCTTTTTGCTCCCAGCTTAAACTGACAGAGCCACCATTTTCTTGCTCTGACATTGAGCCACTTTGGTTTGCGCGCTCAAACTCTTTTTTATCAAATGTTTCGGCGATCCATTTGGCGGTGTTGCCTGGTGCCAGATTACAAATAATTTTAGTAGAAAGCTGAGAGAACCAAGCATCAGCGGTTTCTTTTGAATATGTCTCATAAACTTGGTTAATATCTTGAAAGCCTAATAATGCTCTAACCCCTTTTGATCGGCAGACCGATATCAAACGCTCAATGGATTCCACTTTACCCATTTGAGGAAACTCATCGAAGAAAAAATATAACCGATAATCGCGCTCACGTTGTTTTGCTTCAGGGAAAGAGGCATCTGAAATAATCGCGATTAATCGAGTGAAAAAGGCACCACCAAATGCTTTACGCATTTCTTTATAGCGTTCAGAACCCTGTACGATTAATACTTTTGCACCCTGGTAGTCTTCTTCTAACCATTGCCGAATTGAGAACGCTCTTCCTTGGAGGCGGGCGAGCTTAAAGTCGGGCCAAGCATCTGCCATATCAAATAACATGGCCATAAACGAATCCATGGTGATCATGATACTTTGGCCAGTGTTAGAATCACTGTCTTTGAGGGAGTTAAGCACCCGACGAGATTCAGGCGCATAGTCTCTAATGGTTTTTTCAAGTTCACTTGCTTCCAAAGAGATGATATTGGTTAAATCTCTAAAACCCCAGTCTTGGCCTTTGGTCGCAATAAGATAAGTGACAACTCCCGTAAAAATTTGCCGAGCAGCGTCAGACCACATTGGATCCTGAGATTCTTTGATGAGCATGGCGGCAATATCTCGTGCATCACCTTTGGTGGTAATGTCACAAGCAATATCCCAAAGGTAACCGCGTTGATCCCAAGGGGCAATGATGATCATCTCTTCGTCTTCAACCGGCAACAGTTGGGTGAACTCACCCTTATCATCATTAATAATAACGCGTTGTTGAGACTGAATGGCTTCTAACATGATGGGCAAAATGGTTTGCGTCTTACCACTACCCATGCCACCAATGATCAAAAAGCCTTGGTTTTCTCTGGTTTGGTTGAGTTGAATTTTTGGGTGAACATGAACACCCTTGGCTTTATCTTGTTGAAACTCGGCCTTTGCCTCATTGGCGGCAAGAAGCGTTGCTTCTTCTATATTTTGAATATATTGATACCCCCGCAAATGAATGTCACGAGATTGGGAGGTTTTATACATCCAGATAGCACTGTAAAAGGAAATAATTGAAATAAAAATAAAAGGAAGATAAAAGTGGATGTAAAAAGAATGGGTGGCATTTTCATTGGCAAGATGTTGCATCAAACGGGCATAATCAGCGCCGTCTGAAAACCCCACCAGAGAATATAGACCATCTAAAATAAGTGCAGAATGATCACTAAAACTGCCAAAGCTCATAATGCCAAGCAATTGAGATTGCCATCCCCAGCTGATGCTCAGTAGCGCATACAATCCAAAATAAAAAATAATGGCTGCAACCAGTAAACTTAAAAATAAACTGCCTTTTTGAGCAGAGGAGGGGCGTATGTTGGCTAGGTTCATGATTATTTCAACTTAAAACTGTCAATGGTGATTTGAGTATTGTCGTCGTGGTAGCGCGTTTTATCATGCTCATTGGCTTGGGCATAACAGGTATAAACCACGCCCATGAGTTTTGCCGCACCAACGGGTTTATTGTGCCGGTCTCGAACGATGAGATTACTGTGGCAGCTCGGAAAGACACTTCGAATGGTATTGTCCATGCGCTTAGAGTAAGGGTCGTTCATTCTAGGGGAGGCAAGTAAGTTGATAACCAAAATGCCATCATCCACTAGGCGTGTTCGCAGTGACTGAAAAAACTCTACTGTGGATAAATGCCAAGGTGTATCGTGACGGTTAGTAAAGGCATCAACAATAATGACATCCCATTGCTTCGTGGTATTTCGTAAAAAAGCGCGTCCATCTTGAGCAACGAATTGGCCGTTTATTTTGCCATCATGTAAAAAATGATTTCTAGCAACGTCCGCAATTTGGCCGTCAATATCTACGTAGGTAAATTTATTTTTATACGGTTGTTTTTGGCTTAATGTAAAACCACCGGCACCGAGGACAAGGATATTTTTGTCATGCATTTTATGTGTTTCAAACAAATTGTCGCGCACAAAACGTGCATAAGCATGTGTTTTACCTTGTGGGTTGGTATAACTTGCATTGCTTCGATTGTTAATAAAGTAGCGACCCTCTTTGTCATCATGCAGAATTTGATAATTAGCGTAAGCAGTGCTTTTAACAAAAATGTGCTGTTCATAACCAAGGTTAAGCCAAATCATTAATGCCAATAGGCCGACAAAAATACTGTTCTGGTTAAAATCAAATTTATCCGTATTGAGGATGAAACTGAGTGTGGCGAGTAACAACGCATTTAGGGTAATGGCCCAAGCAAAACCCAGCCAATACATAATAACCAGTGTGGTCACCAAGCCGCCAAAAACATTACCAATGGTACTCCACTTAAGTGCTGATCCTGCTAAGTGAGCTGCATTTTGATCCCCTAAAAAATTAATCAGAAGGGGGACGGTTTGTGCAATTAAAAAGGTGGTTGGCACCATAAACAATGTGCAAAAAATAAAAAGCTGAAGGATTGGCGGCAAGGGTGTTATCGAAAAAAAGGCATCAACCATTAGCATGGATCCACCAAAGCCTAAAAACAGAGCCGCGACTCGTAAGTTGCGTTGTAGTACTTGCTGATGGTTTTTAAGGACTTTTCCACCCATTTCATAACCACCGGCAAGGGCGGCTAAAAATAAAGTGATGACAATACTGGTCACAACTACGGAGGAGCCTACGTATGGGATCAACAAACGTAAAAATAAAAACTGAATAGACACCGCGACCAAGCCTTCTAAAAACAAAAATAGTTTGGCTTGGTTAGGATTTAAAAGTGTCATGTGTTGTCCTAGTTAAAGAGGCTTTGGCCTGTCGGTTTCCCTTGTGGGATCCATTCGGCTTGCAGTGGCGCCATGATCAATACGCCAATTGCTGTACCACTGTCAACGGTAATGGTGTTGGGTCGATCAAAATTCTTTTTCGCAGCATCTCCTAATGCCTCACCCACTTTACCCACACCAATGGCCACTTGGTCCGCAGTTGAAAAGTCGGACTCAGACGCCACAGAGAAATCATTGACCACCACGCTGGTGCCATCCTGTTGTATGGCTTCACCAAACCCCTCTAGGAAGGACGCCGCTAACAGCGCCCCATAACGAGAGATATAATGGTGGTTAACATCGGTAGCAATGCCAGTACGAGCAGTTGCAGGGTCTACTGCAAGGGCAGACAATGCGCTGGTCTCTTTGCCATAAGAAACGGCCTTAAAGCTCAGTGAGACAGATTCATCATTGCGTTTGAATTCACCGAGTAAGCGGGCCCCCTTTAACCGACCATTTAACACCTGGGCTAAAATAGGGCCAGGTTCATCAGAGTTAACTTCTGTAATCATCACTGCATAAAAAATTTCACCAGCAGGGATGGCATCACTGAGAATGGCATCCTCGTTGCCCGTTTTTACCGACGGGTTAACCTGGTTTGTATCCTCTTTGAGAAATTTTGACTCAATAATAGTATGGGGTTCAGGCGCTCGGGTTTTGAACATTTTGGCAAGCGCTGTCGCTTTAGATTGGGCGAGTGAATTGATAAATTGTTCCCGTTGTTCAAGTTGCTTTTTAAGTGCCGCTTTGCGGTTAGCTTCTGCCAAAGGGTCAGCATTTACCTGAGTCGGAACCGTGGGAATGGTGGGTAGTGCCTTTAACGTGTTTATCCTAGGGATGATGCTTTCGTTATTATCAATTGCTGTCTGTAATTTAAGTGCCGCGTCTTTATCTTCCCAGCGGCGGTATTGTTCGGTTGTTTGACCCCCAGGCGCCGAAGGTAAAATTTTAGGTACTTTAAATTGGCTGGTTGAATCGTCTAGTGCATAAGCTGCAATGGGCGTAATGAACAAGGAAGCAATACAGAGTTTTAATAGGTTCATTTGATTAATCCTTTAGTCGCCATTTTTCAATGACACCATTATTAGAAACCACCAAAACAGGGGTAGGGTGTAAAGCAAATACCTTGGTGCCATCGGCAGACGAGCCTGATTGAATCCATGCTGGACTATGCAAATTAGCTTGGGTACGAAGGTATAAAATATTGTCAAAAACCCATGCTTCAGACCAAGTAGGCGCACCCGACAAACTGACTTTTTTAGAGCCAGAAGGGGGCACTCGGTCAATGAAATGGTGGATGGGTAAATCAGTTATACCAGTGACCGCTTTACCAATAACCGGAGGCGCTGCATTTGGCCCGAGGCGTTGCACATGTACTTCACGGGTATAATCAACCACCCGATGCTTACCCGCACTTAAAGTGACAATAAGCGGCAAGGCAAGGTCTTTTAACTTAATGACGATATTGCCCGTTGAGTAACGTTCTAGTGGTGAAATGGTAATGACATTTTCACTTAATTGCTCCATAGAGTAATGGCTATATTTAGCAGGGTCAAAGCGCTCAATTGGCCAAGGTTTACCAGTTGAGTCTAAGATGACCAAAGAGGAAACAGTATTCTCAGCAATGCGTATTTGGGGAATAGGAGACCCTGGTGATAAAGACACTTTAACCGAAGTATGGGCTGGCACAGCAGGCGTATTTAAAGGGTCGGATTTGGCGCGTTCAACCCTATCTGAAAGCGCTCTAAAACGTTTGATTTCACTCGGCGTTAACGGCAAAAGTGATTGTGTTGCTTGTTCAAAAGCTTCGCTAGCATAAGGAGATGGCTCAGCCGAATATGCAAATGTCGGTAGCAGCGCTAACGTCATTGCAGTGGCTATGAGTAAGGCGTTCATGTGTTTTTCCCTCTAGGACTAAGTTGGTAAACGGCAATACCCACACCATGTTCACTCTCTAAAGTAGAGACGCGGTTGATGATCATGCGTAGGGTTTTCTCTTGCACAACTTGTTTGTCATTGGTGTTGAAGTTGATGATAATGGGCATAGAAACCACCCAAAAATAAACCCCATCTTTAATGCCCCGTTTTTCAAAAATAGGCGCAGAAAGAATTTTTCCATCAACGACCATTCTTCTGTCTTTAACTGCGCGAATGGTTTCAGATTGCTTTAGAGCGCCAATAAAATTGGCACACCCTGCATCCGTAAAATAAGTGTTACAACTAGAGGTTAAATGCTCTTTATAGTTAACCCAGCTGAAAGACATTGTATGGCTGACAGCTTGAACAGCCCATTGTGAAACCGCATCACGAGATAAATTGGGTTTGTTGAGTGGCGCAAGTTTAATTAATTTGCCATTTTTAGTCGTTGCGAAATACACAGGGTCAGGAATAGCTTGATAAAAGTAACCTGCAGCCGCAATTGCCAATACCAAACCAAAAGAAAGCATTAAATTTAGCTTAATAGAGTGGCGATACATATCTCTATACCAAGCATTACGTGTTGCGACGACAAATCCAGGTGCCAATGGCGCCTCTTCATCTGACATATCAGGTTTAGTGATAGGCTGTGTAGAGCCTTTAAAAAAGTTAAGCATAAAAGCCCTCGTAAGAATATTTGCATGTGCGAAATGAATTATATTTGATTATAAGTTACATGGCAATTTATCTTTAAAATTATTTAATTATTTATACCTAAGTCCCTATTACCAGAAAATAGCAGTGATAATAGCCTGTAAATAGATTGTTACAACCTGCGAAGACGCTTAATAACAACCTATATCAATCTGTTTATAAAGAAAATAATCAGGTATCTCTAATAACTAAATGATATATTTATTCCTTATTATATTAATTAAATATTGTAAAATATTCGATAAATAATATAATGGATGTATTATTTTATTAGAAAATATCACTGGACGAAGGGAATCGACAGATGAAAAGAATGATATTGGCTGTGTTATTAGCCCACACCACAGTAAGCTATGCGGCAGATCGGGAGAATTTAGTCCTAGGCCTCATCGGCGAATCACCGAGTGAGCAGGCGGAACAACCAAGCCAGATTCAGGATATTGAACAGAAAGTAGAGGGGCAAACAGTACAAATTGAAAAGAACAATAAAATTCTGAAAAGCATTCTGCAGGAACAGTCACAATTAGATATAACCAAAAAAGAGTTGTATACACGTCTGAATCAATTAGAAAGAAATAAAACAGGTTGGGAAGCAGATAAAAAGAAAATGTTATCTTTATATGTCTCAATGCAAAAATCGCTAAAACAATCACAGCAAAAAACCAAACACTTGCAACAAAAAAAGAAAAGACAACAGGCGATACTGTCGAAATTAACTGTGGTAGGTCAAAGCCAAAACAAAGTGTGGCTTAAAGATGGTACCGGTAAATACTATATGGCAAACCTAGGAGAACATATAAAAGGGTATGGCCAGTTACATAAAATTGACGAAAACAACCAAGTTGTCTTTGCAAAAACTCGGTAAAACGTATGGCAACTACAATAGATTCAGCAGACATTGAAGAGATAGAACAGAATTTTTTTGATCTATTTAACCCGACATCCTTATTCGATACCGCCAGTGGCGGCGGTATTGCAATACAGTTTGTTGCAGGAATAGTCTTTGTTGCAGGGTTTATTATTGCAGGTAAAGGGGTAATGCAACTTGCCGCGTCTGGCCAAGATAACCGTCAAGGTTATACAGGGCCGATAATGACGGTTATTACAGGGTTGTTATTAATGTATTCATTGGTGTTACTGAGAACAGGGATGGCAACGGTATATGGTACCGGATTTGAGACTGTCGACACGATCAACATACAAAGTAATGCAGATAGATTACAAAATATCGTCATTATGGTGGTTCAGTTTGTAGGCATCATGGGTTTCTGAAAGGTATTTTTTTACTAAAGGGTATGGGGCAAGGCCAACAAGGCCAGGGTGCTGGCGCAAAAGCACTCACTTATATGGTTGGCGGTATACTCGCAACAAACATATTACTCACGGCAGAAATTGTCGTGCAACTATTTGGTTTTGAATTAAATATAACTTAACAGGGAGAGGGAAATGAAAAAAACGCAATGGATTGCAGCAGTAGCAGGTGTCGCAGCTTTAATGGCCAGTGGAAGTGTTTTGGCAGCAGAAGACTTAGGAACCTTGCTACAGAGATTGCAAGGCGGAAACTTTGATGCGGCACTAAGATTCATCACTGGCGGTTTGTTTATCGTGGGCATCGTATTTGTTGGCACCGCTGCGCTGAACCTTAAAAAAATGGGTCAAGGGCAAGCAGGGCAGGGTGGTGTTGCATTTCGTAACCCAGTATTGAACGTTATTGCAGGCCTATTCTTAATCTATTTAACGGTATTTTCAGGCATTGGTGGGCAAACATTATTCGGTAATGCGGGTGCGAATAGTACTACCGCTGGTGATGTTGATATTAACTAAGCAAAATCACCCTATTGCATTGCAATAGGGTGACATTAGGCGAAACACTCATGACTGAAATGTTAGATAAAGATCCATGGCTGGATGCGGTGAAAAATCACCTTGTACAACTGATCGCCATGCAAAAACGAGTAGAGCAAACCCACGAACAACAAACAGAAGATGCACGTCAGCACATTCAGCACAGTAATGCGGCACTAGAAAAGCTATATGGTGTTGTGAACCACATGAATGAGGTGCAAGAAAAACAAGAGCAAACCATAGAAGAAGCAAAAGTTGCACTCATCCTAGGGCAAAAACAACTGAAATTTAGGTTAACAACCACCGTTATTGCAATAGCACTGATTCCACTATTTGGTTTATATGGCGCATACCATTTTCTGAGTAGTGAAGTTGTCTTAAAACAGCAGCAACTTGTGCAGCTAACCACTCAGTTAAAACAGACACCCGTGGTGATAGATTTTGAAGGCGAGCCATTAGTCAAAATTCAGCAAGGCACAACCATTATGCTTGAAAACAATAAGCAAGTTGCCGCTTATGCAAAACTTTCTAAGTAAAAACAAGGGATAAGCATGGCAGAAAGCACATTGTGGGGGAGTAATGGGTTAGACAGTGAAGATGTAATCGACACACTCAACCCACTACATCATATCCCATTTGTAGGCGCTATTTACCGAGCAGTGATAGACGATGACATCGCCATTGCACCAAGAATGATTGGTGGTGGAATCTATGGCGGGCCCTTTGGGTTAGCATCAGCAGCATTGGATGGGCTGTTAAAGCATGTTAGTGGTAAAGATATAGGTGAGCACGTTACTGACTTAGTAAAAGGCATAACAGGCACGACAGAAAGAAACCCTGCAACCGATTTTATCGACAGGCTAGATAGTGCAAAAATAGACAAGGCGTTAGCAAAAGCGCACTTTACTGAGACGAAAATAGATGAAAGCCAGGCAGTACCGGGTTAGAAGGCATGGGCATGTAATAGGGATAAATTCTGTGCATTAGCTATGAATGATTTGAAATTAAAAACAATTCTTGTGAGGATGGCGAGGCAAAAAATAAAACGCTTACCAAAGGAGAATACAATTTTGAGAATACTCAGTATACTAATGATGACATTTATGATGTTAAG
>JABHGC010000135.1 GCA_018672285.1 Methylococcales bacterium
AGGTGAAAACAAAGAAGAACTTGGCATTATGTCAATTGAAGATGCGCTTAAGGCAGCTGAAGCAGCTGGCTTAGACTTGGTTGAAATTGCACCAACTGCAAAGCCGCCAGTCTGTCGATTGATGGATTATGGCAAGTATAAATTTGAATCCAGTAAGAAAAAAGCGGCAGCCAGGAAAAAGCAAAAACAAGTACAGGTTAAAGAGATTAAATT
The DNA here is from genome assembly GCA_018672285.1 of Methylococcales bacterium. Classification (GTDB taxonomy): domain Bacteria; phylum Pseudomonadota; class Gammaproteobacteria; order JABHGC01; family JABHGC01; genus JABHGC01. Next base: position 214 of record JABHGC010000135.1, read on the forward strand.
TAGGCCTGGAACGGGTGAAGGTGATTACCAGGTTAAACTGCGTAGCTTGATTAAATTCTTGGAAGCGGGTGACCGTGCAAAAGTAACATTGCGCTATCGTGGTCGAGAAATGGCTCATCAAGATATTGGTCGCGCCTTACTCAAGCGTATTGAGCAAGACCTACTTGAGCATGGTGTTGTTGAGCAATTTCCTCGCATGGAAGGCAGGCAGATGGTTATGGTGCTTTCGCCTAAAGTAAAAACTAAAAAATAAGATGAATGGCTAATTTCTGCCAAGAAACTTATGGGTGATTCAAAATGCATATTTACACTGTTAAGTGTGCATTTTTTTGCGTTATTGGGTGGGTGTGTAAGTTTGTCCTGGTAAGACCCGCTGAAATTGCAAAATAGTCTGTATTATTGCTGTACACAGGGGAAGATACCTTTTATGATACCTGCTCTGTTTTATTTGTCATAAACTGGGAGTACAGCAATGCCCAAGATTAAATCAAACCGTGGTGCAACGAAACGTTTTAAGTCGAAAGCATCTGGTGGGATTAAACGTGGTCAATCACATCGTCGTCATATCTTGACTAAAAAAAGCACTAAGCGAAAACGTCAGTTACGTCGTCCAATGGAGCTACATGCTGCAGATGTGAAGAGCGCAAAACGGTTAATGCCCTACGGCTAAACCATTTCATTTACCTAATTATTTAAGTCGGAGCCAAATATGCCAAGAGTTAAACGTGGTGTAACCGCTAGAGCCAAGCACAAAAAAGTGCTCAAAGAAGCTAAGGGCTACTACGGTGCTCGTAGAAAAGTGTTTCGCGTTGCGAAACAAGCAGTTATTAAAGCTGGTCAATATGCATACCGTGATAGAAGGGTTAAGAAAAGAACTTTCCGATCATTGTGGATTGCCCGTATTAATGCCGCAGCGAGAGATTGTGGAATTACATATAGCCAATTTATTAATGGCCTGAAAAAAGCCTCTATCGAAATTGACCGCAAAGTTTTAGCAGACATTGCTGTATTTGATAAAACAGGTTTTGCCAAAATTGCAGAGAAAGCAAAAGCCAGCTTAGCTGGGTAATTTGCTTGATTCATTTTGTGCAATAAGAAGGGAAAGCACTGCTTTCCCTTCTTACGTTGTACTAAGCCGAAATGGTGTTGTTGCTCTCAATTGGTTTATGTGGCAAAAATGCAATTCAGCGCTTTAATAACCGGAATCGTTTTAATAGCACATCTAATTAATTGACTTTCCTTTTATTATCGCTATGTTAGTGATCTTGAATTTAAGGTGGTAGGTGGTTCTTAATGTCCAGCGTAGAAATTCTTCTAGAGCAAGCTCAAGCTGAAGTTGCTCAAGCATCCGATTTGAAGTCATTAGATGATGTTCGGGTTAAATATTTAGGCAAAAAAGGGTTGCTCACGGATCAGCTTAAGCAGCTAGGTAAGCTATCTGCGGAAGATCGCCCTAAAGTTGGTCAGCAGATTAACTTGGCAAAAAAGCAAATTCAAACAACGCTGAACGAGAAAAAAGATCAGCTAAAAGAAGCTGAGCTAAATGATATTCTGGCCAAAGAAGCAATTGACGTTAGTTTGCCGGGTCGCGGTGAAGCTGTTGGTGCGTTACACCCAGTGACTAAAACGATTGCTCGGATCACTGAGTTGTTTTCCCAAATTGGTTTCGAGGTGGCTGAAGGGCCTGAAATCGAAAATGACTATCATAATTTTGAAGCACTCAACATTCCTGCTCATCACCCTGCTCGTGCGATGCATGATACCTTTTATTTTTCTGAGCACTTGTTACTTCGTACTCATACTTCACCAGTACAAGTGCGTGTGATGGAGTCTGAAGAGCCACCTTTAAAAATTATTGCGCCTGGTCGGGTTTACCGGTGTGACTCTGACATTACTCACACGCCCATGTTTCACCAGGTTGAAGGTTTTATGGTGGACACGGATGTCAGTTTTGCTGACTTAAAGGGCTTGATTGATCAATTCTTGCGGGAGTACTTTGAAAAAGACCTCGCTGTCCGTTTCCGTCCTTCATACTTTCCATTTACTGAGCCATCAGCTGAAGTAGATATTGAATGTGTTATGTGTGGTGGGGAAGGTTGTCGAGTATGTAGTCATACGGGATGGTTGGAAGTACTCGGTTGCGGTATGATTCATCCTAACGTATTGAAATCTGTCAATATTGACCAAGATAAGTATAATGGCTTTGCTTTTGGTATGGGTGTAGAGCGCTTGGCCATGCTGCGTTATGGTGTGAATGATTTACGGCTGTTTTTCGAGAACGATTTGCGGTTCTTGCGTCAGTTTCAATAGGGGCAGAAAAATGAAAATAAGTGAAAACTGGATCAAAGAATGGGTGCCTGTTGAAACGGATATTGCAGCATTAACACATCAGTTGACCATGGGAGGGTTAGAGGTTGATGGTGTAGAGCCTGCCGCTCCAGCATTTAGCGGTATTGTTGTAGGTGAGGTTGTATCAGTTGATAAGCATCCAGACGCTGAAAAATTGCAGGTGTGTCAAGTCAATGTGAATGCTGAGGCGCACTTGCAAATTGTTTGTGGTGCCAAAAATGTCGCTGTTGGTATGAAGGTGCCAACTGCGATTGTTGGTGCAAAGCTGCCTGGTGACTTTAAAATTAAAAAGGCAAAGTTGCGTGGTGTTCCGTCATTTGGAATGCTATGTGCCTCATCCGAATTAGGCTTGTCTGAGTCTTCGGAAGGCTTGATGCCATTGCCAAGTGATGCGCCTATTGGCCGGGATTTTAGGGCATATTTAAATTTAGATGATAACTGCATCGAAGTGGATTTAACGCCTAATCGTGGTGATTGTTTGAGTGTGCGTGGTGTGGCAAGAGAGCTGGGTGTTTACTACAAACTTGCTGTGACTGAGCCTGCCATTGTTAAGGCGGATGAAGTCATAGATGATGTATTGCCTGTTAGCGTGGTAGCAACAAATGCTTGTCCGCGCTATTTGGGGCGCGTTATTAAAGGGATTAACCCTATAGCTGAGACGCCGTTTTGGATGCAGGAAAAATTACGTCGCTCAGGTTTGAGAAGTATTAGTCCTACTGTTGATGTTACAAATTTTGTTTTGATTGAATTAGGTCAGCCAATGCATGCATTTGATCTAACAAAAATTAGCGGTGGGTTAACGGTTCGGATGGCTGAGCCTAAAGAGGTTGTGACCTTACTTGATGGTCAAGAAAAAGCATTAAATGATGATGCGTTGGTCATTGCTGATGAGCAGGGCGCGGTTGCGTTGGCAGGTATTATGGGTGGTGAGCGTACTGCCGTTGATGATGAGACCACGGATATTTTCTTAGAGTGTGCGTTTTTTGCGCCATTGGCCATTGTTGGCCGTGGGCGTAATTATGGCATTCAGACTGATTCATCGCACCGCTTTGAGCGTGGGGTGGACTGGCAATTGCAGGAGCAGGCGATACACCGGGCAACTGAGTTGCTATTGGAGATTGCTGGTGGTCAAGCTGCACCCGTTACGACAGTAGAGTCAGTGTCTGATTTACCTGAAGTGGCTGTGGTTACTTTAAGGAAAACAAAAATACAGCAAATTTTAGGTTTAGAGGTTGTTGAGCAGGATGTCACTGATATGCTTACCCGATTGGGGATGGCGGTCACCTTTAATTCAGGTGCATGGCAAGTAACACCTCCGAGTTATCGTTTTGATATTGAAATTGAAGCAGATTTAATTGAAGAGGTTGCCCGTATTTACGGTTACGATAATTTGCCAATTTCAAAGCTACAAACACCAATGGGGCTGCATGCCATCCCTGAAGTAAAAGTGGGTGTTTCAGCGATGAAAAATAACTTAGTAGGCCGTGGCTACCAAGAAGTGGTTACCTATAGCTTTGTTCATCCTGATCAGCAGGCAAAAGTATCCCCTGATGAAAAAGCCATTGCTCTAGCAAACCCAATTTCAGCTGATTTATCTGTTATGCGGACGAGTCTGTGGACAGGGTTGTTGCAGGCTATGGTGTACAACCGAAAGCGACAGCAATCCAAAATGAGATTGTTTGAGTCAGGCTTAAGTTTTGTTGAGCGTGATGGGGAAATACTGCAAAAAAATTACTTAGCAGGCCTTGTGACGGGGTCTTTTTTGTCCGAACAATGGGGTGAGGTGAGTCGCCCTATCGACTTCTTTGATGTAAAAGCAGACGTGTTGGCTGTGTTGTCTCTTACTGCAGACACCCTTGATTTTAGTTTTAAGGTTGAGCCAAATCCGGCACTGCACCCGGGGCAATCAGCGCGAATCTATTTAAATGATAAGGCTGTTGGGTGGATAGGAATGGTACATCCAAAGCTTGAACAAGAGATGTCTCTAGGCCAAAAAGTATTTGTTTATGAGTTGGATGTTAGTGAGCTTAGTGAGGGGCAGTTGCCAAAATATAAGCCTTTATCTAAGTACCCTGGCATCCGTAGAGACATCGCGTTGATTGTAAAAGAATCTGTTACATTTGAAGAAGTACAATCAATTATTAAAAATAACCAAAGTTCTCACTTAAAAGAGACTATACTATTTGATGTATATCGAGGTGAACACTTAGGTGGGAATCAAAAGAGTTTGGCTATTGGCTTAATTTTGCAGGATGAAACACAGACTTTGAAGGACGAGGACGTGGATATTTCTGTGGGTGCAATAGTGAAACAACTTACTGATCAACTAGGCGCAACTTTGCGGGATTAAATATGGCATTAACCAAAGCTGATATGGCAGAAAAACTGTTTGAAGAGTTGGGACTCAATAAGCGTGAAGCAAAAGAAATGGTCGAAATGTTCTTTGAAGAAGTTCGTTTCGCGCTAGAAGAAAGTGAGCAAGTAAAGCTTTCTGGGTTTGGCAATTTTGACCTTCGAGATAAAAATGAACGACCTGGGCGTAATCCCAAAACGGGAGAGGAAATCCCGATTTCTGCACGGCGCGTAGTGACATTTCGCCCTGGGCAAAAGCTTAAAGCACGGATAGAAAGCTATGTTGGAACCGACAAATAACACTGAGCTGCCTGTAATACCCGGTAAAAAGTACTTCACGATTGGTGAGGTGAGTGAGCTGTGCGCTGTGAAGCCACATGTTTTGCGTTATTGGGAGCAAGAATTTACACAGCTTAAGCCTGTTAAAAGGCGAGGTAATCGTCGTTATTACCAAAGGCATGATGTTGTGCTGATCCGCCAAATTCGTGGTTTGCTTTATGAGCAAGGTTTTTCCATTGGTGGGGCAAAGCAAAAATTAAGTCAAACAGATGGGCAGAGTGATTTGCGCGTTTGTGCGAATACAATAAAGCAACTTCGTGAAGAATTAGAGCAAGTTGCAGAGCTTTTAAAACTCTAGCGAATCAATAACGTGAGTGCTATACTCACGCTCTCAAATCGGGGCGTAGCGCAGCTTGGTAGCGCACTTGACTGGGGGTCAAGTGGTCGCAGGTTCAAATCCTGCCGTCCCGACCATAATTTTACTGCCTTTTGCTCTCACTGTTTAGAATCAAAAAAACTCCTGTTCGTTTTTTATCTTTTGTCATGCACCTTGCTAATAAGTACTCATTTATAATTGTGTCGGCTTTGAATCGCTAGGTTAAGTGGGTACTTTGTGATGCTTTTTTTGTTGAAATCATTATTGGCCAGTTTGTGCATTAATTTCTATTTGAATGCAATGGCTTAAACCACTTGCGGGCAGCGTGTCACACGCATAGAATGACAACTATGGATGATCACAGGCCAGAATAAATACCGGCAGCAGGATGTTTGCCGGGCTGACCTATAACAATAATAAAAGACGATTTTTAATGACTCGGAGCACACCGAATCCGTGGCTGTTTATTCCTAAGCCACAGCCTACCGCCACTTTACGTTTAATCTGCTTTCCTTATGCTGGTGGCAGTGCCCAAATCTTTTACCCTTGGATTAATCTACTCCCTGACTGGGTTGAGCTGGTTGCTGTTCAGTTACCTGGGCGAAGTACGCGTATGAGTGAGCCTGCGCTCATGGATACAGCGGCAATCATGCAGGCGCTGTTGCCTCAAATTAGCCCTATATTGAATCAGCCTTATGTTCTATTTGGCCATAGTTTGGGGGCGACATTGGCCTTTGAAATGATGCGATATTGTCGATTGCATCACTTACGTCAACCTGCTTTATTTATGCCCGCAGGGCGGCGAGCACCGCATATCACCGATTTATCCCCGCCAACATGGCAGTTACCAGATGCACAGTTCATTGAAAAACTAAGGGTGCTTAATGGCACTCCGCAGTCGGTGTTAGAGCACGAAGAGTTAATGCAATTGGTCTTGCCCGTGTTACGAGCAGATTTTGCAGTTGCAGAGCAATATCAATATCAGCCACAGTCCAAATTAACCGTTCCATTCTATGTGTTGGGTGGCGAGCAAGATGAAGCAAATCATACCGAACAAGCAATGCAAGCGTGGCAGCAGCATACATCCGCTGATTTTAAGTCGGCGCTGCTATCTGGTGATCATTTTTTTATTCATTCTCAGGAAAAGCAATTGCTTGATTTGGTTAATGCAGCCTTATTGCACGTGGTGGCTAGAGAGTAGGGTGTATCAATGGCTTTATTTTACCGACATGGAATGTGAGCTTTGTAGGGTAACAAGGCAGTGAGTCGTTAAGGATAACAATAATAACAAGGAATTAGGATGGAAAAGCAACCACAAAATCAGCTGTATGCAGGAGAAGTTCCGCTTAGCCCTATGCAGCAATGGTTCATTAAAACACACCCTGAACCCATTCATCAGCAACACCTAACCGCCTTGTACCGATGTGAGGCTGCGATTGAGTCTTCATTGTTAAAAAATACCGTGCAATATCTTCTGGCACAGCATGACGTTTTGCGTATGCGTTATATAGACACGGAACAAGGTTGGGTTCAGTGGTGTGCTGATGACATTGTGGATGACGTGATTGGCTGGGAAGATTTAAGTGATATCCCTGAGCAAACAAGAATGTCGGTCTTAAAGGCAAGGTCATCTTCATTGTTGGCGCAGCTTGATGTGTTTAAAGGGCCTGTGTTTTTAGTGCGATACTTGTCATTTGGCCCAGATGTGCCTGGCTATTTACTGATGATCTGTCATCGAATGGTGGTTGATGAAACCAGCTTGAAACTGTTAGGAGAAGACTTTACCAATATTTATCAAGCACTGAGCCAAGGTGAAAAGGTTACCTGTGATGTTAAGCAAGATGCTTTTCGACATTGGGCTAATGCATTAAATGATTGGGTGCAAGCTGAGGCAATAGAACCTGCTGTTGCTCCGTGGTTGGCTTTGAAAGGCCAAAAACAGTCCCAGGAAATTATGGGGCAATCGGAGCAAGGCTCCTATGATGGCCATATTGCAACAACGTCTATAACATTAGATGAATCATGTAGTCAGGCAATATTACATGCACTCCCTGATTGCTACCATACTGATGCCGAAACAATATTGTTGACAGCCATATTAATGGCTTTTTCGCCTTTATATGAGTCTGAGCAATTCTACTTTATGCTCGAAGGTGATGGGCGAAAAGCAGGGCGGCGTTTTAGTCGCCACTTTGAACGATCTGTCGGGTGGTTCGCATACCAATACCCTGTTTGCCTACCATTCTCTCGAGAAAAAGGGATGAGTGGCTTAATTAAAGCCGTGAAAGAGGGTGTAAAAGCCTATCCTAATGATGGATTAGACTACCAGTTGTATCGGTATCGTGGTCAAGACCCCATGCTCTCTGAGCATTTAACATTACCAATGCCTGCGTTAACGATAAAACTATTAACAGAGCCAAGTAATCATTCGGTCGGGTTTTTAAAAGCGGTCGATATTTTAGACAAAGGAAAACAGCCCGAGTATAAAAAATACCAAAATTTACTTTTATCTTGTCAGAAAATGGATGATGGTAAGCTGGTTGTTCGTGTCGATTATAATAATCAACGGGTTAAGCAGCGTTTTGTTGAGCAAATGACTCAGGCGCTGAATACGGCATTGCAGCAATTATCTACCCATGCAGAAACATCTAATGAGGGTGGGCATACCCCTAGCGATTTTAGCTATGTGTCATTATCGCAAGTGCAAGTCGATGAAATGACAGCCCGCCGGCCAGGTCTGCAAGATTTGTATCCATTGTCTAGCATGCAGCAAAGCTTATTGTTTTATCATTGGTTAGATTCGTCCTGTGGTGCGTATGTAGAGCAAATACAGCTAAGTTTATCTGGCGATCTTAATTTACCTGATTTTGCATCTGCGTGGAACGCCGTGATTTCAGAGCAGCCGATGCTTAGAACCTGTATTTTCGAACAGGGTACGGATGATTTATTACAAGGTATTGTTAATCAATGTCATATTGATATCGCTGAATGTGCTGCACCAGCCGATATGGCTGATTGGTTGCTGCAAGACAGAAAGACCCCATTTGATTTATTAAACCCGCCGTTAATGCGTATCTCGTGGCTTGCGACAGAAAAGCCAGTGTTGGTTTGGACTTACCCTAGGTGGTTGCTGGATACAACATCCGCGACGAGAGTATTGCACAGTGTTTTTCTACGGTTAGCAAACAGTGCCTTGAATATATTGGATGCAGATGAGTCCCCCATCTTTCAAGAATATATTAAATGGGTAGGACCATACCAATCCGCCACCATTTTACCGCAAACACCGATTGAAGCAGTCAAACTCTTACCCGTACACAGTCATCATAAAATTGTCTTTGAACAAACCAATCAAGCAGATGACTATTTAGCGGCATTTATGTGGTTGCTGCATCAGTATGAAGCGAAACAATATTTACAAGTTGATCTTTGGGAGAGTGACCGAGGTTTACCGTTATATGGTGTGAATCAAGGTGTCGGTGTTTTTCAGCAAATAAAATCAATGACACTCAGCTTGCCTGAGACAATGGTGATGACTGAATGGGCGGATACAATACAGCAACAGATACAGTCATCTTGTTCTGTTGTTAGTCATAGCCAAAGCACAAGAATCGGTATTCAGTACGAGGATGCACCATTATCTGCATTGCTAGGTGATCAAGGTGGTATCAATATTGAGTCGCTGACGATTGATAGCCATTATCAGTATGATGTCTTTTGGCATTATCAAAAAAATACAGAGACGGTCACGCTGCATTTTAATACGGATGTATATAGCCGTGAATTTGTTGATGGATTTGAGCAGAAAATACACCGATTTTTTCAAGATCTTCAAGCTAATCAATTTGACCCTAAACGCGTATTATTTGCCGAAAAAGTGACAGATTATCAGGCGAAAACACTCAGTGCGTGCAAAACACTGGATGCAAACCTGTATCAACAGTTGCAAACCGTATTTTTAACCACAGAACAAAAGTTGCTGCACCAACAAGCATCACAAATTGCCACGATGTTGTTGAGTAAACAATACCAACAAGGGGATACCGTTGCCATATTGCTTGAGCCAGGGCATGAGCAATTGCTGGCACTGCTCGGTGTTATTTACTCTGGATTAACCTGGATAATATTGCCCAATGAGGCGACCGATGCTATTTATGAACAGCTGATTTCAGAGGCTAACGTTGTTTTGACCTTTACAAGCCAACAAACCCATCCTTTATTGTCGGGGGTGAACACGACCCGTTTTTGTTTGGGCTTAGAGTGGTCTTACATTGAACGGTTTGAGGCTGATTTAAGTCAGAGATTAGTTCAGGATCAATGTGCTTGGTCAATTGATTTTAGTGGTAACAACACACCAAAAATGATGTTTATATCACACCATGATGTGATGACAATATTAAGTGAATGCGGTGACCATGTGGCGCCTGAAGGTGTCAACTTATTTTCGTATGGCCAAAGCTGTGACGCGTTACTCACGATCATCAATGGTATTTTCCCTTTATTACAGGGTTATATGCTTAAAATGCCCTGCAAAGAATTATCGCCTGTTGCGTGTGCAAGCAATGATGAGCGGCTCGAGCAATACCTTCAAGTCGCTCAACCACCGTTACTCTATCTCGGCGGTGTTCCCACATCTGGCAGTCAGAATAGTGGTTGGTATATCACCGTGTTACCGGAATTCCCGATGGGGATCAGTTTAACTAACACAGATTCTAAGGTGGCGGAAGAGTTTGCAGAGTTTGGTTCATTGCTCCCCGGCTTTGAATTAAACATTGGTCTTACTGCAAAGGTGCCTGTGCCGGAAAATGTAACCAGCTTATTATGGCTGAAGAAGGGGGGCGAGTGGGTTAATACGGGGCAATTGGCCGCTTTAAATGAGCAATATCAACCGCAATGGAAAAGTACGGGTTGTGAAGTTGCTACTGGTGGTTTGAAGGAAGGGGCGTGGAATAGTCACTTAATGCTACTGCAGCATTGTTGGCAAAACCAAATGCCTGAAATAGCCTTTGAAGTCGATGCCCCATTATCGCAGGTTGCACGTCATCCATTGGATTGGTACAGCGTATTCAGGCGTTGGTTAACTGCCCAGGGAAACCTTCTGACATTGGCTGAATTTGTAGGACAAGAGAGTATTCTGAGGCAGGCTCAGTTGGTGGGCGAGAAGGTGGTGAGCCAGCATACGATTTCTGAGGTAACACGGGCTGAATCCCCTCTCTCTGCGGTGCAGTCACGTTACTGGTTTACAGATGCGGTGATGGGCAACCAAGCCATTAACCACTATACGAAAGTGCAGGTTAAAGCATCACAACTTGTGCTTATGCGGGAAAACTTGGACGCCCAAGTGGCGCTACAACCAAGCTTATCCACATGCATTCGGGAGGAAGAGGCAACAATAACGGCCTTTTTAAATCACAGTGAACCTTTTGAGTGGCTAGAATTATCAGAAGCGCAATCGGATCAATTAGACTGCTGGCCTATTCAAATCAATGCAGAAGCCTTAATGCAAGTTCGAGTGCTCAAAGGTGCTGAGCGTGCTCAGGTTGCTGTTGTCGTCCACCCTATGATTGCTGATAAGGTGTCATTCATCCGAATTTGCCGTGCATTATTTTTAGGAGAGTTAAGTGAATCTGCAGATTATTGTGGGTATCAAGCATGGCAGGACAGTATACAAACCCTCGCTAAATTAAACCGGCAAGTTCGTTGGGACGATTGGCAAGCGAATATTGCACCATTAGAGTGGCAGAATACGCAGCCATATCAATTGTTGATTAAAACTAAAAAAATTAAAGTCAACCCAGTACAGGCATCTATTGTCAATCAGTGGTGTGAGGCATTAGATATACCCCCTGCAACTTGGTTTACAACGCTCTATTTATTAACCATGTCTCAGCAGTTGCATAAAGAAACTATTTGTATTGGGTTGGAAAATCAGCTTAGGCAGCACTTAGCTTTAGAAAAAACACTAGGGCAATGCAGTAATGTCGGTTTGTTACAGGCCGAGTGCCACCCCGGTATTCTGTTGGCAGACTTAGTCAGTTTGGTTCAGTACCAAATGATGCAACAAACCACGCAATGTTTGTCTTATGATGGGCAGAGGCAGTTGGCCAATGTGAGTTTTGCTGAAAATGAATTTGAACCATTCCACTGCTTATTTGGTTTTGGCCGATATGCAGAGCTGCAGCTTTCTGAAGATTGCTCCGTGGTTGAATTTAGTGCAACAGATTTTGTGGATTTAACCAGCTTTGCAATTAGAGTTGTGCCAACAGCGAAAACCTATGAACTGGTGGTAAGCTATAATGCCGAGCTATACCCTGAGGCGTGGGTTGAATCTGTTGTTGCTCGATATCAGGAAATGATTTCCTGTTCGAACTTGTCACATCAATCAACACTTCAGGAGTGGCTTGGTTACCATGTGGGAAGTGCTGATGAGGCGGTTGATGCAGCTCATGAAAAACTCTGGCACAGTTTGCAGAACCAGGCATTAGCGTTTTGTGAACGGGATGTATATAAGCCATTAACCGGTTTTGCTCAAGAGTTACCTGTCTCTTTGGATCTTCTAAGTTGGGAGCATGGGTTAACAGAGCTGATGCAGCGATTACCGCTACTCACTGCACGGTTTTGTAAAAAGTCAGAATTTTCAAATCATGCGAACTATGAAATTCATCATGGGGGAGCCAATTGGCAGTGTGAGTATTTAGATCTGAGTAATCGGCGGGTTACCCCCGTGATTATCAGCAAACTGGTTGAAAAATTTTCTGAGCAAGTATTTCAATTTAATGATGAAACCCTCATTCGGTTTTTGTTGGTTAAGGTCAAAGCCAATGCCACGATTGTTGTTGCAGTAGCACACCCATCATTATTAAGTATGCATGGGTGTCGGCAACTTATTAACGCTGTCTGCCACTATGTACTAACGAATAGCATGAATGGACTTTCTGCCTTTTTAACTATGAAATCGGCAGCCCCTGTATTTGATGACCTTGCCACATTGAATTACTGGAGTAGCCAACTATCTCAGAAAGAGTTGTCAGCTCTGCATTTTCAAGTAGAGCCGAGTGTCAATAAGCTTGTGAAAAAATCCAAACGTATTGACAGTGAACAGTGGATGAAAATTCAACAGTTCTGTGAGCGGGGGGGGATTGCAGAAACGGTGTTGCTACAAGTGGTGACGGGATACTTAATTAAATTATATTGTGCACCAAAGCATGATTTTTGTGCCTTCAGAATGGTCAAAGGGGAGGCGGCGTTTGATCATGGTGTGGCAAACTGGTTAGTCCCCATTTTGTACGCTCAAGAAAATCTACAAGGTGAACGCTTGCTCTCTGATGTCTTACAACAGCATCATAAACAGCAGATGGATAGTCAACGGTATACCGAGTGCTTACTCGATAGCTTGGCGTTGTCTCATGTCTTTTCTGGTGATTTTTGGGTGATGCAGTTTGACTTGCATAATACTCAGGAACAAATTTTGTTTGAGACTGCAATTCAACCACTACATGACAATGTTGTTAAAGTGATTGCTAAGGCGGAAGAGCCTGGCATTGCACTGCATCTAGAATACTCATCTCAAGTGTTTTCCGAAGTTGGTTTTCTAGACCAATTTGTACAATTACTACAGAATTGTGATTGGGCATTGCCAATGAATGCTTGGCACCCATATTCAGATAACCAATATCAACGTTGGACACAGGGTGCCTTAAAGAATCGAACCTGGGTTGTGCATGATAGTATTCCACAGCGTTTAGCGCGGATTGCACCGCAATATGTGCAGCGACAGGCACTGGCTCTGAACAACGAACATATAGATTACCCCTTTATCTTTTCATTGGTGGGTGATTATGTTCAACAATTAAAATCCGACCACATTGGTTTTGGTCAGAGGGTCGGTGTGGAAATCACGCACTCTGCCGATAGTATTGCAGGGTTATTGGCGGTGATGAGTGTTGGGGCTGTCTGTGTGCCGATCCTTAACCACTTAAATGGTTATGCTTCTGCAGCGCTATTTGAAAAAGCAGCTAACCTTGATTATTGCTTTAGTTCAAACCAAGATCAAATAGCGCAATTTAATTGTTTAACTCGGTTCCCTGAAGATGTCGCACAACATGACTTGAGTGTCCATGTGAAACTGGATGTTGTTCCACAAGAATCGGTTGCACTCGCCTTTGTTGGGCAGCAGGGGCACTATCCTGTTGAACATGAAGTTTTGCATAATGAGTGTTTGATGCATGTTGAAATATTGCAACAAACACTGAGGTTACATGCCGATGATGTTTGGTATTGGCAAGTGACAGAAACAGCCGGTGAGTGGGTGTGGCAAACACTGTCTGCCATTTTGCAGGGTATGACACTGGTCGCTCCAGAGCGTAGTGGTAATGTTGCGCAACACTGCTCTCAGGAGAGTGTGAGTATTTTTTATGGTAGTCGGGCACAACTGATACATTTATATCAAACAGCCAAAATAGACGATCTAAAATTAGATTGCTTACGGTTATGTTTACAGGATGTTGATAGTGCATTTACCCCTTGGGATGAGTCGTTAAATGAGCATAATAGTGCATTCTTTGCACTACAATATGCTGGATTTTACAGTATGCCAGTGGCGATTAGTGCCGTTGATACAGCCAGTGAATGGTTAGAATCTGAGCAAATATTAGGTAGACCTTTTGCCGATCTAAAAAGCTATACCTTTACGCCTGACTTTCAATTTCCACCCATTGGTGTCCCCGGAAGGCTTTGGGTAGCATCTCCTCGGTTTTCGGTCGCTCACCGTAAAACGGTGTTTGAGACAATAGAAACCCCTTTTCGTGAACTCTGGAATAAACAAGATGCCAATCTATTCAAAGGGATGATTGATACCGGTTGGCAAGTGAAAATGTTGGATAACGGGCAAATGCAAAAAGTGGCGTATCAGCCTCAATGCGAAGCCCAAGAAATTTTGGCGCCATCAGCTGAACTTACAGAGCAGGTGAATCTTGAATACTCACCACTTGAAGCATCTGCTGCCGATTGTTGGTTGCAGTTGGTTGGAGTTACACCAAAACCTGAAGACCACTTTATTCATTTAGGTGGCAATTCAGTCACTTTGTTGCAGTTGATCGTGTTACTTGGAAAACGATTTGGGGTACACCCTAGCTATAGAGATATGATTGATTATTGTGTCTTTGGCGCGCAGTGTGAGTGGTTGTCGCAACAGCTTGCAGATGTAAGCCCTCTGATGTATGCCTTAATACCATCAATCGAGTTACCCAAACAACATGGTGCATCGATCACGCAAAATCAACATTGGTTGTGGGCATCTCTTTATGGTAATCGCTTATTCAATCAGCAGTGGGTCGTCGTTTATGATGATATAGGCGATATTGAGCGCTTTTCTCAAGTGGTTATGGGGATTAAGAAATTAGACCCGATATTACGCAGCCAAATTCACTATGAGCATGGCGCTGTTCAGATGGTAGTGGAGCCAGAGCAAGGCCAGTTCGTGCCTATTTTAGATTTGATTGACACACCTGTGGCTGAACAAACTCAGGCACTGCTTGATATGGCCTCTGATTATTTGAATATGGAGTTAGATCAAGATTACGACGTGATGCTGCGCTTTAATTTAGTGCAATTGAGTGAGACTCAGGTTGCGCTCATTTTAACCTACAGCCACTGTTTACTGGATGCTCACTCCGCAAATCTACTAACACATGCCATCAGCCAGCAGTATCATGATCACTTTCAGATTAACGAACGTGTTGCTTATTATGAATATGCACAGTGGCAAAAAGAACGACTTCTGAATGGTGCCTTAGAATATCAGCGGGCATATTGGAAAGTGAATTTAGAAGGTGTTCAAGGTTTACACTTAGCGCACACTAAAGATAACCCTCAACAAAGCCAATTTATGTTAGACAGCGAGCAATGTCATTGGCAGGATTTAACCGCACTATTACCGGGTGTAGAGCGCCAAACGATCTTACTTGCCGTATTGCAAACCGTTTTGTCACATTACTGTTATGCCGAAGATTTTGCGACGACCATTGTCTTACCCGATCGTTTTAGACAAGACATCGCAAACACATTAGGGCCTGTTGAACACCGTGTACTCATGCGGAGTAAATTAGGCTCAATGGGCACAATGAAGCAACTCATTGAGCAATCACACCTACAGACAGAGCTTGCTGAGCAACATAAACAGGTGCCTTATGAGCTTGTGGTCTCTGATCATGCGGGTGAAAGTGATGTGCAATCGTATTTTCAGTCAGCATTGATTTTTGTGCCTGAACTTAATGTCAGTCATGCTCGGTTACTCAATGCTCAGTTAGATAATGGGTTGCACGCAGTTAGCATGACCGTCATTGAGCGTGAGAATAACCATCACTGCCAATTATCAACTCAATTACCGAAAAGTTTGTCTTATTTACATGAAGCCATTGAAGGTGACTTTCAAGCCATTCTTGGGCTGCTAGCCGAGTTTCTTGAGCAACCGATGTCACAATGGTTTGGTTTGTTAAGTGAGGGGGCTGAAGCCGTTGAAAAAGCGGTGTATGAAGCGACATCAGCACAAGCATTTAAGCGCATTGTCTTCACGGCACAAAAATACCCTGAGCAGCAAGCCTTAGTGAGTGAAAAGGGCGTGCTAACGTATGCTGAATTAATGCGGCAGGTAGATGCCATTGCCGCAGTTTGTCAGGCTCAAGGGGTTCATTCTGGTCAGCGGGTTGGTGTGTGTGTGTCAGGGGTAGAGGGGGCTGTTGTGACTTTGGCGCTGTTGAAACTCGGTGCTACGCAAATTGCATTACCACTGGATAGTGAAACAGTAGTACAAGCAGTATTGGATCAATTATTGATCCCACATATTGTCACCATGACAGACTACTTGGACCAATTTTCTGACTATACAGGAAAGTTACTCGATGTAGCTGCATTACCGCCAGTTCAGGCGGCGACGGTTGTTGATCAATCTGAATTAGCTGCGGTTATTAAGCATGACTTGGTAGGCAGTCAGTTGGTGGCTTATGAGTATACCTTGGATAAGCTCGACCGGTTAATACAGCAAGAAAAGCAACTCATTGCAGGACAGTTAGTTCATGTGAGCCTATGTGAGGTTATCGATAGCTTATATATGCTCTCCTTACTGGCTGTTCTGCAATCGGGTGGGAGCATGATTTTACCCTCAAGCCGAAGCGTTGAGTATTCTGCCTTAAAATATTGGTGCTTACATCACGCTGTCAGTCAATTTTGGCTACCGGATAGCCGGGCAATGACAGCAGTGACACAGTTACAGTCACTGTCGGTTGAACAAGTGGTGATGACCTTTACACCGTCAGACATTGCCCGATTATCGACGTTGCCTGCACTAGAGCAGCAGCGCTGGATTTTGCAATATCATCACGTTGCTCAGTATTGGCTGACCACACTTGAGATGCAGCAATTAGAGGCATTATCACAAGGTTGTGTGGGGGAATTATTAGAACATCAACAATGTGATACCTATCTACGGTCAGGCCAATTAGGTAAGAGAGTCATTGGTGAGTTGGTACTGACTAGCCCGCTCCAAGGTCAGCAAGTTAGCAAGATGGCAGCCGCTAAAATGGTGGGGTATGTGGATGAACAGTCGGCATTGTATTGGCGTGAGCAAACGTTACCACTGTCGATTCATGCACAAGCGGCGACATCTCAATGGTTGCAAGACATCCTGAACTTGCTTGTCAGCACTGAGCAAGCGTTGACTTTATCCAACTGGGTTCAGTTACAGCATCAAATAGATGCTTTGTTTGCTGTGAATATACCGCTGTCATCGTTACAGCACAGTGAGGATGTCGCAGCGATTGCATGGTTGCTACAGCAGAAACTAGATAACCTGCTTTTACCCTTATTACAATCACCTTCTGGCAATATTGCGGATATATCAGTCATGAATGACTGGGTTAGAGAACAAGCTCAGCCAGGCTGTATGACGTCGTGGGTGACTGAGATAACCTTACCAAGTGATCTCGAATTGCCTTTAGTTGAGCAGGCGGTCAATGCTGTTTTACAGCAATACCCTATGCTGCATTCCTATTTTCAGCTAGAAGAGGATCAGCTCCATACTTTTCAGGCGTCTAAACATGACTTCGAATTATGCTCAAGGGAGAGTATTTGGTTAACAGATGAGAATGTCCTGACCCTTAAGCAGCAACTGTCGGAAACTATTTTTGATCTTTCAAAACCCGCTGTTGCACTGCAAAGTGCGTTGCTAAATAGTGGTAAATTATGGATTGGTATTGCTATTCACCCTTGCTTAGCAAATAAATCTAGCTGTTATTTGTTGGCAGAGAATATTGTTAAAGCGGTGGTGACATTGAGCCAAGGTGTCACATTACCGGAAACGGTTTTTGCTTATCACTACGCTGACTATGCAAAATTGCAGCAATTCTCATTGCGACACTATTCATCGCCGCATTTTGTTGAAAAACTCTCTAGTGCTTTACAGGCAAATGTTCTCCCTGAGTTACCAGGAAAATCTTACCAGTCAGCCGTATTATCAAAAATGCTGCCAAATGACAGTTTGATTGGTCTTGAGCAGGCGTGTGCTCAACATGGTTTAACAGCTGAGTTGCTTTTTTATTCAGCCTATGTGTTAACACTCGCGCTCTATGCACCCAATGATGATATTGCCGCTGCAATAACGCCAGAGTTACAAGGTGGGGATTACTTTAAAGGGGCCGTTATGCCCATCCCTGAACTCTTTTTGCCTGTGATATCTGTAGGCTTTGAGCAACCTGTGGGCGTGTTTCTGCAGCAAGTGAAGGCTGAATTCATTGCCCAATTTTCTCAGCGTTTTCTCAGTGTAGAAGCCAAATTACTTGGGACAGTTTATACCGGGCTTCGAGTCAATGAGCTGACACCATACCATTTTCAGTATCGACCTCAAGGGGTAGTCGCTCAAGGTGTGATGCAATGGCAAGTGACTCAGGGTAGTAACCCGTTTGGTTTCTCCTTAAGCATAGAGGAGAAAGCGCAGCAGCTGGAATGTGTGATTTGTTATAATGAAAAAATATTCTCTCAGGATATTGCGACTATTTTCTCATCTCATTACTTAGATGTTTTGCAGTCATTACTCTGCCACCCTGAAAAATCTTTAGGTTGCTTGTTTGTCTCACCACGATCAATGCCCACAATGGCGGCGACATCAGTCGAGTCAGGGAGTTTGATTGGCCGCTTCCTGCAGCTGGCAACTAAGCGTCAAGATGCAACCGCCATAGTCGATGCCCATATCACGTTGACTTACCGGCAATTACTGTCATCCGTGTCACCCATTGCAAGAAAGCTGTCATTACAGAATGTTAAAATTGGTGACAAAATTGCGGTTATGGTTGAGCAAGGCTATGAGTGGGTGTGTGCGAGTTTGGCGATACAGTCTCTTGGTGCAATACCTGTTTTATGCGGGCGTGACATACCACTGCAAAAGTGTTGCCAGTTATTGTTGGAAGAAAACATCCAGATCGTTATTACAGAACAAGGCTTGCCAGCACCCTTTGTGACTGTCGCTTTGACGGATGTGGCTGATCATAATAACCCGCTTCAAGTTGTCTCGGCTGTACCTGAAATTGAATATTATGTATTGAATGCAGCAGTCAAGCATGCACCGACGTTAGTGCCGGTCACACAAGCGCAAATTGTCACCGCATTTCAAGATGTTCAGGCAGTATTACCTATGGATCATCATGCAGTATGGTCTGTTTCGATGACAGAGTCTTATTCAACGATTCTTTGGTTTAGCTGGCAAGCATTTTTGTCAGGGTCGAGCTTACATTTTGGTGATCAAAAAGGGCAAATTCAGACATATTATAGCGATGACTCAGAAGCGGTATTGTTGGTGTCACCCGAGCAACTCGTTGCTGTGCGAGAATCAGAAAAAATGATCGAAGGGCAGACCTTCATTGTTTGGTTACCCGAGTCATTTTTGTTTGTGGCCAGTTACCAAGTTGGGGCTGATTATGCCCAGACGTTGCCTGGCATTCAATGCCAGGTTGTACATCATTGTGGGTATTCGGTGCCCTCAGGTGTGGTGGGGCAATTACAGTTGTTACAGCCTCAAAACGGTGAAGCAACATGGTTAACAACCGGTTCAAGCGCGGCGATACATGGGCAGGGTAAAATTCAGTTTTATACCCGGCCAGGAGATATTCAGGTTTGCGGCCTGATTCGTTTCCATATGGAGGTCGTTGAAAATATTCTGCTTGCCTATGATGGGGTGGAGGAAGCCACGCTTTATTGGGATGAGGAGGCATTATCGGCAACATGTTTGTGTCATCCAGGTGTCGCAGTTACTGAGAAAATATTACTGCAATATTTAGCCACCCAAGTACCTGAAAGCATCATACCTGAACGGATTTTCGTTGTGTATCCTGAGGGGGGGGGGTCGGGCCTTGGTTCTGAAATAGCCGATGCTCAACCGACTCATAATGCCGTTGTTTCTACCGTTATGGATAATTGGTTACAGCCAGCGGGCGCCGGCATGCCGACGAATGTTCAATCACAGTTGTTGCCGGACTGGCTGCAGATGTATGAGTCTCAAGCAGAATACCCTTGGGTCTATTTTCCCAGTATGACATCGGCCGCACAGAATCAGTCGGTGAGTGTTGACATCACTTTACAGGGTGAAATAGCAATCATTCGCAGCACTATTGTGATGGTGTTGATGCAGCTGATGAAGGTGACTCAGTCGAGTGTGGTTTTGGCAAAAAAAGCGCAACTGTATGTCGCTAGAATGTCATTTAAAGAGATGAAACTTGTACCGCTACAAAATGTGCCTTCGGTTTCATTGGTTATTAATGAGTTGCCAGAGCACTGGGTTGTATTGGCTGAATCACCTGTCCAGCTGAGCGATACCTTTGTTATTCAATATGATGGCGAAACGCTACAGCTTGATTCACCAGCAGAGTTAATTTCTCAAAAAACGGCACAGTGGTTCTTGTCGTTAATTTCAGCGGCAGTATCCGCTCAAGTGTTGGATGATGAGCAGGCATTTTCAGCGATTGTGTGGCAATCATTACAAGATGAGGAGACTGAGTGGCTAGATGCACGCTTATTGTCAGCTTGTTTAGACATTATCTTACCGGGTAATGAGGCAGACAAATTGCTCTGGCAGAATGAGTCATTAACCCTTAAAGATTGGCAAGAACGCTTGCCGACACTACTCGTACCAAAGCATCAGCAGCATGATTCACCAGCAGCGTTAACGCAAGCTGAGCAGTATCTTCACCAATTGGTTTGCCAAGTGACAGGGCGGCAATCGGTCTCTATGTTACAGAGCTTACCTAGACTTGGTGTGGATAGTGCTCAGCTTGAAGATTTGATGTGGTGTAGTCAGCAAATGGGGTATCAGCCAATGAGCGCTTATACCTTAATGCAGCCGTGTAACTTGCGTAAATTAAGTCACCAATTACCCTATCATGAGTTGGCTTTGTTAGCGCCAGCACAAGGCATGGTGACCAGCTTGTATCAACAGCGATTGCTTTTTCAAGAGCAAATTGCACAAGTGGCGCAAGAAAATTATCTGGCCATCGTACAATATCCAATACGGGTTGATTTTGAGCAGTTAAATGCTGCGCTTCAGTCATTATTGGTGTATTTCCCTTTACTAAAACATTGTTATCAGTGGCAATCTGGGCAGTGGAAAAATACAGTAGTGAAGCACCAGGCTTTACCGGTAGAACGTCAGCAATCTAGTGAAGCTTCAGTGCAAGCCGAAATTCAAGCGTTGGTTGAAGAGGAGCGGTGGCGAGCTTTTGTTCCTGTTAATCAATATCTGTTTCGTATTGTTTTGATGACAACAGAATCTGCAGATTACTTAGTGTGGGTAGTCCACCCATTGGCTATTGATGCGCCTGCTTTAAAAATGGCAGTGCAATTAATGAGGCATTTATTAGAAGATAGAGATGTCATCTTAAGTGGACACACGTTTGATGATTACTTAGCTTGGCAAGCGGCACGAATGTCACAAGCGTATACTGGCCCCTCATTATCAGCAATGACCCGTCTCCCTTTTGTGCTGCATAGCCAAGGGTTAGATGAGGCTGCTGCACACCGAATTACATTTAGACTTAAAACGTCTGATAACACCAATGTTGATCAAGCACATTGTTTATTGGCAACCTTATTAACCATTTCTCAATGGGTACAACAACCGAATGTTGGCATTGTGTTACAGCAATCTGACAGAGTTTGGCCGCAATGGCAGACATTAATGGCACCCCTTTTAAATGCGATGCCAATTGAGGTTGATTTTAGTCAGCGCTCATTATCAGATTTGCTTGGAACTATTTCATCATTATGTGAACAGCCTAAAACGTTAGACCAAAGTATTGAAGCGATACTCCCTGAATTGTTAACGGATGTTGATGGTGATCACTTGCGATACTGTTTAGGGTTTAGTTACGAAAAAGAATCGCAAGATGACGTTATTCAATGGTTAAATCGTTCCGCAAGTGAAAACCCTTGTGGGCTTCAGCTCCGATTTATCAGTAATGATGACAGTATTATATGTCAATTATTGTATCAGCACGGTTTTTTAGCCTCAGATATGAAATCTTTTGCGAGAAAATTGGCTGAAGGTCTATTGAGTTTGCAGCAAGCACTCACCGTTGGCAAAGTGACGTATCAGGCTGTGGCAGACAAAAATACCTTTTATGGCATAACCGGTAAAGGGGTCACTTTACCTCGCCATAGTTTGCTGCAAGCATGGCGGGCTATTTGCCAAAAACAGGGGGATAGTACACTACTACTAGAAGGTGCTGACCCTCTGAGTTATGCGACAGTGGATGAAATTTCTACTCGAATTGCCAGCCACTTATTAGGTATGGGGGCTGAATCAAGCCATCCGGTTGTGGTGTGCTTGCATGATTATGTTGGCCGTTTAATGTGTTTGCTTGCCTGTATGAAAATTCAAGTGCCTTATTGTTTGTTAAACCCCGATGACCCCGTCGCTAGGTTAAGTCAGCTGATTAACGAAGCAGGGAGTGTCGTGATGTTGACGGAGCAGGCAACGCTAGATTTAATCCCCGATATTTCTGTGTTACCAATTTGTTTAGACACAGATCAAGAGTTTTTATCCCGAAATAACACCATTGATTTACCCGTCTTAGACCAAGGTGTTGTCGAGGTGGTGTTGGCGAGCCAGGGGCGAGTTGAGCTACAGCATTTAGCGTTTGATCAGCAGGCCATTTTTCATTGGGTGCATGCTTTCCCTGCAGAATTGCACAGTGGACAGTCTTTGGTGCTCACCTCAGCGGACCATTGTGGATATTTTTCTTTGGTGAGTTGGCTGGCCATGATGAATGGTGCTGAGTTGAGCTTCGAGTTGCCAGAAGATAAAACCAAACAGGTGAGTTTGTTTGTTTTTCAACATGAATTAAATGATGCAAAGAAACTATCTCAGTTCCAGTCATTGTCTCTGGCGTCCATTTATGTGCTTGTGGTTGATTTTATTAATATCGATCAGTTGCTATCCAGTTTGCACTTTGAGTGCGATGTGATTTTATTTGGTGGCCCTGTTGAGTCTCAGTATCTGTCTTTTTATAGACATATTCCGTGGGGTGGGTTGGCGACTGAAAGCATTAAATTTTCACTACTGGGTAATACCAAGTTGACCTTAAACCCGAAGGATGAATCCCCATTATTTTACCTAGCAGGGGGTAGCTCAGCGGTAACAGAGGGTGATGAATTTATCGTGACACCTTATGAAGGGAAATATGATGACAAGGGGATTCGATTTATAGGTCAATCACCAATGATTGTCGAACAAGTGATGGGGCGCTGGCACCTTGGCGAGTTAAATGCCCGTGCCGCTGCGTTACCGGGTGTTGAAAAGGCGTGGCCAATTAAAGATGAAGATCAATGGCAGTTATGGGTGATGTCTGACGATCTTGATAAACAAAGAATTTTCAGTGAGTTAAGTGAATATTACCCTGAGTTTTTATTGCCAAAAATCCGCATCATACCGACGAGTTATGATGAAGCTGTTCTCGCTGAAGAAATTGCTTTGGTGAATCAACAGGCGATGCAAGGAGGGTTTAATCAGTTTGAGCCAGAAACGTTGCTGGTGATGCAAAGTGTTGTTGGTCAAATACAGCTGGCTGACTTTAAACGGACTGTTGCTGAGTGTTTTGGCATGGCAGATATTCTACAATTAACCGATTTATTGAATGCAACATTTGATGTTGACCTGACAGCACAGCTATTATTTCAGCAAAGCACGGTAGCAGATATGTGCCTGTTTGTGAATCAAACACTGAGCGCCGCAAGAGATAGCCGTTTAGGTCTGGTTGATGACAAAGACATTTTTCCGGTGACGTTAAGTCAGCAGTTGGTGCTACAACCTGCTTTATTTCAGGCTAAAGTCAGTGATCATGCCACTTGGATATACCAGTTAAAGGGTGAGGTGGATCTTGCTCAATTAGTTAAACAAGTCACCGCAACAATTCAGTCGGTTGTGATGTTGAATGTGACCTTTTTGCTTAATGAGCAGCAGCAAAACCATTATTTAAAAGAACAAGTACCGACAATTGTAAAAATTGATTTCAGTCAGCACGGTGAAGAAAAAGCCAGTGCTGCTGCCCATAAATACATTGAGGTAGAGAATGGTAAAGTCATCGATTTACATGAAGATTTACCTTATACATTCACTCTAATTAGAATCAGTGCGAGCCAATATTTATTGACGTTTAAGGTTCATAAGGCCTGTTTGGATGCAGAGAGTGTACAGCAAGTAATGGCCTTAATTGGTCTAGGTTTGTCTAAAGCAGAAGGGGAGGTAGCGCAATTTGAATCATTTTCATCTTATGTCATGCGCCAAGCCCAGCGGCTGCAATCGCGAAACCAGTCTTTAACGAAATCTTATTGGTCTCGTATTGCAGCATTACCGAGCTACCAACTACCCATTGCTAATAATGCTTCATGGGAAGAATCTCCCAATATTACCATTCCTTCTGCTCATATTGATGACTTATGCTCGGTCTTTTCTGTGCAACCAAAAATCTTGTGGATGATGTTATGGCAAGTGGTGCTGTATTGGCAAAATGGCCAATCTGAATATGCGATGATGGTGCAAAATGATGATGGGATTCAGCCAATGGTACTTGGGCCGGTCACACTTGATTTATCTCTTCCTGCGGATATACGCCTTGATGATACGCTGGATGTTCTATCGGCGAGAGTAAAACAAGCCTGGCTAGACCATATACAATATATCTCAACCCCATTTTATCAAGCACCACCTAGAAGGGAAGGGATTGGCACTTGTTTTTCGTGGCGTGAAGGGCGTCGGGATCTGTTTTTTGGTGATGGTCTTGAAGTGACTAGGTGTCAACCATTTAATAATTTTTCAGACCCTTGTGTACAGCTACAAATACAATCGTCAGGCATTGGTTTTCAATATCAATTACGTTCTGACTGTGTGGCTGAACAGCAATTAGATAGCTGGAGTATGCAGCTTCAGCAAGTCGTAACGCTGCTTAGGCAAAAGCAGCATAGTCTAAACCAATGGTCGGTTAATTCTTTAGTACAGCAATTAGCCGCAGATTATTATCAATTTGAACCTGTTGATGTGTTTGTGTCCAGCGCACAGCAAACTCGACTGGCAGAGGATGACGGGAAAAAACAGCCACTATGGCAAGCTGTATTTTGTAGTGTTGCTCGGCATTTTGATGTTTCTGAGCGAGTACAGTTTTTGTCGAGTCAACACCCCTTGTTACAGGCTAAATGGCAGGCCATTAGCCCTAATAATACGCTGACGATGCTGGTTTCTTCAGGGCAAGTGAGCATACATTCAGAGCATATTGATTTTGATTTTCATGCACCATTTCATTTGCCCTGGCTTGAGCAGCAAATGCCAGGGTGGTTGAGTGAGGCGCCGCACTCGTTGTTACATTGTGTACAGATTTTACATGCCACTAGCCCTATCCTATTGTTATTCAGTCCAAAAGGCTGGTTAAACCACGGGCAATTATCAGAATTATTGCAAGCCATTGTCGCCCAGCAGCCGGAACACCTCACTCAGTTACCTGTCGTTAAGCGCGTTTGCATGGGGGAACAGCAGGCTAAATACTTGCCGCTATGGCTTGTTAGAGGGGTGCAACTTTTTTCGAGCCATTATCATCTTTCGAAGCACCAGGTTTACCGCGCGTTAATCATGGCTACCTGTCAAACGCATCAGCAAGGTGCATGCTTACTGACGGATATGAGCCTGCAGCGTAGTCGCCCACTTTTAGGGCATGATTGGCAGAAGCAAGCACACGTTGTTTCATTGGAATTGGGGACACCGAATTTATATCGAGTGTGTCAGCAAATACAATATGCCAGTTTGCCGGATGAATTTTGGGAAACACCCAATACATTATTTTACCGTTTTTGCCAGTATGATGCCCAAATTGAAGAGGAGGCACGTTTAGGTTATTTAGAGTCTCAATGGGGTCATGATGAGCAAGGGGTGACGGTGTTAGTCGACGGGACAGAGGTTCAGCTTTATTGGAGCGGCTTCGACGAGCACTTTTTTGAGCAATTACTGGATTATGCCTCGGCAGTATTTGAGGGGGATTTACCTGAGAAAATACGGGATGAGATCAATTAAAAAGCAGCTCATGGCAAAAAAATGTGGCATATAGGTAAAAAATAGCTAAGATGATTATTGATAGGTCTATTAAAATATCAATAAACCTATTGAAATCAGTTTTTTAGCAATAGCCAAGTTTTTTTGGCGTTAGACTTAAGTAAGAGAGATGTATGTCAAATCAAGTAACAGGTACAGTAAAGTGGTTCAATGATGAGAAAGGTTTTGGTTTCATTGAGCGAGAAGGTGGCGAGAAAGATGTTTTTGTTCATTACAGCACCATATCTGGTGGTGGCCGTAAGACCTTAGTTGAAGGTCAAAAAGTCACGATGGATGTTGTTGATGGTCAGAAAGGCCCCCAAGCTGAAAACGTTGTACCTGCTGAGTAAAGGGTGACCCCTTTTGCGCTACCGTTTTAAGTGGCAGTAGCGCATTTAAGTTTCGTAAGATACTGGGTTATGGTTTCTTTCCATAACCTGCCATACCACGCACAAAATAAACCCACCAAAATATCCTGCTAAATGAGACTCAATAATGGGTGGCCATGTATTGGTCATGAATAATGTTTGTTGCAGGCTGGTCTCATAACCCATTTTGGCCAAAGATGCCGCTGCGATCAAAGGTAAAATAGGTGATTGATAGCGTTTCCAAAGTAACCAAATCAAAGGTAATAAAAAGGCGTGTAGTGCACCTGACAGGCCACAGTACACTGCCATATTTTGTTGCCATAGCATCAGGTTTACCATCAATATGCCTAAGCCTAAACTAGGTAATACCCATTTTGGTGCAAAGTACTCTAAAGTGCCTGCTAATATCAGCAGCGCAATGGCATCTAGGCCAAAATGTTGTAACCCCGTATGCACCCAGTGGCTGGTAAACCAGCGCCACCACTCACCTTGTAGTACCGCATGTTGTTGATACACGAGCGTTTCACTGCTTGCCCCCGTCAAAAGGTAAACCAGCGCAGCTAAAGCAATGAGCATCAGTGTTTGGAGGGGGATGAAAAATACTTTATCTTGCATTGGCTTGGCCTTTATTCATGCGCTAGGCCTGGTGTGGCGTAGCGCGTTAATATTATGGTTAAGCGTTTTTCTTGGACTTTCTTCTCAACAAGCCAAGCAGGGGTAAGAATAAAATAATATCCCATGGGCCAACCGCACCGCTACCACCGCCACCACCATAACTTCTTTGGTAAGGTGAGGGTTGAGAAACATTGGGTCTTGGTGTGGCATACATTGGTTGCGCTTGATCAACCTGATGATTCACCGGGGCTTGGCTTAATCGTTGTTGTTGAGCCTTGTGTTCCTCATTTGTTCTCGTTAGGTTAGACCGTTTGATTTTATGCTGTTTAAATTGTGCTTCGCGCATAACAATCATCGAGGTGTAATTGGTGACCAAACTGAATTGGGTTGCGATATCAATAATGGCCGATTTAAGCTCTGTCTTCTCACCAAAATCATTTATTTTTTCAGCCAACTCTTGAATAGTGGCATAAGCCCACAGCCTTTCAACTTCCGGGTTGAGGTTGGCCTGATTTGGAAAATCAAAATGTGTTTGGTATTGTTTATCTTTACCTGCGATGTTACCTGTTAAGGTAACGGCCGCTTCACCATCACCGGAATAGTGGCCAAACACGGTGAGTTGTTGGCCGCGATACAGACTGCCAAAACGTTTTGGAGTGACATCACTCACGCGAACACCATCAAATTTAAGGGCGATTTCATGCATGGCTTCGTGGGTGACTTTGCTGACGGCCAACATGATTTGGCCAATAATGTCATCATTATTTGAGATGTTTTGGGAGAACCCATTAGATTCCCTAGTGAGTATATTCAAAAGGGGTTTGTTGGCACTGTTCCCCATAATAAACGTAAATAACCGAATGTCAGTGGTTTCAAGGAGGGATAAAAATTGTTTTTGACGAGTCTCTCCCACATTGGCAACGCCATCCGTTACTAACACAATGGCATTGGTTCGGTCTGTGTTGACACCTTTAATGCCTTTTAATAAACCGGCATATAAGTTCGTGCCGTTGTGTGGTTGAGTGTTGTTTAAACGGTTAATCATATCGGTCGTATTTGCATTGTTTGCCTCGACAAAACCATGGCTTAAATCAGTTGCTCTGTTGTTGAAGAGAATGATCCTAAAACGGTCGTTCGGTCTAAGAGAGGAGAGTGCTTGCTTTATACCGCTGGTTAAGCTGCCATATTTACCTGACATAGAGCCCGATTGGTCTAAAATAAACGTCCAATCAGTCCCTGCGCTGATAGGGGGTAAGTCTTCCCCTGGAGTGATGACCATCATAAACGTGCCTTCACTGTTCGCGTCAGCTCGGTTTGCAATCACCTCTACACTACCGGTTAATCCTGGTTTGTGGCGCCAATAAAGTACTAAGTCTTGGTTTAGTTTAAACCCCGGTGAAGGTTTAGAGGCTTCAGTGGGCACGGTTATTTGGGGCATCGAGGCCGGTGCTTCATCGCTGTTTTGTGTTATGGCGGCCACATTGCCGTGTGCCTCGATACTGGCTTGCCATACCCCATCTGAAATTTGCTTAATGCTGGCGTTGGGGTGGTTAGGCAGTCTTAAGGCATCAATCGGGTAGGCTGATTTAACGGTAACGTTAAATGAAAAATGGTTGCTGACAACTTCTGTTGCGGTCCAAAATGACATTTTTTCCTCATCAACCCCGCCATCCTCTAAAGGATAAACATAGCGCCCAATACCCGTATCAAGCGTGGCGGGCTGTATGTAAGCAAGTTGAATTCTGACTTTGTCTTTTGCTCTAACCGGGGAGACATGGATATCAAATGTTTTGAAACTATCTTGTTCTGCAAGCCCGGCTTCACGGCCTGCGGATTTTTCTTGTTGATAGAGGGTTTTGGCTTTCTTTCGCTCAATCACTTCGCCCATGATTTGCTTGCCATCAATCCAGTAGCTAAATTCGGCGAGCGCGGCTTTGTCTGGAATAGGGAAGGAGTACAGTGCCTCAAGGTCTTGTGGGTTGGGGTTGGTAAAAACTTGATCAACCCTGGTGATGGCATAGCCATCTTCAATGGCAACAGAGACGTTATGGTCATATAAGGTTAAAGCGGGTAGCTGACTATTGCTCGGGGTCAGCAGCCCTGCTGCACTGCTGACGCTGCTATACAGGGTGATGCCTAAAAGGCTGATGGTTGGGATCCAGTGTTTCATCATGACGAAAACTCCTCGTTTTTTGAACGACGTTTAATATTGAGGGTGATTAATTGATCGGTGTTCAATTGATAGGGTAATTGAAAAATAAACGATGTTCAATATAAAATTGTACGCCGACTGGTTTTATTAAAAATGGCTTGTTGTACTCAATAGGTTGGCATTAAATAAATGCTGATAAGGGTAGCTGTAGAAAGTATGGGCGAGCTGAGTTCTATCGAGTATAATTTTACTTGAGTGGTGTTATTAATCTGGGTGGGCATGTAGACATAAAAAAAACGACTGAACAGCTTAAATGTGGCCGTGTGATGGTTACTTGGAATTCAGTATCAAGCACTACAACAACTTGTGGTTATGTGCTGCCGAACCATTGGGGCAATAAAGTTACTCCACACAGGGTGTTATTGAACGTATTGTTAGGTTCATTAGAAAATAGCCAGTAAGTAGGGGAGCCAATATGTCTGAGAAAAAGTTATCAATATTTGAGCGCTATTTGACAGTATGGGTCATGCTTTGCATTGCTGGTGGGATTTTCTTAGGAAAAATAGCACCAGATGTTGCAACTGCCCTGAATGATTTTTCTATCTATCAAGTGTCGATTCCTATCGCAGTGTGTTTATTCTTCATGATGTATCCCATTATGGTGAAAATAGACTTCGCACAGGTTTTTAAATCAGCAAAGACGCCAAAGCCCGTTATGTTAACGCTCTTCATCAACTGGGCGATTAAACCATTTAGCATGTTTGCGATATCAACTCTATTTTTAGGGTATCTTTTCCGAGACTTTTTACCTGGCACAGAAATACTCGCGAATGGAGAGGAAGTCGCGTTATGGAGAAGCTATATTGCGGGGACCATTTTGCTGGGTATAGCGCCATGCACAGCGATGGTTTTAATGTGGGGGCATTTATCTGGGGGAAATGATGGGCTAACGCTCGTGATGGTGGCAATCAATTCACTTTTAATGCTTCTGCTTTATGGGCCGCTAGGTGGCTTATTATTAAACGTAAATTCTATGCCTGTGCCTTGGGAAACGATGGTTTTATCCGTCTCAATTTATGTTGCATTGCCATTGGTAGCTGGGTATTTTTCGAGAAAACTCATTATTAAATATAAGGGGATAGTGTGGTTCAATCAACGATTCCTGCGTTGGCTAACCCCTGTGAGTATCACGGCTTTATTAACCACGCTGGTGCTTTTGTTTTCGTTTAAAGGCGAAGTGATTGTGTCAAACCCATTAACCATATTATGGATAGCCATTCCACTATTAATACAAACAGTATTCATCTTTTCTCTAGGATATTTTGTATTATCTAGGTGGTTGAAGCTGTCTTATCAAGATGCGGCGCCGGTATCGCTCATTGGTGCTTCCAATCACTTTGAAGTCGCCATTGCGACAGCGATTATACTGTTCGGTTTATCCTCTGGTGCAGCACTGGCAACGGTTGTGGGTGTTCTGATTGAGGTGCCTTTAATGCTCATGTTGGTTTCTTTGTGCAAAAGAACCGCTTATCTTTTTAACGGTGCGCCGCCGAAGTCTTTGTAAAACACGAATGTTGACTATAAACCCTGTGTATATTGATCATGGGTCGATAGGTTCACCATGTTATGAAGCAGATCGCCCGCACCCTGTGCACCCTTTAGTAAATTTTGAAAATGGGTGATGAGTTGTGCTTTATCAGGCATCACTTTAGAGCCTGCACCAATGTCTGTCAGGTCAATGAAAAATTCGTCAAATAAATGTGCTAAGTCGTTAACAATATCAAGATTTAAAAACTGCTCATGATTATAAATACTAGGGTATCCACCTCTTTGCTTATCTATGGCAAAGGAAATGCCGTTAACATTTTTGATGGAGGTTGCCTTTTTACACGTTAACATGCAGCGATCGTCAATGCTGGGCTTCTTACAGCCAACGGTTTGCTGAAAAAAGCACTGGCGACTGGTCATCATTAAGATAGGGTGGTAAATACTGTATAACAGTTTAAAATTTTCAGGGCGCGCAATATTTTTTATCTGCTGCTGATTAATTTCATTAGAAATAAATGCCCCCTTACAGTCTAGCGCTTCCTTAAGCGTTAACAGTGCATAAGAGTTGGTGGTATTTAAAAAGGGGCCTGCTATCCAGTCGATACCTAATTCAAAAGCCCTATAGGCAACCCCCGTATTATTACTCACAATGCGCTTAGGTTTTACCGCTTCAAGTAATCTGACTGCTTCATGATAATCCTTACCAATTAAAACTGCTGGAAACCAAGGGATGAGCCTTGGGTTGTTTGACAGTATCTCGATATATTTGTTGCCCCCTTTTTTAAAGCTTTCAGGTAACTTAAAATAGATATCGCAAGCAGTCAGTTCACATAGGGGGAGGTCTTCCTCATCCGCAATTAAAATGGACATGCTGGGTGTGGCATCTGGCTGAGTTTTAGCATGCTTTTGCAATGTTGGAACCTCTGCCGGTGAAATAAGCGCGACAGAGTCATTCAGTAATAAAGCCACTTTTTTTCTGATATCACTCAATTCTTTAAAAGGTAGTCTTAAATTCGGCTCAAGCTGAGAAAAAATAAAGCGCTCAACAGTGAACTTAGCATTATTAAAACCTTTAAAGCGCTTTATAATGGCGTCTTGATCAATAGGGGATTTCTCTGCCGCCATCAGAGGTATAGCTGATTTAACCACAAGGGTATCAAGTGGTGTAGGTTGAGCGCCGGTATCATGAGCCGGCTCAACCACCACAGTGACGGTTAGTGGTTCATACAATTTGCCTGCGAATTCAAAGGTTAAGTGACGTTTGGCGATATCTAATGACTCAATTTCAGCCTTGACCATCGCATTAATGTCATTTTTCTCGGCCGACAGCGTTTGCTGTACTTGTTGAATCTGTACCCCTGAGGTCGCGTTGTTGGTTTCATTTGCGTGGGTGAAACTATGGTCTCTTGGGTTATCGATAAACATCGATTTTTTCAGGTCGCCTTTTAAAAATAAATTAGTGAAGTCTCGATTAAACACTTTATAAAGGTTTGAATTGTCGTCCAGTATTGTTCCAGTTTGACTAAATCGGTCGATTTGTTTGCGCCAGCTATCCACGGTGGTATGGACATAACTCGCCCCTTTGATGCGACCTTCAATTTTTAGCGAATCAACACCCGCATCCACTAATTCAGGCAAATCAAAGTAGGCTGAGTTGTCTTTTAAGTTAAAGGGATATTTGTTGCCCATGGCAGTGGGTTCGTACTCTGCGCGGCAGGCCTGACTGCAACGTCCGCGGTTACCCGAGTTGCCCACGCTCACCGAACTTGAATAACACTGGCCAGAAAATGCGATGCATAATGCACCATGCACAAACACTTCAGTCAATGCGTCAACATCATGGGCTAAAGTGGCTAGGGTCTTGATTTCAGTGAGATTTAACTCTCGTGATAAGTTAAGACGAGAAGCCCCTATTTTACGCAGAAACTGCACTTGACCTTCATTATGGGTTGTTAACTGAGTCGAGGCGTGAATATTCAAACTAGGAAAATATTTTTTAACCAGATTGAAGACCCCTAAATCTTGGATAATAATACCGTCAATACCGGTATTCACAAGTTGGTTAAGCAGTTTAATCAAGCTGGGGATTTCATGCTCTAAGATCACCACGTTTAAGGTTAAAAAAACCTCGCAATCGTAGCTGTGGGCCAATCTAATCACCCCATTGAGTTCATCAAAGGACAGGTTAGATGCACGATTGCGCGCATTAAAGGTATCTAAGCCACAGTAAACGGCATTGGCACCGGCCACAATAGCGGCTTTAATGGCGTTGACATCACCCCCTGGTGCCAATAATTCAATCTTTCTAGTCATGCGATCAACTCTTACATTAGATAAGTCTTAATGGGAGAGTGGATTTTATCTGCATACCTGCTTCATTACCATGAATTAAGCCCTGACTTTTGCCTGAGATGCCGCGTTGGTGCACCCCATTTTAATTCAAAATTTAACATGCCACTGTAAGGCTAAAATGGGCGTTCGATAGAGACCTTCGAACGGCTGGTTTGCTACAACGCGGTTATTCTGGGCGAGGGTAGTTATCTATAAATGATTTAAGGCCAGACTGAACCAAATCATACGTTTTATCGATGTTGGTTGCGATGTCTCCTTCTAACACTTGAAGTCCATCAAGTACTTCTCGTGCTTCGCTGAACCCTTGGTCAATGCCTCCTGATATTATGTCAGTGAAGTCTTTTAGTGATGTCTCAAGGTCTTTTTCTGGGTGTTGCTCAGCGTATTGACTGAAAAAGGCAGTACTCATGGAGACAATGCGGTCTGCTGTTGCCTGGGGGCTAACATCAATATCTGATTTCGCTAGGTTTTGGATCGCGTTTTCGCCGAGCTCTGGTGCCAATGCCACATTAATGTGTTCTAGGGCCGACTTAAACAACAAGCTCATGGAATGGTTTCCTGAGCTGATCGACGCATTCATGGATGACTCGAGGATCGCTTGGTTGAAAGCCTGTTTATTAACGCCTGCATCTACATCGGTCTTGCCTGTTGGCTTGGCCGTATATTGTGCGGCAGGTTTGGCTGTTTGGGCGACTGTTTGCCCGGTGGGTTCACTTTGCATTTTGGAGCCTCCATTTTGGACCTAGTCCCGCTATACTTCTTATATCGGATGATTGCTATGAAACTTAAGCTTTTTTTGAAAAAAAAGTCTTGAGATACCTTAAGGCCTAGTGAGGTGCTAGTAAAAGCGGGCAAATTAGATTGATATTAATTAACTACGTTAGCTTGAGAAGACATGCTCGTTACTGATTGATCTCTCAGGTGCGAAGATGGGCAAGAATTTCTTTAATAAACACGTCCTCTTCAAATGGCTTGCCGATGTGGCCGTCCATGCCCGCTTTTTTGGATTCTTCGATATCGCTAGTCATTGCGTTCGCTGTCATTGCAACAATGGGGATATCCTTGATTTTTTGGTTTTCTCTGATTTTCCTGGTCGCTTCATATCCGTCCATTTGGGGCATTTGAATATCCATTAAGATAATATCAAACTTCTCTTCACCTGCTAATGTGGCGAGTGCTTCTACTCCATTCTCTGCAACGGTGACTGTCGCTCCATGAGACTGAAGTATCGCTTGGGCAATTATTTGGTTCACACGTACATCGTCAACCACAAGCACAGAAACATCAACAAGTTGTTGTTTTTTTCCTTCAGCTTTTGAATGTTTATCTTCATTAATCGCATCGTGGCTCAAGGTAGATGAGGTAGGGCTTACTTCGATACTTTGATGCTCCTCCGCGGGTGTTTTTATGAGGCTATTGTCGTAATTCACAAACTTGGTTTCCGGGAGCAATGGAAATACCAGATGAACAACAAACCGGGTCCCTTTATTTTCTTCGCTAACCAAAGAAATGGATCCCCCCATAAGCTCAACCAACTGTTTACTAATCGTCAACCCTAACCCACTGCCGCCAAATTTACGGCTGGTCGACGTGTCAGCCTGAGTATAAGGTTGAAAAAGATTTTTCTGTTGATCCGCTGAAATACCGATTCCGGAGTCAGCAACTATAAATTCCAGGCTAACTTGAGTTTCTGTCGAAGATGTCACTTTCACGATTATTTGAACAGTGCCCTGCGATGTGAATTTAAACGCATTACTACAAAGATTCAGCAGAATTTGTTCTAGTCTTAGTGCATCACCGAGCAATACATCAGGTAACAAAGGAGGGAGTACCAGCTTAAATTCAATTCCTTGCTGACTTGCCTGCGTGGAAAAAATAGCTTGCATCTTACTTAACAACTCGGGAAGCTCGAATTTAGCTTGTTCAAGCGTCAACATACCGGCTTCAATTTTGGAGTAATCCAGTATTTGATTGACTAAAGACAGGAGCGTGCCTGATGCTAATTTTGCTTTTTCCAGGTAATCCTTTTGTTGATCAAGCAGCGTTGTTTTTAAGCACAGATTGACCAAACCGATAATGGCATGCAAGGGGGTTCGAATTTCGTGGCTCATATTCGCCGTAAAATCAGACTTTGACCTATTCGCGTCCTCTGCCACTTTTTTTGCTTCAAATAAGGCCTGAGTTTTACGTTTCACTTCTCGCTGAATGTTTTGAGTGTTGCCCGTAATCATTAAAATAAACGATTGTAACAGAGCGACAAGCAAGAGGCCTCCCGTCAATATCATCCAGCTCTCCCAATCTTTCCTGGCCATTTGATATTGCTTTGTGGCGTAAAACTCGACCTCGATAAGGCGTCCGCCAAAATCGAAAATGCGGCTAGTGGGTTTAACTTGTTGGAGTGGTTCCTGCGCTGAAGCCGTGAGCGGAAATGGGCTTTCAGGTGCGCTAACATCACGAATGCTCATGCCATAATGCTGTAACTTAGCCTCTTTTAATAAATCTGCAAACAAACCACCAACCCGAAAAACACCACTGATATAACCTTGAAAATGTTCACGACTCTGAAGTCCATCATGAAAAACAGGCAAATAGATAATGTAGGCATATTGAGATCCGGTTTCTTGTGCTAATCGAATAGGTGAGGTTGCGATAGGCTTATCGAGTTTGCGCGCGAGAACTAAAGCCTTGAGCCGTTGCGGATTCGCTGCCAGGTTTAAGCCAAATGCTTTAGCATTCGTTTTCAGCGGATAGATATACAGCACGGGATAATATTCTTCGCGAGAGGCTGCTATTTTAAGCGAACCATCCGCCGCAATTTCAGTAAACGTAAAGTCTGGATAACCACTGGCTTGAAGTTCTGCTTCGTATGTCGCACGTTCATCCGCAGAGATGATTTTAGTCCAGCCGACAGCCTGAAATACCGAGTCGTTTTTCAGCATCACGTCTGAAAACTGGTTAAACTCCTCTCTGGTGACCTTCTGTGAGGTATTATAAAAAGCCGCATAGGATCGTAGCTTACTGCTCGATATATTCAGTCGTTCTTCTATAACCATAAAAAAGCGGTTTGCATTTTCATTCATTTCATTAGTGATACTTGTTTGATGAGATGATGTAGATGCAAAAAAAAGAAGTAACACACCAGAAAAAATGAGCAGTGTTGGCAATATAACTTGTAATTTACGCGCCTTCACCAAATGCTTTTGGCCGGAAAAGGCCACTAACAATGCTGGAGTGAAGAGTAACACGCCGATAGTGTCACCCGCCCACCAGGTAAACCAGCTAAACACATAGTTAGGCGCGCTGATCAGCCCATTAAAATAAAGAGCTGCCACCCCCACGGAAGCGCCTAACAGGCAACCTATAGGGCTGATAATTAAAGCAAATTTTGCAATGTCACGGGGCGCATCGATAAGAGAGGGAAAACCAATCAAACGCTGAAAGAGGTAAGCGCCAACCAGGCACTGAATCATTGCACCCGATGCGATTATGGCCGCAGGCGTCATAGTTTCCCAGCTGATTTCGTTGTACCCCTGGGAAGTCAAAGCAAGATTCAGCACAAATGAAGCCACCGCTACCCCCAAACTTGCGGGTAACTTGCCGAATAATAAAGCGCAAGCCAGAGCGACCCCCGATGCAGGCCAGACAGCGGAGGCAAAACCTGGTGGTATCGCCAGCAGGAGACCAACTTTACCTGATAAGTAATAGGCTAAGAATGAGATGATTATAAAAGAAATTTGCTTCATCACGGTCATTGTTCTGTAAAATATGATGAAAGTTTAGCCTGCTTTTAACGAGCCTGCTATTTTCCTACCCTTGTTCCGTTTAGCTATACGTCATTAGATGGAGGGCATGGGGTGGCATGGCCTGCTGCTGGTAGTATTGTTCGCTAAGAGGGTTGACTGCTGAAGTTCAAGTTCTTGGCTGCAAATCTATGACTAATGTTCCAGCAAGAATTTGACCATTTTGAATTGATTGCAGAGCAACCTCATTTGTACCAACCTGTTGGGTAATAAAATTAGGTTATTGAAGCGTATGCATAATTATCACTAAACACTTTCAATTACAGCATCCATATCCAGGGTAAATGAGAATAATTCTCAATATGCAATTTATATTGTGACGGGGAA
>JABHGC010000255.1 GCA_018672285.1 Methylococcales bacterium
CAAGCAGAAGCTGAAGTAGAAGCAACGATAAGTGCGATTGAAGCAATAATTTTGATTGATTTCATTTTAAATGATTCCTAAAAGTTAAGTAAGTTTTGTTAAATATCTAGTTGATGGATGTATAATATTAGAAAGTTCTGATGGTGTCAACATTTTTTTTGAACTTTTTGACAAGTGATTATAGAGGTGTTTTTTTCAGACATACTTTATATATAGGTATGATGTTCTGAAGTAAGTGCGTTTCAACCGCTATACTTGAAAAGACTGAAATCTTTGTGTGTTGGTGTAAGCTTATGAATATTAATATGTATTTAAAAATTTCAATGTTGTTTTTAATGTCGATCCCCGCGGTGAAAAGTGAACTGGAGCATACGAGTGTGATGGGTTATTTACCCACAATGATTTATCAACATCCACAAGTTGCGTCACCCTTTGAGCAAGAGTTTTATTTTGAGGTGAT
Organism: Methylococcales bacterium; assembly: GCA_018672285.1. Lineage (GTDB taxonomy): Bacteria > Pseudomonadota > Gammaproteobacteria > JABHGC01 > JABHGC01 > JABHGC01. The sequence continues at coordinate 461 of JABHGC010000255.1, forward strand.
TAAAGGTGAGTCTACACAGCAAATTATTGTGACATACCCTGCTGACATGGAGCGGCCGACTAAAATGGGTGTGAAAATTCAGTTAACGGGGGTAATGAGTGAGGTAGCCTTGGGAGGGCCCGAGAAAACGAAACGTGCTTATAAAAATAAGGTGTTGTCGTTAAAGCATTGGCAGTATATACAGGAAGGGCAGTGATTGATGACACAACACAGTAGTAATACCTCGCTGCCAAAACGAGGTTATCAAATACGTCGCTGGCTTTCGTTAGTACTCTTTGTTATGTGTGTGTCAGCGCTTGTTCAAGGGTTAATGAGCGGCTGTATCGAATTTAGCCGGGTTGGTATTGTTGATTGCCGAGCTGAAAGCCCCGTGGGTTATTGGCTGACATTATTGGTTGTTACCCTCGTTAGTTTTGGTTTGTTCGGGTTATTTATTTCCTCTTTTGGCCAAAGTTCAGAAGGGGTTAAAGAGTCTGAAGATGCAAAGTTACAGACGTGGCTTGAGCTGCGTGGCGAGGTAGTGCAACCGTTTTATCAGTCTGCCAGGATGCTGTTGTTGGCACGGATAATCTTGCTGCTGTTTATTGTTTTAGTGAGTTTGCTGCTTTGGCGTTATGAAGGCTTCAAGGATGCGATGCGGTTCAGCCTGTTTTTATTTATGATTGTGCCATCAGGTATCGCAGTGGCACTATTAGTACAATGGTTGGGTCTGCAGATTAGAGTTGATGAGGCAGGCATCCAGGTTTATCGAGTTTGGGCTGGGTGGAAGGCTAGGCCGTGGGACAAAATTACCCATGTTAAAATGGCTGGAGACTATGTCGATCGGTCTTATCGAGTAGAGATTCATTACAAGCATTCTCGTGTGATTTTTACAAAGGTATCGGTTCAAAGCGATGCACAACATTTTTTACAAATAACCCACTGGGTATTACAGGAATGCATGAAAAGAGATATTAAGATACAGCTACCATTAGATGGTTTAGACTCATGGATTGATGGAGTGAGTGAGTAACGTGAGGGGCAAATGTTAAGATTAAGTGTGTTTGTATGTATTGTAATGTTGACGCAGGTTTCTTTTGCAGCTGAAAAAATACACGATAGTGTTTTAAAAAAATTATTTTCATTTGAAGTCGATTATCAAGATTCGAAAGCGACATTACTTGCTTTTAATCTCGATTTTGATGAAGCTCAGTGGTTTTTATTTTCAGACTATGACAATAAAAAACTATTGATATCGCCTAATTCAATGTCTCAAATAAGTCAGGTGATATTGTCTGATGAGAAGCATTTACTCGCTGTATTATCTGTCGGTGAAGGTCACCCTCTTTTAGATTTGGTGTCAATCAGCGCTTTACTGAGCGCCACTCCTGAAACCGCTAAGCAGTTTCAGCCTGAGTTAACGATCAACCCATACCCTGGAAACATCAATATAGTGAGCTGGGATGACTGTGGTTTATTGATTGAAACAGATCGCTTGTTAAGCTACAAAGAACATCAAAGTTATCCATTTCATCTGGCAGAGTCCACACAGTATTGCATTGAGGCTAAAACGTACAATATTGTGCCTATTTCAGAAAGAGCGATTCATCCCGCTGCTTTTTATATCAAGACACTCCCATCTGCAAAGCCATGGGATCAGGTGGATATGATTGAAGCATTGGTTGCGCTTCAGGCCAAAGAAGCTGTGCCAGTATTAGATCAGCTTTTAAAGGACAGTAAGGATGAAAATGTCCATCAAAAAGCGCTAGAGGCAAGGCGTGTTTTGCTCAAATAGTCGCGATCACTATTTGGGTTTGGTGTTCAATAAATTTAGTATTTAAAGCCCTATTATCGAAGTGTGAGGCACTTGTAATGAATCGAATTGTTAAATTATTATCGATACCCAAAAACAGTAGTAAGGAGTTTTGGATTAGCCATACCATCGTTTTATTTGCAACGGTGATTGGTGTGTATTTGGCGGCCAGTGCCGGCCTACAGTCGGCGCTCCAATTTGAGATTATTAAGTCCGATAGGGACAGTTATTTTCTGCGTTCTGCTATGTATGATGAGTTAAAAGACAATGTTGAACAAATGGAGACTATGGGTACCGAATTTATTAATGGTCAATCTCATAAATACCTAAATCATAAAGGTGAATTTGCCATTGATTTGTATGTTTGGGGTACCATGAAATTTAGCCCTGGTACCTTTGAAATACCGAGCCGTATTTTAACTGAAGTTAGGCGGTATTATCGCTTGGCCGAATTGTCGGTGGATAAAATGACAGAGCCACGGTTTTTAGGGACAACCAAAACATTGATTGAAAAGGTGCTCAAGGAGAATAAACACATGACAGACGTTGTTCTGCCGTTGCTCCGACAAGACATTGATGCGTTGAAAGTGCGATTATTAAAGCAAGGGGTTGATGTTTCTGCAGGCTAAAATCGCCTAGTCGTTTGTTTTCTACCATTGCTCTAAAAATACTACCCATCTCCGTGCAAACACGCTTTAGTGTCAGTATAATATCATTTCATGATGTTGTTTTGAGCCGTGTTTGGGGAGACAGTCGCTTGAATATATTAGAAATAAATATCGTATCTTTGGTTTTATTGTTTCCAAGCGTGACTTTAGCTGGGTTTGATTGGGGGGCGGGCAAATGCTCCGACTCAGGCCAGTTTAGTCAGGCCATTGCCCACCGTAAAAGTGTCGATGTCGGGGTGATACCGGCGGGCATCATTGATTTAAGAATTGATTTGTTGGCTAAGAATGATGTTGATATCCAACTTTATGATCATACTACGGGTAAGAAGATTATCGGTTGGCCTAAAGGCATATTGAGCGGTGAGGGTAAGCAGACGACAACCTATCACCAAGTGCGATACACCTGGTCAGGTTATAAAGGACAAAATGGCAAAGCAGGTCACGAGTATATCTCTATTCAAGGTGCCACCAATAAACCGTTGCTGATGAAGGCATTTGGATATCAGGCAGGAGATGCCTCCGTTAATTATCTCTGGAGAGGAAAACAAGGGTGTGTAGATGCGCCAACTGCGAATGGTTCGGGCAGTTTTCAACAATATATTAAGCAAAGAGCCGTAGTTAAGGTCGGTAATTTGGTCAAAGGCCTGCGGGATGTGGTGATCCAATTGCAATCAAAGCAGGATGTTGACATTCAATTGATCGATTCCAGTAACCAGCAAAAGGTCGTTCAGTGGCCAGATGGTTTGCTGAAGGGGGAAACAGCAGGAACCATTCAGTACAAAGGGCTCTCTATTAATTGGTCTGGCTATGGTGGGGATGGCACCGGTGCGGGAAATGAGCGAATCGAAATAGTGGGGCTGTTACCCAATGATTTTGCTTTAAGTTTATTTGGTTATGCTGCAGGTGAGGCGACAGTTAACTATCGTTGGGGAAAGGTCGCAGAAGATCCATGGTCTGAATATTATGAGTCTGCAAAAGGTTTAACTGGAGTGGCGCTGAAGCAAGCGCTGAATGAGATTATATCGGGCCATACCCGTTTAAGTTATCGACAAGTTTGGGATGCGCTTAAAGATACGGACGAAGATCCAAATAATAACCGACATGTTATCTTGCTGTATAAGCAAGCATCTCAACCGAAAAATGAAAATGGTGGTAAAGCTGATGAGTGGAACAGAGAGCATGTCTGGGCTAAATCACATGGGGGTTTTGGTACCTCCCCTGGCCCTGGTACAGACGTGCATCACCTACGACCAACCGATGTGACCGTGAATCGCTCTCGAAGTAACTTAGATTTTGATATGGGTGGCCGTATTGTGGAAGAGGCGCCTAAGAATAGAATGGATCGAGATTCATGGGAGCCAGATGATACGGTAAAAGGCGACATTGCAAGAATGTTATTTTATATGGTGGTTAGATATGAAGGCGGTGATGGCTTTCCTGATTTAGAGTTAGTTGAGCAGGGCAGTACCCGAGGGGCAAAACTAGGCCGCTTAAGTGTGCTTAAGCAGTGGCATCAACAAGACCCTGTTAGTGATTGGGAAAGGCAGCGTAATGACAAGATTTATGCTAATTGGCAGGGTAATCGAAATCCGTTTATTGACCACCCTGAGTGGGTTAATCAAATATGGTAGCCAACTTTGAGCTGTTGTGAGGTGTTTAATGAGTGAGTGTGCTACGATTTTGTAGTTGATATTAATGGGAAGTTAGAATGCTACGATTGTCTGCAGTATGCCTTGTGTCGTTATGGTTAGTTGGCTGCTCAATGTTGCCGTTGCCGGAGCCTAACCCGCGTTTAGATACATTTGTATTGCATAGCGAAGGCTTAGAAGGGAACCTATTAGCGGATGACCCAAACCGCGAAATCGTTGTGTATTTACCGCCAAGTTATTTGACACAGCCTAAGAAGCAATACCCTGTTGTGTATCTACTCCATGGTTATGGTTTGGCGCCCTATGTTTGGACGGGTGTTTCTGTTGATATACAGAGCATTGCTGACCGATTAATGCGTGCGGGCACAGTAAATGAGATGATCATTGTGATGCCGAATGCCAACACAGTTTTTGGGGGTACTTTTTATTATAACTCAGCAACTGTCGGTTTATGGGAGGACTTTATTGTCAAGGACTTGGTTCAAGCCGTTGAGTCTCGGTACCGGGTTAAACAAGGGCGGCTAAGCCGTGGTATTGCAGGGCACTCAATGGGGGCGCATGGCGCAATCAATATAGCGATGGATTACCCTGACGTGTTCAGTTCTGTATACGGCCTTAATAGCTGTTGCCTGGGTTTTGGAGGAGGTATTGGGGTTGATAAAGAGTGGTATGATACTTTGTTGCTGGATGATGATGGAAACTTCGGTGGTGCTTCATTTAAGACTAAAGTGCATATTGCATTAGCAACGGCGCTGTCTGCTAACCCAGATAACAGTTTGTTTTATGCGGATATGCCTGTTCGTCTTGTTAATAATAAAGTCGTTAAAAATCATGATGTCTATCAGCGATGGGTTGATAAGCTTCCGTTACATAAAATTGCTGCAAAAGTCGCTAATTTAAAACAGTTAACAGCCATTTCTTTTGACTCAGGGCATAAGGATTTCCCGCATATCCCAAAAACCAGCCAATTGTTTTCAGATGAATTAACAAAAGCAGGGGTTGAGCATCAATTTGAATTGCATGAGGGGGGGCATTTTAATCAGGTTAAAAAGCGACTTGAGTCCCATGTGTTGCCTTTTTTCTCTACGCACCTATCGCCTTAAAGCTGCTATAAATAGGTATTGAGCGAATAATGTCAATGAATGTATCAAATGAGCGATTTGATGGCCCGTTCCGTATAAACCTTGAACAACAAAAAATGCGTGCTAGTGCGCTTTTGACGGATATTCACACATCTGAAAGTCACGCAATTTCTCTCTTTAAGCAGTATCACCCTAATTTTGACAACCTTAAAAGCCGTTCAGGCTCCAGTCACTTGAGTGCTGAACTTTCTGATGCAGAGCTTGTTATTGCACGAGAATTGGGGTTGGCTGATTGGTCTGAATTAATAGATCATATTGCCTCAATGAGGGCGTCTTATGAAGCCATCATAGCAAATGAATCCTCTCCTGATGCCGATTTAACAACACTTCATATTCGCTGTGGCACTGATTTAAAGTCTACTTTGCCAGCGGGTGGATTTGAAGGTGATTTTCTCGAGTTTTCTGACCCGTATTGTCAGGGGCCAATTCTGCAAAACAGTGATTTTCTGACTACGCGCGCACAATTTCTTCATGAATCTTATGATCCCTTATTTCATGATGATGCTGTCGATGATAGTCGGCATGAAAAAACATGCTCAACAACTTTGGCTTATTTAGAGAGTGCGTACCAGGCGCTTTCTACCGCTTTTGAAGCATACGAGCGGATTGTATTTTGGTTTGAGCATGATAGTTATGACCAATTGATACTGGCTCGGTTATTGGCGCATTTTGCAAGCCATGAGCTGCCAAAGACGCTGGAAATGGTGTCTGTTAATCACTACCCTGGCACCGTTCGATTTATTGGTTTAGGGCAGCTGCCTCCAGAGGCGATTCGGCTGCTTTGACATCAGCGGAAACGGGTTACTCAGCCACAATTAATACTCGGTAAACGAATTTGGGCAGCTCTAGGTGAGCCTAGCCCAGAGGTGTTACATAGCATTGCCGAATCAAAAGAGATTGAGTGCTTGCCGAATATGAAAGGGGCACTGGTACGCCATTTTCAAGAATTTCCGTCTACAGAAAACGGATTAAGTCTGACAGAGCAAATGAGTTTGGATATGCTGAATGAGCAAAGCATGACGGCAGGTCTGATGTTTAAAAAAATGATGACAGAGAGGGATCCTTTACCTTGGCTTGGTGACATTATGTATTGGTATATTCTAGGCTCAATGATGCAAGCTGAAAAGCCAGTGTTTGCTGTGTCTGCGAGTGACTTACAAAAGCCATGGGTTGAACGTGTGTTAACCATAACGCAGACAGGTAGGGAAGTTTTGTCGGGGTCGCAAAGTTGGTTATCTTTAAATCCTCCAACACGTTGGCTCGGTGGAGTTAAGTTGCATGACCACAATCCATGTTGGCAGTGGCGTCTTGATGGGCGTAACGGTCGTTTCATATGGCACTTCGCTTAAGTTGTGACTTTGGCCTAAGAACTAGTTTAGAAATAGTTATAATAAGAGATATAAATATATAATATTTCGGATGTGAGAATCGTATCCTTTACCAAAGGGTAATTCAAAAAAATCTATAAAATACAGTTGTATACGTGATATTTTTTCTTCGTTTCAAAAGTTGGCACCTGCCTTGCAATTACCCAAGTACAGGGTATGTGATGGAAACGGCAGACATCGCCATAAAACGATCAAGTTCAACGGCGCAGGTAACACTGGAATCTATTTAAATCACTTTGCCAGTACGGTTGCAGAGGCAGGCGCAATGCTCTAAAGCGGGTGTTCGCTGGCGCGCGTTTCCAATGGCAAGCTGAGCCAGTAGTAATGCACTGGTATTGGATTTTTACGGGTTCGAATCCCGTCATACCAACCAAATATTGTCAATGTTGTATTGGCTTAACAAGCTTATAAAGCGGTATTGACAATAAAATGTTTTACAAAGATAGTACGCGACAACAAAGGTAATAACGAGGCCATGATAACACTTCCTTCTAAATACTCCGACTCTATAGGTCGCAGGTTCGAGCCCTGCCAGCGGCGATTATGCTGCTGTAGCTCAGTTGGTAGAGCAATAGCAATTTAAGTGTTGTCGATTTCCTCACATTTTTTTGAAAGAATTTTAGGCCATAACCGAGTTTCCTTCTAAAGCCGAGAGGCTCCTCACTTTTAATGAAACTAACTCGGTTTCTCTCCTAACTTATTAAGGTGATTGTAATGAATAAAATTGAAATATCCATCCGAAAGTTAAATGCAATTGTGATCTCACCTGTTAATGGTGTTGAAGGTGATGAGCATAATCAAGCCATGGTCATGACTTTAAATGCAGAGATGATGAAATTTGGTTTTATCTTGTCAGAGTCAGTCGTTAAGCTGATGTGTGCTTGGGATGTTGCCACGATTTCTCAGTATTATGATCATATTTTACCTGTAGTGCAGCAATTAAAAGGGGCTGATGTGCATTATCAGCCTATGTACCCTAATTTCCCAGGGCAAGTAATCGCTGCTGCAGAATTAGAACTGTATATCAATGCGGTTGTGCACTACTGGTCTTGTGGTCAGTGGCTGCCCAATTATCGAAAATTGCCCAGAAAGTTGCGTTTTGAGGCGGTTAAATACATTGAGATCGGTATTGCTAATGAATCAGATTTTGAGGCATTAATGGTGCGCTTGATCACGGCAAATGAATCCTTGTCGGAGCAGGATAAGGCCATTGTGAAGTGGTATTATAAAACGTATCCCAATGCGCTGAATTTGGTGTCAGCGGATGATATTCCGTTTAAAGAAAATAAGTGTGTGGTCGCAGCTATTTTGGTTGAGCTTAAACAGCCCATTGATGGCTACGTTAACACGGCAACAGATGTGTTAAGAGTGGCAACGGCGTTATCTTCTGGTGATGTGTCATTGGCTGGAAATACGGCCTTTAAATCATTATCAAGACCCGTTCGCCGTCAGCTTATTAGTTTGTTAGAGGAGGTGATTAATGAAGAAGATATCAGAAGACATAAAAATAAGTGGGTAAAATTGTTTCATAACTTACATGTGGGTGACTATTCTGCAAAGGTGTATAAAATTGCAAAAAAAGCAAGAAACAACCTTAGAATGGACAGCTTTAACGGTAAAGTTGAATGCTATTTATGTGAAAAACAAGTCGACCAAGTGGTTGCATTGTTAGCCGCCCGCCCAGGTGAGTTTGCCCGTAGGTTAGATGAAGTGCTTCGACTTTCAAGCGAGGTGAGTCATCAAATGCAGGTAGTCGAGCGCTTTGTATCGGTGGCGAGTCATGTTCCTACCCGTGTGCAATTACAATTGTTAGGGCACTTTCAACACCGCCATGTTGCTTCAAGCCATAAAATTGTGTTCCCAAAAGGCAGTACGCAAAAAGGGGTAGTGGTACGTAAAGAGGTTAAGGCACTAAACCGGGAGGTTACCCGTAAAATTGTGGTCGGCATAGAGAAGTGCTTACTTAACCGCTTTGCTAAATTGGCCCCATTAGGTCCGGTGTGGGTAGACCCTGCTTTGCTGCAATGTCCTGTGCCTACACAGCAGCGTAGTGCTTCGGCTGGTTTATTTGAGGTTGCCAGAGGTACGCGTTTGCCACTGGGTAACAAAGAGACCTTGCGGTTTTTCATTTATTGGGTGGGTGCTGATATTGATTTGAGTGCGACTTTTCATGCTGAAGATTTTAGTTTGTTAGAGCATGTGAGTTATACCAACTTAAAGTCAGACGGATATAATGCTTATCATAGTGGTGATATTACCTCTGCCCCCAATGGTGCAAGTGAGTTTATTGACATTAACCTAGCAGGTTTAGCCGATAAAGGCGTACGTTACATTGCCATGAACGTGCTGGTTTATAGTGGCCCTTTATTTAAGGATCATGAGACCTGTTATGCCGGTTGGATGATGCGGGATAAACCCAATAGCAATGAAGTGTTTGAACCTAAAACAGTAGAACAGAAAATCGACGTTAGAAGCCAGTCTCGAAACGTCATACCTGTGGTGTTTGATGTTCAGGACAAGCAAGTCATTTGGGTTGATTTAGCGATGGCTAAGCGCGTTCATTGGAGGGGTAATAACGTGGAATCTAATCATGCTTCAATTGAGGAGAAGTTAGAGGCCATTGTGTTTCACCACAAGGTATCATTAGGTCAATTATTTGCTTTGCATGCTAAAGCACGGGGTTGGCGGGTGCAGGAGGCTGCAATGGCAGATCAAGTGTTCTCTATGGGCGCGGGTGTGACGCCGTTTAATATTGATGTGATCAATGCAGATTACATTTCAGACTGAATAAAGCCTTAATTCGGTGAGTGTGGTTTTTTTACAAATACTCACCGAATTAAGGTGGCTATATTATAGCTCTATTGAACCGGAGTTTGTCCTGCTGATACTTCAGGCGTAGGTGGAGGCGCAGGCTGTGTAATTTCAGGTGGAATAACTGCATCAGTCACTGTGTAGTCGTGTTTACTTCTTAAATCAGTTTTTGAGGCTATCCAGCCTGAGTTACCGGTCGCTTCAAGCATGAAAACCCCATCAGGTGTGCCTATAGTCGCAAACGTTGCCGCTTTTCCTTGGGTGATGGTGACGGAAAAATCTTCAGAATTATCGCTTAATTTTGCTTGTATGGTTTTATCGCCATTTTTATGGACGACTACATCATCTACTGTTGCTTGAAAAGCGCGACCCAATTGAGGAATAGGGATGTTAAAATTGGCGCCCTGTTTTAAGTCTGAAATTAAATTACGATTAAAATCAATGTACTCTTCCGCGGTTAAATCAGCGGGTAATTCCGTATTTTCTGTTATAAATTTTTCTGCCTGTACTGAGGGTTGCATAAGGTCCCCTTTAGTAAAGGTTAAAGTCGTCATTGGGGTGGTTTGTGTTAAGAGTAATGATTTGGGGGGAATTCGCGAAATGAGTGGTGTGGTAGCCTGGCCTTCCTTGAGTTGAGTGGCTCTTTCACTGCTTTTTGTGTCACTGATTTGGGCTGGAGACTGGGCTAAGTTGGTCGCGGGTTGGTCATTAAAAAATAAAATATAACTCCCTGTAATTACGATGATTATGGCAATATATTTGATCATAGTTAATCCCCTTTGGCGGTCATTATTTATCGTTGTTATTCGTTGTAATTTATTTACATATCAATTACATCATATTATGATACCATAATGCAAAATTGCACTATACAACAAGCAATAATGTAACAATTAAAAACTGGGGAGTTTTTACTATGACGCTAAGCCGTTTCAGAAAACCGTTAATCATTTCATCACTTCTTTTGGCTTCCAATGCACACGCAATTACAGTCGATGTGTTGGTATTGTATACACAAGATGCTCAAAATAGTACAAGCAGTATAGAGACTAAAATTAACCAATATATAGAGTCAAGTAATGCCGTATATCGGGACAGTGGTTTAGACCTTAAGCTTCGCTTAGCACATACACAAGTCATAGATATTGCCGATACAGAAGGCGTTACAGGGACCGGTTTAGATAATTTAAGACGCAGTGCTCAGGTGCAGCGTTTACGAGAACAGTTTGGTGCGGATGCGACTGCGTTAATTAGTAAAGCGGTGCCCAATGGAAATGGTTTGATTACCTGTGGTATTGGTTATGTTGGCCAAGGCCGCAACGGTCAGTTGTCGAGCTCTAGTAAAGACATCGCCTACAGCATGTCTGCGATTGACTGTGGTGCGAGTACCTTTACCCATGAATTAGGTCATAACTTTGGCTTAGGCCATTCTCGCAAACAAGGCAGCACTGGTGGCGTATTTGATCATGGGGTCGGTTATGGTGTGGATAACAGGTTCACGACTGTTATGGCTTATGATTTTATCTTTAACGCAGTTGATATCAATAAATTTTCAAGCCCTGCGTTAAGTTGTAATGGTGTTCCTTGTGGGGTTGCTGCAGGCAGTAGTGACAGTGCCGATGCGGTTGCAGCCATTAAGCCTATTATACAGCAGTTTGCTAACTTCTTCCCGAGCAATGAAACAGAGCCTGATCCTGATGATGGTGGTGATACGCCAACCGCTGATCCTGTTAACCCAGTCCCAGATAATGGTTATAACTTAACAGAAAACGCGACTTTTGAGACAGGCACTAGCAATTGGACGGCACCTTATGGTGGTGATTTGGCAACCAGCCAGATCGCACGCAAAACAGGTGAGCGCAGTCTTGCTGTCACCAATCGTGATTTTTTCTACTCTGGCCCTATTCAAGACTTAAACGGCAAAATGAACGCGGGTGAAACCTACATATTCTCAGCTTGGGTTAAATTAGCAGAAGGGACAGATACTTTTCGTTTTGCACTCGGGATTAATGATGATGATGGGTTGAGTTACACCTCAACAGACTCTGTTGGTGTGAACGCTGAGACATGGACCAAAGTGTCTGGTGAATTAACGGCAACAGCAACAGGGGATGTTAGCCAGATGTTGGTATTAGGTTACGGCCCACAAGCGGATAAAGATTTCTTTATTGATGACTTTAGGGTTGAGCCAAGTGTGATTCCCGAGCCAGAACCTGAAGTGGTTAACTTGATTCAAAATGGGGGCTTCGAAGAAGGCTCTACCGCATTTTGGGAAAAAGGGTTCGACGGTAAGTTATTTCTTTCTACTCGTGAGTCAAACACGGGTACATACTCACTCGCTAGCTACGACAGGACTGTTTGGTACCATGGTATTAAGCAAAATCTAACGGGGATTCAAAAAGGCAGTACCTACACCTTGTCGCTTTCAGGTTTGTTGCACTCTAGCTCAATCAGTACGGATGATATGATTGTGTATTTATACACCCGTGATGCCGGTGGGGACCACTGGACCAAAGTGAAACAGCAGACCATTAGTAATGTTGGCTGGACGAATTTATCGGACGTCAACATCACGGTCAATGCCAATGGCACTTTAACATCAGCTAGCTTGTATATTATGAGCGCGAACAAAGACAACATCTTTTACGTGGATGATGTTTCTTTTATAGAGCAATAAACTGTCAGTAGTATATGCCCAGCGCAATATTTTGCGCTGGGCATTTTTCGTTTTAAATCAATTAAAAACAAATTATTAGCTCAGTTTCATGGGCGTCAGAACGAGAGGCGTCGTTATGAGTAGAGCAATAACCTAGCCCGTTTGTCGGTCTTTAACTGCAAGTTATTACATAATGATATAATTGTTTAGAGTTTTGTAATATAATCGCTCTCATAAAGTGTCGTAATCGCTCACATTAAAGGTTTATATCAACTATGCAAAAATCAATACTCTCTAGCTTGATTAGCAGTGTTATTTGGATCCCTGGAACTGCAACGGCTGCAGCGGCAGATGGTCAAGTGGTTTCAGGTAATGCGAGTATTGTTCAAATAGGTAATGTGACAACGATTACCCAGACAACCGACAAATTAGTCCTTAATTTTGACAACTTTGATATTGGTGCCAATGAGACAGTACGCTTTGTTCAGCCAAGCTCGTCAGCCATTGCACTAAACCGTATCACGGGTGGGCAAACCTCCATTTTTGGTAACTTGTTCGCGAATGGTCGGATCATCCTGGTCAACAACAGCGGTATCTTTGTGGCCAACACCGCGAATATCGATGTGAGTGGGATCATCGCGACGACATTAAATATCACCAACCAAGATTTTTTAAACAGCAACCTGCAGTTCACTAAGGTGGAAGGGTTTGATGCCGCTAAAATTATCAACGAAGGTTTAATTACAGCGGAAGAAAATGGCTTTGTTGTACTCGCGGGTGACTATGTTGAAAACAAAGGCATCATCAATGCACGTTTAGGTGATGTGGTGCTGGCGTCGACGAAAAGAATTGCTTTAGACCTTCAAGGTGACGGCCTGATTAATTTTGCCGTGGATACGACAGCTATTGATTCTTTAGCAGGGGTTAGAAATACCGGGTCAATTACCGCTGATGGCGGCAAAGTGATTATGACCGCAGCCGTTGCAAGTGATTTGATCGCAACGGCAGTCAGAAATGATGGATTGATTCAAGCTCAGAGCATTATTGAAGAAAATGGCGAAATCATTTTAAGTGCGACAACAGGAGACGTCATTAATACCGGTAACCTGATCGCCACAGGTGATGAGAGTGTAGATGGTGGTACCGTTAAAGTGCTGGGTGACCGAGTCGCTTTGTTAGGTGATACCACCATTGATGTGACCGGTAAAAATGGGGGGACGATTTTAGTCGGTGGTGACCTTCAAGGTAAGGGTGACACACAAACTGCAGAAGTGACGCGTGTTGATTCAAATGTTAAGCTGGTCGCCGATGCACTGACCAATGGTGATGGCGGTAAAGTCATTGTTTGGGCAGATGGTATTACCGCATTTGCAGGTGATATTTCAGCTAAAGGTGGTACTGAGTCAGGTAATGGTGGTTTTTCGGAAGTGTCGGGTAAGCAGACATTAATCTTTCAAGGCGATGCCGTATTATCTGCAGATAACGGTGAGAATGGCACATTGTTGTTAGACCCTGATAACATTGGTATTAGCTCAGCCAACCTGCCATTTGATGAAACATTTGCTCAGTTTATTCCTCAGGATGCCAGTTTTCCAACACCAGACGAGCTAGCAGCATTTGAGACGAACATTGTACCGGGTGATAACGTTTTCGCTTTTGGCTTTTTAGCCGGTCAAAATATTCTTATTGAAGCTGCAGATATAGAACGCTTGTTAGATAACCAAACCAATATCATTCTTCAAGCAGAACAAAATATTGCGATCAATGTAGGTAGCCCCATTCTTAATACGGACGGTGGTAATCTAACGCTTGAAGCTCGGGGTAATATCGCGATATTAGATGATGTTACCTTATTTGGTGGCACCTTTACTGCGGATGCAGGTGGTTTTATCGTCACTGACACGGTTGGCATTTTTGCCGATAATGGGGTTACCTTAACCGCAACAGATATTCAGTTTGGGCAAGGAAACTTTGGTGATTTTGACTCATTTGATATCGACACAGTCGGTGGAGATATTACTGTTTCTGCGATAGGTAGTATCACCCTGCTTAACAATATAGATTTTGATTCAGCCGCATTTGGTGGTCAATCAGCTGGAAAAACAAGCGGTGATGTCACCCTGTCTGCGACAACGATTAATGGTGAAGATGCTGGCATCATTATTACTAGCTCAGATGTTGGCACTGTTGCTGATATTGTCATTGATGCCAATTTCGATGGAAATGGCGAAATTGGGTTTGTTAACTCATTAGATTTGTTTGCAGGAGCTGATTCAAGTACTGATGCTGGCAATATTGTCTTATCGTCAGGTATTATCGATGGCGAAATTTTGACAGAGTCTAAAAATTTAACCATTAACGGTGCTTTAGAAGCACAAGATATGACCCTTACAACCTCAGGGTTATTGACAGTAACCGAGCAGATTACAGCATTTCAGGATTTTGATGTAACTGCGAAAAATGTGAGAATTGAGCAAGGTATCACTGCGGAAGTCATTGATATTTTTGCTGCTGAAAATGCAACCATTAGCGGGGACATTTTAGTTGCTAATGGCGCTGGCGTGTCAAGTGGTGGATTTGGATTTTTTGATTTACAAGCCAATATATCACTGGATCTGAATGCTAACATTAATTCAGAAGCAGATGTTTTCATTAAAAGTGGATCCACCTCTATTACGGGTGAAATTCTCAGTGCTGGTGCCATTAATATAGAATCAAGCGATCTTACTATTGATGCTGTTTTAAATACAGCGTCTACAATTGTTATTAATACAACTGCCGCTTCTACAATCGCAGGGTCATTATCAGCGATAGGTTCTATATCTATTGATACGCGTGAATTTGGTGGCCAAGCTTTAGTAATTAGTACCTCTGACTTAACCGTTGATGCAAGTCTTACCACCCGTTTTGGTGGTATCGTTATCGAAGCTGAGGATCTCAATGTTACTGGCCAAATTGCCAGTGGTGAGTCCATTGAGATAAATGCGGCATCTGTGACCATCAATTCAGACGCTGCAGCGAGTAGATTTTTTAATGTGAACGCTGAAAACATCTTCCTAAGTGGTACCTTTAGCGCGGGGGATTTTGATTTTGACTCCGCCGTATTCGATGGACAAAATGTATTGCTCAGTGGCGGTAGCGTTGAATTAAACGGTAATTTCATTACCGCTAGGAGTGAAATTTCGTCGGGTGAGTTTTTTGTTATCTCAGAAAATATTGATATTAATGCCAGTATTCAAGCAGATGTGATTGATCTAGAAACACAAGAATTTGATGCCAATGGAGATTTAATCAATATTGGTAACATTGTAATAGCGGGTGACTTTGTAGCAGCGGACAGCTTTCTAGCCTCAGCTGAAAGAACCACGAGTTCTGCTGATATAACGGCACAAGATATTACCTTTCAAAATGAATTTAATAACGGTCGGCAATTTGTAGCAGGGAGTATCGATATAACCGGTGGCGCCCTAACTGCGGAGAGTGTCCTTACCTTAAACGGTAACAGCATTAATGCCATTGCCGATTTTGCAGCCAATGAGATTTTTGTTAGAACATTTTCAACTGACAATACCGGGCAATTTTTAGCAGGGACTTTAACGCTTTTAGGTGTTGTTAATTCGCAAGATGATGTTGACTTCCAAGTAGGTGATACAGATATTAACGCAGCCTTTAATATCGGTGCAGATTTTGATTTGTTTAGTACCGAGGACGTTGTCATTGCAGGGTCAATTGATGCGGTTGATATTGTGGTTGAAACACTCGGCGACATAAAAATGGACGGACGGTTCACTGCAACGGGTACCGGTAATGCTGAGCTGGGTATCGATGCATTTGAAATTGAAGCGGATGGTAATGCACGCCTTACAGGAACATTTGAAGCATTAAATGGCTCTCTGGATGTTGAGGTGGATGGCACTGGGCTGTTAGTGGGTGATTTTTCAGCAGCAGACGTACTGGGTATTGAAGGTGAAGCTGAGCTGATTACCTTAGATGGTCAATTCGCCGCGAACCGCATTAATATCGTCAATGACGAGACAGATGATACGGGTGTGGTCACTATAGGGTTTGGCGATGTTAATATTACGAACAACAGCCGATTAGCGTCAGGTACTCTTGAGATTTTAAATGTCAGGAACCTCAATATTAACGCGGACATTGTGACTTCAGGTGATGTTGACATCAACACCGAATTTTTTGATGGTGAAGGTGTTTTGGTTGATGGTGGTTCGGTCTCTTTAGCCGGAAGTATTGTCAGTGGAGATGAGGTTAACGTTAATTCAAGTAGCATCAACGTAGCTGCCGATATATCTGCAGTATCTGATCTCTTTTTTGAGACCAGAATCATTGATACAGACGGCAATTTAACGTCGGGTGATTTAACCGTTACTGGCAGTGTTTTTGAAACAGAAGTTGGTGCAATTACACTGAACTCAGGTAATGTTAATATTTCGGGTGCTATCTTAGACTCTGGTTTTTTTATTGCGCTAGATAGCCGTAGTTTTGATAATGGCGGAACACTGTTGGAGGGGGGGCAATTTCACTGAGAGGTGACTTTACCTCTAGTGGCATCTTCGATGCTCAGACTGAGACTTTAACCATCGATGCAAACATCAACGCAGGTAGTTCGCTATTTTTAGGGACAAAATTCAACTCCAGGCAAGTGGTCGTTGCAGGCCTTGCTAACTTGAAAGGTGATTTCGCAGCAGCTGAAAACATTAATATTGCAACAGGCTCTCTCACTTCGACAGCAGATATGTCGGCAAATACTATTTTTATAGGCACTTAAGTAGAAGATATCAACGGAAATACTACGCCGACAGCGTTGGCGTTATCTGGTAACTTTTTAGTACAGAATGACTTTTTCATCGACTCCGATGCGGCCAATATTAATGCCGAAATATTGGTAGGTGACAGCTTTGTATTATCTGGACTCTCGAATACAAACATTATTGGTACTATTAATGCTGGTTTTTTGGAGATAGATACATTTGGTAGTTTGAGAATGGACGGTCAGTTTAATGCTACCTCAGATGAGCTTTTCATAAGTGCTGCAGGTGATATGAAGCTTAACGGAGAGTTTAGCTCTCAAAATGACGAGATTACTTTTTTAGGTGGGCAGCAAGTTGAGTTAGCGGGTATTTTCCGTTCAGAGATAGATATTTTCGTTGGTGGTCTGAATGGCGGTGATATTATTATCGATGGTTTGTTTGATGGTTTCGATATCACTATTGATAATGAAGTGGTCAATGCTGCGGGTGACGTTGATATTAAAGGCGTATTTTCTGGCTCAGGTTTTTCTGTTTTAGCAGGAAATGCAGTGATATCAGCGGATATAGGTGTTTTTGGTGACATTGATATTTTATCGACAGGAACCCTAGATGCCAGCGGGGAGTTTACTGCCGGCGATATAAGTATTGAAGCCAGTACAGGGCTAAGTTTGTCAGGTGACTTTACCTCGCGATTTGGTGTGTTGAATATTGAAAGTGATGGGCTGATTAATCTTGAGGGTAATTTTCTCGCAGATGAGTTGCTTCGGGTAGATAATGAAGGCTTAGCGGGCGACATTTTATTCAACGGAATAGGCAGAGCAGGTGATATTACGTTCTTTACTGAGTCTGGTCGCATCGGTATACAAGGCTTATTAGAGTCTGACAGTTCTATTGATATCAGCTCTGAGCAGTCAATAAACCTAGTAGCTGATTTATTCGCACGAGAAACACTTGGGATTTTTGGTGGCGGGAGTGGCGAAACTCTAAACCTTGAAGGTAACTTCAGTGCGAGTGAGGTTGTGATTGAAAATAACCTCTTTGCAGGCCAAGTGGCAGGTCACGGTGATGTTAATCTAACGGGTTCTGTTGAGGCGATTACGTTTAACTTAAAATCAAATGCCACTAAAATTAATGCAGATATTTTTACTGAACTAGGGGTTGATATACAAACCGATGGTGACTTGGCTTTCCAAGGAGATATAAATGCAGGGAATTTTGCAAATATCGCCTCAGATGGCAGTATTGCTATGAATGGTAATGTTAGAGCCGGTACGTTTGATGCTGTATCTCGCACCTTCTTAAACTTGGGTGGCACCTTTGATTCAGAAGTCTTTTCACTAGAGGCTCAGGGTAATAGCTTGTTAGTGAATGGTGATGTGACTGCAGATATCTTTGAGGTGCGAAGTTCTGGTACGGCAACGTTAAATGGGTCTATTTTATCAGAGTCCACATTCAGTATTGGAGCTGGGCAAGTTACCTTAAATTCCAATGTTAATACAGGCGCTCAGGCTCAGGTGTCCGCAAGAGATGGTGTTGTTGTTGGTGGTGTTATACAAGCCTCTGGATTAAGTGTTATCTCAAAAGCGGGTGACTTGATTTTTAATCAAAATGTCACAGCACAGTTTATTAATAGTTTGGATGCGCTTGATGGTAAAATTCAGTTAAACCCTGGCGTACTATTTACAGCCGACACAGCAATATTAAACAGTGATAACATTTTTGCGACAATTGACCAATTTGCAGTAGGTACTTTGGATCTCTTAAGTGACTTACAGCAACTGGGTATTGATGTTGATGTTGATACTGAGGTTGCCATTGAAATACCCACTGTAGATGAAATTAACGTTGATGTGCCAACAGGAACAACATCTGGCACAGGGACAGGGTTTGATTCTGCGCCACCTGCAGAGCCTACACCAGCGACTGAAACAGTAGAAGCTGATGCCACCATTGAAGAGATTCAAGAGTTAATTGTTGACGGTGAAGACCCAACAGACTTGTTAGAAGCCACAGCGGCAAGCAATGAAGAATTGGTTCTAGATTTAACTGAGCAGCCGCTGATCACGGTGACCACTACGACACCGGGTATGGTATGCACGCCTAAGTAATCGGTTTAAATGCCAAAATGAGCTTGATTACTTTACTGACTCATCAGCGAGAAAGGGATAGAAAAAGTAATACTGGGCAATTGGTTAAAGCCGTCTTGCAACAAGACTGCCGGGTTGTAGTTTGGGATCGTGTGAACCCTGACAAGCGATTATTAGAGATTATTAAGCTTGGTTACACCGGCTTATTATATCCAGGTGATGGTGGCCACGTTATAAACTGCAGTGCTAAAAAATCTGTATTAACACACTTTATTGTACTAGATGGCACCTGGCAAGAAGCGCAAAAAATGTACAATCACAGCCCATATTTACAGTTGCTGCCGACCATTCAAATTCAAAGTGAAAGCCCTTCACAATACCATTTGCGTCGAAACCAAAAACCTTTTGGTTTATGTACCGCAGAATCTGTTATTGCCGTGTTACAAAACCAAGATCGCCCGATACAAGCTGCAGAACTTCGCGCTTCATTGATGGCATTTTTGTAGGTTTTTCACTGCATGTCACAATGTGTATAATCCTGCTTAAGCGCATGGCTAGTGATGCTATCGCTAACTTATAAGGGATAAATATGACTGAATTTTCGGGTGTTACTGTCACTAAAGCGGCCAATATCTATTTTGATGGCAATGTGACCAGCAGAACCATTATTTTTGCCGATGGCACACATAAAACCTTAGGCATCATGCTCCCTGGTGAGTATGAGTTTGCTACAGACGCTAAAGAGATTATGGAGATTCTCGCAGGTGAGCTTGAGGTGATGCTGCCAGGAGGTGCTGGTTGGCAAGCCTTTAAAGCCGGCAGCGCTTTTGAAGTGCCAGGACAGTCTAAATTTCAAGTGAAAATTAAAACGGTGACAGATTATTGCTGTTCTTATTTAACGGATTAAAATAGCCTGCCGGTTGGTAGTGGCATTACCCATTGCACTGCTGTTCTTGAGGCAGTTGTTAATCAGTTGGGCCATCATTCTCACTGATTTATTGTCAACATTCTATTGACAATGTTTCCATGCTGGTGGGATTTATCAAAGTAATCTTTTGGGTGATACTGAACTCAGTTACCAACAACCCAAAGGATATCAACATGAACAACATCACTTTATATCGTCACGCCTTATCAGGACATGCTCACAGAGTTGAGAATTTTTTGTCGATTTTAAATATTCCTACCACGTTAGTCGATGTCGACCTCATGGGCGGTGAGCATTTGCAACCTGCGTTTCAGCAAAAAAATCATTTCACAGAAGTACCGGTCATTGAAGATGGTGACATCACGCTGTCGGACTCAAACGCCATTCTGGTGTATTTAGCGACTAAGTATGATGACAGTCGAACTTGGTTACCAACCAATCCCAATGAAGCGGCTGAAATTCAACGGTTTTTATCCATCGCTGCAGGGCCTATTGCTTTTGGTGTTGCAAAAGCGAGATTGATTAATGTATTTGGCATTGATGAAGACCCGGCTGCGGCAATAGAGATTGCACATAGCATCCTAGCGTCTTTAAATGCATTTTTACAAGGACGACAGTGGTTTGTCACTGAGCACCCCACCATTGCAGACATTACTTTATATTCTTATATTGCCCATGCACCTGAAGGCAATGTTTCTTTAAGCGATTATAGCAATATCACTCGCTGGTTGTCTGATGTCGAAAATATCAAAAACTTTATACCAATGCAGAAAACCAAAGTAGGTTTTAGCGCTGAATAGATCTGTCGGGCATTCATGCTCAGTTGTAAGTCCACCTTAGTAGTCATCAGTGTTGATCGTTAAGGTGGGCTGTAAAATGACGTTCCAGTGAGTTGGAGAGATTAAAATGGCAGCCAAAGAACCTTTTTTTCACCGTGGCGAAGCATTCATACAAGATAAAATTGGGGTGAAAGCGCAGATGGCACATTTTGCCCCGCGTGTAATCACGCCTGAATTACCCGAGCAGCACCAACGCTTCTATGAACAATTGGCCTACCTGTTTGTCGGCCATGTTGATGAACAGGGTAACCCATGGGTCTCTATTTTATATAGCCAACCCGGTTTCATTAAGGCTACAAGCTGTCAACAATTAAACATATCTGCTGACACCACGCTAGGGGATCCTCTTAGTCGAAGCTTAAAAAAAGGCGCACATATCGGAATACTGGGTATTGACCTAGCGTCCCGCCGAAGAAATCGCTTGTCTGGTAAGATCAATAAACTAGCTGCAGGGTCTTTTGATGTCACTGTGGATCAAGCTTTTGGTAATTGTTCTAAATATATTCAGTCTAGAAGCATGCGCTTTACTCATAATAAGGCATTAGTGCCTCGCGTGGATTCATTCACACAGCTGGATATAAAAACACAGCAATTCATTGCCTCGGCAGATACCTTTTTTGTTGCCAGCCATAACCTAAAGGGCAGTAAAGAAAAAAATGAAGGTGTCGATGTGTCTCACCGAGGCGGAGTGCCAGGGTTTATCCATGTGAAAGACAATACTTTAACCATTCCAGATTACAGTGGAAATCAGCACTTTAATACGTTAGGTAACTTTATTGAGCAGCCGAAAGCAGGGTTGCTGTTTATTGATTTTAATACACACAGTGTCTTAATGGTCACAGGGTCTGTCAATATTATTTGGAATGTTGAGAATGCAGAGCGGTTTCTAAATGCCCAGCGTTTGTGGGGCTTTACCTTAGAAAAAGGGATGTGGTTACACAATGTGTTGCCGATGAGTTGGTCATTCAAGTCGTACTCACCTTTCAATAAGGTATTACAGGAAAGTAGGAATACAAACAAAGATTCAGTCGAAAAGAACTATCCAAAATCTGCTCGTGTCCATTTTACTCAGTCTGATATACAAGAGGAATGGAAAGACAGTAAAGGCACATTACTTGAGTTTGCTGAAAATAAAGGTTTAACGCCTAAGTTTGGGTGCCGGCAAGGTGCCTGTGGTTTGTGCAAAGTTAAGCTTAAATCAGGAAAGGTTCGCTACGATGCCCAACCTAATATGGCGCTGGAAGAAGATGACATTTTAATCTGCTGTGCAAAACCTGCAAGCACCAGTGTAGAGGTGATTTTATGAAGAATAAATTGGCACATTTTTGGCGCCGTCATCAAGCTGCGACGCCTTTTCGTACTGCTTGTATTGCAGGTTTTGGTGGTGCTTGTGCTATTGGTGTGTTGCTAGGGTTAAGTTATGTCACCGATAGTCTGTTGCTTATGGCGCCATTTGGCGCCACCTGTGTGTTGTTGTTTTCTATGCCTAAAAGTCCAATGTCACAACCGATCAATGTGCTGCTAGGGCATTTTTTATCTTCATTGGTTGGTTTGCTGATGGTGTATTATTTCCCAGGTTCAGGCATCGGTATTGCGCTATCTGTGGGTTTGGCCATTGCCTTAATGTCCGTGTTTAGAGTGACGCACCCACCTGCAGGTGCGGACCCTATCGTCTTTGCGATGAGCGATTTTGGCTGGCAGCATTTATTCTTTCCCGTCATCAGTGGCAGTCTTATGTTGATTTTACTGGCATGGATCATGTTTAAGCGCACGGCGATAGTTTACCCACTGAGTGTCAACAGATAGCAACCTGGATTTCATAGGTTGATGCAATATCCAAGTGACTTATACTCGGTTTTTATTTGCAGGGAAGTTGCACTATGGCCGACAGTAATGAGACGACGCTAAGAATTGAGGCGTATCATCAGCGTACAAAGCATCACTTCCAACGCTATGCGGCAGGCCCTAATGGTCTGGATTGGCAAAACCAGCCAAACCCTTTTCGCACCTTTAAGGGGTGTGATGTTATTAAATTGCCTTTAACTCAGCAAGCACCTGACGTTTTGTACCGCGAGCTATATTTGCCTGGTACCCCTGCTAAACAAGCGATAACACTTGCAACCATTGCCCAGCTATTTGAGTTTTCACTGGGGTTATCAGCCTGGAAATCGTATGACGATTCTCGTTGGGCTTTACGCTGTAACCCTTCTAGTGGCAACTTACACCCAACTGAGGCTTATGTTGTTGTGCCAGATTATGATGATATTAGCCGTGGTGTTTACCATTATGTCAGCCGTGACCATGCGCTCGAAAAACGGTGCACACCTGATAAAGAGGCAATATTCACACTACCAAGTCATGGTTTTTTGCTGGGTTTATCTTCAATATTTTGGCGAGAAGCATGGAAGTATGGTGAGCGGGCGTATCGTTACTGTCAACATGATGTAGGGCATGCCATTGCTGCTATCCGATATGCGGCTGGTATCCAAGGCTGGCAGGCAACGGTTATTGATACAGCAAGTGATACGGATGTGAGTACGCTACTCGGCTTGAATAGAGATCAAGACTTTGTAGATGCTGAGCGCGAGCATCCTGATGTTCTGTTGTGGGTTACACCAGACTTAGCCATCATTGAAGTAGAGGCGCACAGTTTAGAGATCAGTGAGCTGGCAGCAAATGTTAAAAAAGCGCGCTGGGTAGGGCAGGCAAATCAACTTTCAATGAGGCATGGGCATCAGTGGCAAATAATAGAAGAAGCGTGTAAAGCCACCGTTAAACCAAGTGTTTTAGAAGAGCGGTGGCAACCCTCCGAACTACCAAAGCTTGAATTCGATTTGACAGATTCTACGCATAGAGCGAGCGCCCTAATCCAGCAAAGGCGTAGCGCACAGGCATTTGATGGCTCGGGTCGGCTGTCTGAAAGTGCCTTTTATCAAATGTTGGATCTGCTACTAACAAGACCTAAGGTGGCACCTATGGATACTATCCCATGGGCATCAAAAGTGCATTTACTGTTGTTTGTTCACCGGGTAGAGAATGTCGAGCCTGGTTTATATCTTTTTTTGCGGCAAGCGTCCTCACTCTCTTTATTTCAGGCAAAGATGAAAGCGGATTTTGACTGGCAAAAACCGGAAGGCTGTCCTGAACATTTGCCGCTATATCATCTACAGTCCGGGGACGCTCGAAGTGCTGCAAAGTCTCTGTCCTGTGATCAAGAGATTGCCTCAGATGGGGTGATTAGCTTTGGTATGCTGGCGGAGTTCCGTTCTGTTGTTGCACAAAAACCTTGGCAGTATCGGCAGCTTTTTTGGGAAGCAGGGATGCTCGGCCAAATTCTGTATTTAGAAGCGGAAGCAATGGGTTTTAGAGGTACAGGGATTGGCTGTTACTTTGATGATGGGGTGCATGATTTGTTAGGCCTTGAAGATACGGACATTCAAAGCCTGTATCATTTCACTATTGGCGTGAGTTTAGAGGATACTCGGTTACAAACTTTGCCGCCTTATGCCCATTTACAAGGGGCTTGATGCAGAGCCATTGTATACTATTTTGAAATAAATTTTTGAGTTACTAGGGCTGCTGCTGAATAGAGTACTCCTCCCTCTATTCTTTTAAAATGGTTAAGATTCAATACAAAATATTATGCAATTGCCTTGGGCGTGATGTCCTTGTATGTAAGCTGTTATACTCAGTTTTTTAACTACCTGAATATCCCATGGCGCTTTATCTCACCATTTTGCCTGTTGTCGTGCTTTGTATCTGTGGTTTTTACGGCTTCGTTATTTACAGCGGTTACGTCGCCACGCGACATAAACGAGACGTTAATGTCGCCAGTTTAACCGGCCTAACAGCGGCCTTGTCCCATAGGTTAATGAGCAATGGGGTAGCAGGTGAGCGTCAAATTTTAGTGTGCTTACTGTTACTTGAATATAAAGGGGTCATTCGGTTTTACCGTTGTGATAATGCTTTTTGCATCACCCAAACAAGTCGTGCTGTTGAGCTCACGAGCACAGAATCTTCGTTTGTTAACGCCTTATTTTCAGAGGGGGAGACTGTGGAGCTAGAGGGCGGGTATGTCTCTGCTGTGGCTTCGGCAAATGCCATACTTGAAAAAGAAAACCTGCACGAATCACAGGCGTATTTCAGCTTCCGCCATGTCTTTGCTGAGCTAGGTGGCCGATTGCCTTATATTTTATTTTTTGCAGCCTTTATCTTGATGCTGGCAAGTTCAGGTTTTGCAGCTGCGATGGGCGTTTTTTTATTTGGTGGTTTTATCAGTGTGTCCTGAATTCAAGTCATAAGTGCATGACCGGTTAAATTTTCTTGTTTAATGCCAGTGAGCTCTTCAAAAGCCTCATAAGGTGTTTTGTAGCCTAAGCATTTTCTTGGCCGGCTATTTAATTTGTGAACTGCCGCGAAC
>JABHGC010000128.1 GCA_018672285.1 Methylococcales bacterium
ACTCATTATAACTAATGAGGCCAGGCATTCTCTTTTTTTTTTCGTTATTTATCAATAAAGACGCTTACTTTCAGACTTTTGCATCTACCTCAAGGGATATACAAATGAGTGAAGTGATTGCTGTAGTAACGTTTGAGCTGAATAATCAAGATCTCTTAAATGATTGGAAGGATATGTCGGCTATGATCTCTGCTGATATAGCAGGGGCGGAAGGCTTTATTTCAAGAGATTCGGCTCAGGGTGAAGATGGAAAAGTCTATTGTATTTTAAAGTGGGCAAGTGTCGCGCATCAAGAAGCGTTTATGGCTGCGTTAGAAGCGCGAGACGAGTGGGCGAAAATGATGGAAGATTTTGGCAAAATTGTAAATCTAGAAACAATGACAACAGAAATACTGCAGGTGGTATAAGCTTGGTGCTTTCATAGCGCCATTGTTTGTAGATTCTGCGGTGTTTAAATAACTTGGTAAATTCATGAGTCGATTAAGTTTAAAAGACCTTTCTCGAGCGGGTCACGTTACTCGCTGGCATACGGTAAGAACTGTCCGTCAGCAAACATTAGCTGAGCATCTTTATCTTGTCACGGTGGTGGCGCAGGCATTATTAGCTGAAATTTCAGCAGAAATACCCAGTAATTCAGATCGCTGGAAGTTGGCTTCGTGGACACTGAGGCATGATAGCCCTGAGCTGGTGTTGGGTGATATACCAACGCCTATGAAGCATTTAATAAAGCAGCACTCTGAAGGGGATGTGCTGGATATCATTGAAGCTGAGATTTGTTCTGATTTTAAGCGTTCAAAAGATCGAGTAGATCACACCTATTTAGAGCATGTGGCAAAACTGGCTGATTTAGCGGATGCCATTGCCTTCTTAGCGGTGGAAGGGACAAATGATCATGCAAAGGTGATCGAAGAAAAAACCCACACGCTGTTTGCTAAGCGAGTAGAGCATGCTGCTGAAGAGTATCCTGAGTACCAGTGGAGTAAGGCTCATGGTGTCTTAAATGAGCTGCTTAATGGTGAAGATGCTCAGATTTCTTATGAGTAGTGCTTTGGTGAGAGCGCCATATTCGGCTAGAAAAATGTATTGCCGAATATAGCCCTTACTGGTTTTTAGCTTAGAAAACGTTTGAAGATTTCTTTGCCGCCATACTTGGCTTTATCACCTAGTTCAGCTTCAATGGCAATCAGCCTGTTGTATTTAGAAACACGATCAGAGCGAGAGAGTGAGCCTGTTTTGATTTGGCCGGCCTGAATGGCAACCGCTAAATCGGCAATCGTGGTATCAGATGTTTCACCTGAGCGATGTGAGATCACGCAAGAGTAACCAGAGTCTTGAGCCAGTTTGATGGCATTCAATGTTTCGGTTAATGTGCCGATTTGGTTGAACTTGATTAAGATCGAGTTAGCAATGTCTTTATCAATGCCTTCTTGTAAAATCTTATCATTGGTGACAAATAAATCATCGCCCACTAACTGGATGCGTTTGCCTAGTTTTTCTGAATGGACTTTCCAGCCATCCCAATCGCTTTCATCCATGCCATCTTCAATAGAGATGATTGGGTATTTATCAACCCATGCGGCCAGGTAATCTGAAAACTCAGCAGAGGTGTATTTGGCATTTTCAGAGGTTAAGTTGTACATGCCATCTTCATAAAATTCTGAGCTGGCAACATCCAAACCAAGATAGATGTCTTTACCGGCTTCGTAGCCAGCATTTTCAATCGCTTCTAGTATCACTTGAATGGCTGATTCATTAGAAGGTAAGTCTGGAGCAAAGCCACCTTCGTCACCTACGGCTGTATTCATGCCACGTTTATTCAGCACTTTCTTTAAGCTGTGAAAAACTTCTGCGCCATAGCGAACAGCTTCAGTAAAAGAAGGGGCGCCAACGGGGATAATCATGAACTCTTGAAAGTCGACGCTATTATCGGCATGTGAGCCGCCATTGATAATATTCATCATTGGCACAGGTAGTAATACGCTGTCATCACTACCTAGGTGGCGATAAAGAGGCAGGTTGTTGTCGTTGGCTGCTGCGTGAGCCACAGCTAGGGAGGCTGCAAGTATTGCGTTTGCGCCTAGTTTGCTTTTGTTTTCTGTGCCGTCTAAATCCAACATGATTTTGTCTATGTTGGCGATGTCGTTTGCATCTTGGCCAATGAGCGCGTCACGAATGTCATTGTTAACGTGGCTTACTGCTTTCAGTACGCCTTTACCTAAATAGCGCTTATCATCGCCATCTCTTAATTCTAATGCTTCACGAGAGCCTGTTGAGGCACCAGAAGGCACTGCAGCGGTGCCAGTGGCACCTGATTTAAGGGTAACGTCTGCTTCTAATGTAGGGTTACCACGTGAATCAATAATTTCTCGAGCTTTGATATCTTGAATCTCAGACATGAAGTCTCCAACAAGTTTAAGTGATTGATTGAGTGTTGGCTTAGATAAGTTGGCCTTAGCTTGCCAGCACTCAAGGTTAAGTTTGGTGGTTGCTATTCAGTTTGGCTTTGAATGATCACATGTTTTGTGTGTGGTCAGCGTGAGCATAGCATCGTATGTTTTTTACAAAGTTGTTTCAATAAAACCACTGGATTTTACGGCGTCATCAATGGTTTTAAGGGTAATTAATAATTCTTTCATGCGATCAACGGGCCATGAGTTTGGCCCATCGCTTAGTGCTTCAGCGGGGTTTGGGTGTGACTCCATGAAAACGCCTGCAACGCCGACGGCCATTGCCGCTCTTGCGAGTACAGGTACATGCTCTCTTTGGCCACCAGAGCTAGCACCTTGGCCGCCTGGAAGTTGAACTGAGTGCGTTGCATCAAACACGACTGGGCAATTGGTTTCGCGCATAACGGCCAGTGAGCGCATATCGGAGACTAAATTGTTATAGCCGAAGGAGGCGCCGCGCTCGCAGACCATGAGTTGGTCGTTGCCAGCATCACGGGCTTTTTCAACCACGTGTTTCATATCCCATGGGGCTAAGAACTGGCCTTTCTTGATGTTGAGTGGTTTGCCCGTTCTGGCGACTTTTTGAATGAAGTTGGTTTGTCTGCATAAAAATGCAGGGGTTTGTAGTACATCAACAATGGCACCGACTTCATCAAGGGGGGTGTCCTCATGGACATCGGTGATTAGCGGAACACCAATTTGAGATTTGACTTTTTCGAGTATTTTTAAGCCTTCTTCAATGCCATGGCCTCTAAAGCTTTTGTGCGAAGAGCGATTGGCTTTGTCGAATGAGGATTTATAAATAAAGGGGATGCCAAGCTCGGTAGTGATTTCTTTGAGCTGACCTGCGGTTTCAATGGCTAATGTTTCACTTTCTATGATGCAAGGGCCTGCAATGAGAAAGAAAGGATGGTTAAGTCCTACATCAAAACCGCATAGTTTCATTTTGATACAACCTTTTTATTAATGCTTTGTTGTCTAGCAGCTAAAACAAAGCCAGAGAACAGTGGGTGTCCGTCTCTTGGTGTGGATGTAAACTCAGGGTGAAACTGACAAGCAAAGAACCAAGGGTGGTCTTTAAGCTCTACAATTTCGACTAAGCTATCATCTTTTGAGGTGCCTGAAAAAACCAGACCTTTGTCGGCAAGTGTAGCACGGTATTGGTTATTGAATTCGTATCGGTGCCGGTGGCGCTCGACAATTTCAGGTTCGCTGTACACTTCGCGGGCGAGGGTGCCTTCTGCAATTTTACATACCTGACCACCTAAGCGCATGGTACCCCCTAAATCAGAATCTTCGTCTCTAGAGTGTACTGTGCCATCTTCCTGTTGCCATTCGGTAATTAAGCCAATCACAGGATCTGGTGTTTCAGGTGCAAACTCAGAGCTGTGCGCTTCAGTTAAACCTGCGACATGACGGGCAAAATCAATGACGGCGACTTGCATGCCAAGGCAGATACCAAGGTAAGGAATGTTATTTTCGCGGGCAAATTTGACCGCTGTGATTTTGCCTTCGACGCCGCGCTCACCAAAACCGCCAGGTACCAAGATGGCATGCATGCCTTCAAGTGCACTGGTGCCATCTGTTTCGAGTTTTTCAGAGTCAATGTAGACGACATTCACTTGCGTTAAGGTGCGAATACCTGCGTGTATGAGAGATTCTGAAAGTGATTTATATGACTCAGTCAGGCCCATGTATTTGCCAACCATGGCGATGGTGACTTCTTTCTCTGGGTGCTCTTTTGCGTGTACCACGCGCTTCCATTCGGCAAGGTCTGCTGCGGGAATATCCAGGCCAAATTTTTCAGTGACAATGTCATCTAGCCCTTCGTCATGCAGGAGTAAAGGGATTCGGTAGATCATGTCGGCATCGATGGCAGAAATAACGGCACGCTCTTCAACGTTGGTGAAAAGGGCTATTTTGCGGCGCTCGTCTGCGGGCAAAGGTTTGTCTGAGCGACACAACAAAATATCTGGCTGGATACCAATAGAGCGTAACTCTTTCACTGAATGTTGCGTTGGTTTGGTTTTGATTTCGCCAGCGGTTGCAATATAAGGCACAAGTGTTAGGTGCATGAATAAGGCATTTTTGCTGCCTTCTTCAACCCGCATTTGCCGGATGGCTTCTAGAAAAGGGAGTGATTCAATGTCACCAACGGTGCCGCCAATCTCAACCATAAGAATGTCTGTGTCTGCTGAGGCTTTGCGGATGTTGCGTTTGATTTCATCTGTAATGTGCGGGATAACTTGAACGGTGGCGCCAAGGTATTCACCGCGGCGCTCCTTTCGGATCACGTTTTCGTAGATTTGCCCGGTTGTGAAGTTACTGTTTTGACTGGTCTTGCTCCGAACGAAACGTTCGTAGTGGCCTAAATCTAAATCTGTTTCTGCACCATCTTCAGTAACATAGACTTCACCGTGTTGAAATGGACTCATTGTGCCGGGGTCAACATTGATGTAGGGGTCTAGTTTCATCAGGCGGACAGTCTGGCCGCGGGTTTCTAAAATGGCACCGAGTGAGGCAGAGGCGATGCCTTTACCTAAGGATGATACAACGCCGCCTGTGATAAAGATGTATTTTGCCATAGTGTTCTGAGCCTCAGGTGCGTAAAAATTGCGCCTAAAGTAACAGAATATTGGGGTTTTCTCAATGATATGTTGTGGCATAAAAAAGCAGCCGAACAGCTGCAAGTGGGGTTAGGGTATTGTTGTTGTTACCAAGAGATGATGATGTTTTCTTGGTTTGGTTGGCGCACAATGGCGCTGATGGAATCAGAGTTGTTCGCTTGGCATTGGGCGTTATCGGTGTGGGTGCTACCCGTGTTGATCAGTAGCGCGAAAAAAGTTGCAGCAAGTAAGTTCATCGGGTTCGCTCCTCTGTGTCTGATGTAAACAGTGTCGCATTGAGAGGCTTAACCAAAGCTGAATTACAAAATGAAATGTTTTTGAGCGGTGGATGGTAGGGTTAGCTCGGCTTGTGGTTAAGTGTTCAAGCCGAGCAAGGGCTTATATTTGTTGCTCTAGCTGTAACTCTGGCGCTTCTTCGGTTTCTTCATCATCACTGTGAAAATAGTCGTACATATTTTTGAGTTTGCGTTTCGCTTTATCCAGTGTTTCTTGGTATTTAGGGTCGTTTACTTCGTTTTTAATCTTTTGCTTAATGTCGTCAACCGATTCTTTAGCATCAGTAATCGCTTTGTCTGTTTTTAAGTTAATAATCCGCTTGATGAGTTCTGTTTGTTGTTGGGGTTCTAAACTTTCAATTTGTAGCATGATGGCATCCACAGCCGTTGGGTTTGTTGCTGTTGCAGCATCTTGTGGTTCTGACGCGATAGCAGGTAGGGTTAAGAGGCCAGTTAATAGACAGCTTATGAATAGTCGTTTCATCCGTTTTCCTTGTTGATGTTCATGTTTATTTATCCTGAAAGAATGGGCAGCATGACATAGTAACGCTGAACGTGAGTTAACTATGAGGACGATGCCATGATATTTCAGCCCAGTAAATCGCAGCTACCAACACCAGAACAAGCATTGCCAGGTAGGGCTGATGCGATATTGCGGTCGGCGGTTCATCATGTGAATCACACCAATATTATGCGTCCTTTTGCGGATAAATATGATCAAATATTATTGGGTTTGGGGTGCTTTTGGGGTGCTGAAAAGTTGTTTTGGCAAATGCCGGGGGTGTTTGTGACGGCGGTAGGTTATGCCGCAGGGTATACAAAAAACCCAACCTATCAAGAGGTTTGCTCTGGACAAACGGCGCACAATGAAGTCGTGTTGGTGGTTTATGACCCTGAGTTGGTTTCGCTAGAAACGTTGCTGGTTGCTTTTTGGGAGGGGCATGACCCTACTCAGGGGATGCGTCAAGGAAATGATGCCGGCACTCAATACCGTTCAGGTATTTATTGTTTAACAGTAGAGCAGCTGCTTATTGCAGAGCAGAGTAAAGTGCATTTTCAGGAAAAATTGTCAGAGGCAGGTCGTGCTGTGATTACCACAGAATTAATGGGTATGCCCGCTTTTTATTATGCTGAGGAATACCATCAGCAGTATTTGTCTAAAAATCCTGGAGGATATTGTGGTTTAGGCGGGGTTGGCGTTAAATTCTAAGTTTTCCCTGCGCTTTGTTTTAAATTGATCTAAACTCATTGTAGATAACTGATAAACCTGAGTAAGGGTTGGAGAAAACGATGGGTCAAAGTCTGAGTGCTAAAATATTGCTGCCGAGCGCCGCAGTAGTGGTTGTTGGTACAGCAATAACTGCTGTTGCTCTGTCTGATGTTTTAGCAGCGGTTGCAGTCGGTGTGGTTGGCGTTGCCGTTATGGGAGCGGCAATGGCAAGTGTTCGGTCGTTATCTTCAAGGATTGTTCAAATAAACCAATGTTTAGCAAGTTTGGCATCTGGCAGCGTGGGGGCTGCATCTGGGTTGGATGTGTCTGGTCATGATGATGTTGCTGCGATGGCATCTAACTTATCGGCTTTGGCCAGTAAGATGCAATCAAGCGCGAATGAAACACGTAACATCGCAACTCAGCTGTCTGACTCTATCACTGAGGTCAGCTCAGTCGCTCAGGAGACAAATGTTGGTGTACAACGCCAACTCAGAGAGAATGCGGAACTAAGTAGTACTGTTGCCAATATGGCTGAAACCATTGGTGAAATTTCAGATTCTGCGACACGGGCTGAGTCAAGCGCGCAACATACCGATGATGCTGTGAACAAAGGTCGTGGGGTTGTTCAAGGGACACTGTCTTCTTTAAATCAGTTGTCCACAGAGTTAGATAATGCCTCAGCATCCATTGCTCAGTTGGGTAATGATAGTGATCAAATTGGTGGTGTGCTGGATGTGATTAGAGGGATTGCAGAGCAGACAAACTTACTGGCTTTGAATGCGGCGATTGAGGCGGCTCGTGCCGGTGAGCAAGGTCGAGGCTTTGCGGTTGTGGCAGATGAGGTGAGAACACTCGCAAGCCGAACACAAAGTTCAACTGAAGAAATTCAGTCCATGATTCAACGCCTGCAAGATGGGGTGAAGAATGTGGTTAACAGTATGGAAAAAAGTAAAAAACAAGCGCAGGAAAGTGTTGAAAAGGCCGCTTCTGCTCAGTCCGCGTTAGATGATATTGGTCAGGCAGCCGCGGAAATTAGCCAATTGAACACCCAGATTGCAACGTCAGTGTCTCAGCAGTCTACAGTGTCACAGCAAATCAGTACTAATATTTCAAAAATCAATGATGTTTCTGAGTCTACAGCGTCAGGTGCACAGCGTAATGCTGAGGTGAGCCAGTCACTGTCCAGTTTGGCAGGGCAGCTGCACGGTGTGGTGGGTGATTACACCTAACGCGCAACAGTTTGTTTAAAAGTTAAAAGGCTTCCCAAGGGAAGCCTTTTTTCGTTATACATAGGGGGTTAAAAAAGTCACCATTTTTAAGTGCGAATCAGGCTCGAGAAATTGCCCGTTTTAAACTATCTTTAATGATGGGGATTATTAAATATCGTTGCTG
>JABHGC010000185.1 GCA_018672285.1 Methylococcales bacterium
GTTCGCGGCAGTTCACAAATTAAATAGCCGGCCAAGAAAATGCTTAGGCTACAAAACACCTTATGAGGCTTTTGAAGAGCTCACTGGCATTAAACAAGAAAATTTAACCGGTCATGCACTTATGACTTGAATTCAGGAAATGATATTCAATTCTTTGCGCTGAAGCTCGGTCTCTAAGCCAAGCTTTTCAAGTTCGGTGACATCTTGGATGATACACAGCACTTTCTCAATAATGCCATCGCTGGTAACGATTGGGCGCCAGGTGAGCTGGAGTGACTTAGGTTGGCGGCCCGGTAACCTGAGTTGCATCTCCTCTACAAAACCATGACGGTTAAAGCTGAACATCATCTCATCTTCACCAATAATGCCATACAGCGCGCTACTGACTTTACTTTTGTCATCTAAGCCTAAGTTGCTGTGTTTGAAAATCACCTCATCAATGGTTTTTTCGCCAAGGCGGGTCGCACCTACAATTGTCTCTAAGTACTGAGAGTACTCATTGTGAATTTTATTGTCCTGGATAACGGCAAATACCCCAAGTGGCATATTCTCTAGCATGGCATTAATGTCACAGGTTCTTATAGACAGCTCCGACGTTCTTTCCGCCACTCTAGATTCAAGGGTTTTATTGTGTTCTTTAATCACCGACAGCATTCCGAGGTTGCTTTTTATAAGGTAGGCAAGTATGCCAATGAATATTAAGTTTAAAACGCCGAGTGCAATACCAAGATAGAGGTTGAGGTCTGTAGAACGGTTTGCGTTGGTGAGTGTTTGAGTGAACTTTTGGTAGCTGTAATCGCGATAAGCCAAAATTTTATCTTGAAGTGCAACGAGCGCCTCATTCATTAAGACCGTCTGCTCGGAGTACTGTTCAATATTGTCTGAATTTTCGATGAGTAGGAGAGAGGTTTTGTTGCCAAGCGTTAGGTACTCGTTGAAGTCTTCTCTTATGATGCCAATGCTGACTTTGTCTTTAGGGTTAATGTTGTTGAGGTTTTTGAAGGCGTCATCGGCTTCTGCATGTCGCTTTTTAATGTCGTCTAGCAGATCTTCTTCAGCGGTCATCACTGCAACGACGTATTGTTCTTTGATTTTTTCTAAGCGGGCAATGTTCTGGTCAAATGTCTGTAAAATAGGAAAGTAGTGTGTTTCAACTTTGATTAAACGGTCTTTATTGATAAGTGATGTTTTAATGCTGTAAATCTGAAAAGCCACAAAGGCGGTGATCGCTAGGATAATCAGTGTGATGATTTTTTTTAGAGGA
Source organism: Methylococcales bacterium (assembly GCA_018672285.1). Lineage (GTDB taxonomy): Bacteria > Pseudomonadota > Gammaproteobacteria > JABHGC01 > JABHGC01 > JABHGC01. The sequence continues at coordinate 1,265 of JABHGC010000185.1, forward strand.
TTTTGATGAGTGTCAGGCATTGGCTTCAGTCTGCAACAATTTTTTTGACGGTGTCTAAAATATTGTCACCAGTAAAGGGTTTGACCATCCAGCCCATCACGCCAACGGCTTTTCCTTCTTCTTTCATCGCCGGGTTGTTGTCTGTCGTGAGCATGATGACCGTGACATCGCGTTTTAATGTTTGAAAAATATGCTCAGTCATTTCGATGCCGTTCATATTAGGCATGTTGACATCGGCAAAAACCAATTTAATGTCAGGATCAGCTGCCAGTTTATCTAAACCATTTTGGCCATCATAAGCACTTGTAATAGAAAAACCGTGTTTGGTGAAAAACATGCATACCGTTTCTCTAACTGAGAGTGCGTCATCAACAATTAAAATTTTTGCCATTGTTACTTCCTGGTCGGCGTCGTGAGCATATAAACAGCTAACGATACAGGTTGCACTAGGTTTTACATGAGAACCGTTTTAGATTGTGTGTTACCGAGAGTAATAATGAAAGTATAGAAAGTATTTGGTTTTTTTTCAGGCTATTTTGCACTCTATTTGAAGACGCTTACAAAATGTCATTTTCTTCGACTAAAAAATTCGATTGGCCGTCACCTAACTGGTCTCTAGCCTGCTTCCTAGCTTGGATTTTAGATTGCACTGCGGTGGGTAAGTCAGTGAATAATAGGATGTTTTTTTTCAATAAAACATCAACGACATCTTCAACCACTCGAATCATCTCGTCATCGGTCAAATTGAGGTAGTGTTTAGGCGCGGTATGAGGGTGCTGTTTGAATAAAAATGCCCACAACTCTGGCGAGTCAGGATTGATGAGCTCTGAACCCGGAACAGCGGTTTGCTCAACTCGGAGTATTTGTTGCTGGTTGTCTCTGGTGATGTAGGGCATAAATGGCACAGTGTTGAAGGACTAATTTAAGCATAGCAGTCAATGCTATGCTCTGTGCTAGTTGCCTTGGATCAGTGCTCTTGATGGTAACGTTTGCAGGCTATTTTTTGTCCGCTTTTTCAAACAATGGCGTGAACTTGCCATAGCCTTGCTTCTCAAGGTCTGCGACAGGCACAAATTTCAATGAAGCAGAATTGATGCAGTAACGTAACCCTGTTGGGTTAGGCCCATCAGAAAAGACATGACCTAAGTGAGAATCTGCATTGCTGCTGCGAACTTCGGTGCGGGTCATGAAAAACTTGGTGTCGGTATGTTCATTGACATTGTTTTGCACCAAGGGTTTGGTAAAACTTGGCCAGCCAGTGCCTGATTCAAATTTATCTGTTGAGCTAAAAAGGGCTTCACCAGATACGATATCAACATAAATGCCGGCTTCGTGGTTGTCCCAGTATTCATTTTTAAAAGGCCGCTCAGTGCCATTTTCTTGAGTCACCTCATATTGAATGGGGGTGAGCTTGCTTTTCAATTCATCTTTGCTCATATTTGCATCGCCTTGTGCGCTGAATGCTGCAATGCTAAGTGACATTGCTGCCAATGTTGATAGACCGAGTAATTTTTTCATCATATTCTCCTTTGCACACTATGACTATGCTGAGTTAAATTTGGTTCAATGGGTAAGGTTATTTTTTTAGCCACAGGGTAAAGGGCGGACATAATTTTGAAGTTATTCTTAATAGGGGTTGTCATTACTGTGATTGCGGGAATGGCAGGGTATCATTTACACCGTGAATCTGAACCGAGAGCAACACAATTAAAACCGGTGAGTTTGCCTGATATCAGTGGTATGGCCTCGTTCTTAGCGAACCAATATTTATTTGTGTCAGATACAAAAAAGGCACAGCATCAATTGTTTTTGTTAGAATTTGTCGATGCAAAAACGCCTTTTTCATTTAAGCCAGTCACATTGAGTGACCCTAATCAGTTGTTGCAAAATAATCCTGTTAAAGATCTTGAAGCGATCTGTGCATTACCTGGTTCTAAGCGCCGTTTCATGTTGTTTGAAAGTCAAAAAATCAAAGGGGTGGGTGGCCGGGCGCTAGAGGTTCAATTGCCCATAACGGCAGATGAGGCCGTCATAACAACGGTTGTGCCTTTGCCTGCTGAGTTTGTGAAGCGAAAACAGGGGTGGAACTTGGAAGGGGCATTGTGCTTTGTAGGGGCTAATGGGCAGTTAACCTATCTGTTGAGCGACCGAGGCGCGGAAGGTAAAGCACGCCTTTTAAAAGCGGTTGTAGAGCAGGGGCAGTTTGTCGTGCAGCAAACATGGTTGCTGGCGCTAACTGCGCCTACAATAATGGGTCGTGAGCAACAAGAGGGTCTGCGAGAAATCTCAGATTTGTATTTTTCTGATAACGGTGAAGTGTGGACCGTGATGACGACGGATCCCGATTATCGCGCAGGGCCTTTTTATTCCGCCATTATGAAAATAGGGCGGCTTGAGCAAGGCACTTTTAAGCTGCAGTTAGATGAGTCATCTCGAAGGGATTTAACCGGCTTGAAGGTGGAGGCACTGGCTAAGCCACCTGTCACACGTGAGGGGGAGGTGCTAGGGCAATTTCTTGTGGGTACAGATGATGAGGCGCTCGGTGGGGTGTTGAGAATTGTTGAGTGAATCTCTTGCTAACAACTCAGGGCATAAAAAAGGCCGGCTAACGTTAGTTAACCGGCCTTTTTTATGCCCTGAGTTGTTAGCTAGGTTTTAAACTGGCTGATATTATGGCGGAGTTTTTGAGCGATGTTAGAGAGGTTGTTGCTGGCCTCTGATGTTTTTTCTGCACCCAAGGTGGTCTGAGTGTTGACATCATTCAGTGATTCAACACTACGGCTAATGCTTGCTGTGACATTTGACTGTTGTTCAACCGCTTCGGCGATATGGCTGTTCAAATTGGCAATGTCGGTCGCCGCTTTGGCAATGTCATCAAATTTATCTTGTGCACTCTTGGCTTTCTCAACACTTTCCCCCGCTTTATTTTGGCTGCGCTGCATAGAGGTGACAACATTGCCAACCCCACTTTGGACTCTTTGAATCATCGCTTGGATTTCTTCGGTAGAACTTTGGGTTCTGCTGGCGAGGGTTCTAACTTCATCAGCGACCACCGCAAAGCCACGGCCTTGCTCACCCGCTCTAGCGGCCTCAATAGCGGCATTCAGTGCCAGTAGGTTGGTTTGCTCTGCAATGCCGCGAATAACATCTAACACACTGCCGATTTGGTCACTGTCGTTACCGAGCTGTTCAATGGCTGTCGAGGCGTCATTTAATTCGCTCGACAGTTGATTGAGAGCGGTCATGGCCTCAGAGACAATATCCCGACCATCATCAATGTCTCGGTCGGTTGTGACCGAGGTGGTTTTAGCTTGGTGTGCAGAATCGGCAATATCATTAATCGTGCTAGACATGTTGTTCACAGTGTCTTTCAGATTAGCCATTTCGGCCAGTTGTTTTTGAGACCCTTTATGCGTATTCGCCGCAACGTTGGATACATTTTGGATGACGCTGCCGAGTTCTGTGGCAACCTCATGGGTTTCTTTGTAGCTCTCTTGCATGAGGGCTGCAAACTTATTAAAGCTGCGTGCAATTAAGTCTACTTCGTTGTTGTGGCCTTTGTCCTCAAGTCTTTGGGTTAAGTCACCATCGCCATTGGCGATGTGGTCTAAGGCACCTTGAACATTGTTCAGTGGGGCATGGATCATTTTGGCATATAAGAAATACAACGCAATGGCAACAGCCAGACCCATTAAAACGGCTAGACCTTCGATGATGCGCTTGGTCGTGGTGGCTCCAACAAGGTAAGGATCCATTTTAACGGTGACTTCTAATACGCCACGTGTATCGCCTAGCTTCCAGTCTGTTTTTGGAGAGCCTGCTGTGTTGTTATGACAACTGACACAGCCTTCTGAGACCATCTTGTCAGACAGTGCAACTCGGATAATATGATCCCCATTGGATAAATCTTCACGTTGAATAACAGGGGTGTCAGGTGCTTTTACGAGTGCATTCCAAGCCCGTTGTTGAAATTCATCTAACTGACGACTGCCTTTATTTGGGAAAGGGTATTGGCTATAGAGTTTAACGCTACTCAAATTGTCATTAGACAGTGCATTTAAGTCATGGATCATGGTCGCTGGTAAGGGGATGGTGTTGTTATTGCCTTGATGGTCGGTGCCTACTTGCATGCTGGTTTGTTGCTTTACTTTTTTTACGACATTATCGACATAGTATTTTCTAAGTGATTTATATTGGTTAATTGTGTCCGTTGCAGACATGACCAAATTCTTTTCTGTTGAGGCATCAATCTGCTGTGGTATCCAAATCCAAATACACAAATTACCGATGGCCATAATGGCAAAAATAGGCCAGAAAATTTTAGGAAACAAGCTGTTACTGAACATACCACACCTTTTGAAAACGCTAATTTTAACAGTGTAGTAGACTTAGGTTTTTTTTGCTGAGCAACATTTTGGTGCAAGCTGTTGTGAGGTTCAAACTAAACAGGTTTGTTATATGCCTGCTAAAATGAGTTGCAGATAACCTATTTTTGTATCGGAAAATAGCACTATAAGAATAAAGTAAAAGGAAGGCTTGGTGTCGGGACGATTAGAAACATTTGTCGAGGTGTTAAGAGCGCAGGCAGACAATAGCGCATTGGCATATACCTTTTTAAATAATGGTGAAGATGAAGTTGCCAGTCTGACTTATGAGCAACTTGATAAGCGTGTGAGAGCGACAGCCGTTGCCCTCACACAGAAAGCCGCTCCGGGTGATCGAGTATTGATTCTTTTACCTCAAGGGCTTGATTATGTCGTGGCATTTTATGCTTGTTTATATGCAGGCTTAGTGGCTGTCCCTGTTTACCCACCGAAAAATGGCCGTTATTTCCCCCGAATGGGTGCCATTGTTGCTGATTCTGGCTCAACCCTCGCCATTGTTGCCGCCGCTAAAAAAGATCAATATGCTGCTGAGGCAACTGCTTACCCTGAGTTTTCACAACTGAGCTGGGTCGATATTGAATCGGATCCCATCATTCTTGCTAAAGCTTGGAAGGCGCCAGAAATAAGTGGGGCTACGATTGCCTTCTTACAATACACCTCAGGTTCTACAGGTGTGCCTAAAGGGGTGATGGTTAGTCACAAAAATTTAGTGAGTAACTGTGCTTGGATTCAGACGGCGGCGCGAACAACACAGCAGATGGTAACGGTCAGTTGGTTACCGTTATTTCATGATTTAGGCTTAATTGGCATTGTGTTGCATTCTGCGTTTGTTGGTGGAAAATGCGTATTGATGTCACCGGCGGCTTTTATTCAAAAGCCACTACGTTGGCTGCAAGCCATTACTCGGTATCACGCCAGTTATAGTGCGGCACCCAATTTCGCTTATGATTTATGCGTCTCTAAAATTACCGATCAGCAAATGGCAGGGCTTGAGTTAAGTCATTGGCGTGTCGCAATGAATGCTGCCGAGCCTGTTCACGCACAAACAGTACAACAGTTTGGTCAGCGTTTTGCCAAAGTAGGCTTAGCACGGGAAACGATGTGTCCTTGGTATGGCTTAGCAGAGGACACCTTAATTGTGTCGGCCAATGGGCCAGACCAGGCGGCCTTAATTCAATACCTTGATCCAGCCGCGTTAGAGCAATCTGCGGTCGTGCTGTCTGACCCTAAGCAGGGTAAAGCATTGGTAGGTTGCGGTGCCGTCAACCCTGAAGATGATGTTAAAATAGTAGACCCGGAACAATGTATCCCCTGTGGTGAAGGCGAAATTGGTGAGATTTGGGTTGCGGGTAGTAGTGTGGCACAAGGGTATTGGCAGAAACCAGAGCAGACTAAAGCCGAGTTGCAAGCGTCGCTTATGGCAACCACTGATGCGAAGTGGCTCAGAACAGGGGATTTAGGTTTTATCCTAAAAAATCAGCTGTTTATTGTTGGTCGAATGAAAGATGTGTTGGTGATTCGAGGGCAAAATTACTACCCACAAGATATTGAGCGGGTGGTCGAGCAGTCCCACTTCGCATTAAGAGCTGCTGGTAACGCCGTATTTGTCGTTGAGCAAGGCGGTAACGCGCAGCTGGTGGTGGTACAGGAGTTAGAGCGGCAGTACTTGAAAAATATTGATGCTGCTGAAATATGTGCAGATATTCGTGAGGTGGTTGCTGAGCTGTTTGAGTTGCAGGTACATGCGATTGTATTGATCAAAACCATGAGCATCCCCAAAACCAGCAGTGGGAAAATACAACGAAAAGGGTGTAAAGCCGCCTTTATAGCCGGTGAGCTTAAGGTAGTGGATCAGTGGCAGGTTGATGTGGCGGAGCTTGGCGCACAGGAAGAACTACTTGCTGGCGCGCATACCGCTGAAGATATTGAAGACTGGTTAAAAAAGCAGTTAGCAGCGCAGCTGAGGCTTAAGTGTGACCAGATAGCGAAAGATGTCCGTTTTACTCGTCTGGGTTTAAGTTCTTTGGTGGCTATGCAGCTCATTGGGGCGTTAGAGCAGTGGTTAGGACAATCTTTATCATTAAGCTTGTTTTCAGATTATCCTACCATCACCGCTTTATCGTCTCACCTAGCAAAATTACCGAGTGCCCACGATCAGCTACTCATGCCAAAGATTTCACCTGATCTTGAGAGTGAACAGGTGCCATTTGACTTAAATACCATTCAAAAAGCGTATTGGTATGGTCGACAAGATTTATATCCGCTGGGTCAAGTTAGCTGTCATTTGTATTTTGAAATGTTGGTTGAAGATGTGGATGTTGCTAGGCTTTCCCAGGCTTGGAATATGTTGATTCAGCAGCATGGCATGCTACGCACCGTGATTGATGAGCATGGGCAGCAGACCATATTATCTGATGTACCTGAGTATCAAATTAAAGTGGCCGACTGCGTAACATTAGATAAAGCGGCGACAAAGCTGGCGATAGAAAGATTACGGCAACAGCTGTCTCATCAGGTACTGGAGTCAAGTCAATGGCCTTTGTTTGATATTCAAGCGACGGCAATCTCTAAGCGTAAAACATTGGTGCACATCAGCTATGATCTTCTGATCATGGATATGTGGAGCATTATGATGCTCTCGGCGCAGTGGGGTACGCTCTATGAGAATCCTGCTGCTGAGTTAAAGCCGCTATCCTTATCCTTTAGAGATTATTTGCTGACTGAGCAAAGCATACATCAAGGCCGATGTTACCAAGAAGACTGGCATTATTGGGTAGAACAGTTAAATGACTTGCCGCCACCACCACAGCTGCCCTTTAAAACGCAACCTACTGATATTAAACAGTCACGATTCTTGCGTCATGAGCATGTGATTCCTGACGCTGCATGGGGCCATTTAAAAACAATGGCGGCTAGCCATGATTTGACGCCATCTATGCTGTTGTGTACCGCTTTTGCAGAGGTATTGGCATTATGGAGCAAATCACCCCGGTTCACGTTAAATCTGACCATTTTTAATCGATTGCCACTCCATGATGAAGTGGATGATTTAGTCGGAGATTTTACCTCTCTGTTATTGCTAGCGGTTAAATTTAAATCAGCAATGCCGTTTTTAAATCGTGCACAGCAGCTGCAAAAACAGCTCTATGAGGCACTTGACCATCGCTTGGTTAATGCCGCTGATGTTTTGCGAGAACAGCAATCACACCCCGGTGGGTTGCCCGTTGTTTTTACCAGTGCATTAGGGTTGCAGGCACAATCGCAAGCTGAAATATTCCCCTCCAGCTGGCTTGGCAAGAGAGTCTACACGATCTCACAAACCCCACAGGTCTGGTTAGATCATCAGGTGGTTGAAGAAAAAGGCAACCTGATTCTCAGTTGGGATGTGGTGCAAGGGTTGTTCGCTGATGATGTGATTACCGATATGTTTAGTGCCTATATCGGTTTATTATCACGGCTTAGCAAAAGTGATGTCCACTGGCAGCAAACCGGTTGTTATGGTTTGCCCAAAGCTCAGCAAGCGCTCAGAGAGCGAATCAATGATACCAGTGAGTCTGTCCCAGCAGGTTATATTCACTCACCCTTTATGACGCAGTCTATTTTGCAGCCAGAGCACGTTGCAATTGAAGCACCAGGTATTAGCATCAGCTATCAACAGTTGTATTCTTTGTCGACTAGGTTGTCGCACAAGTTGATGGGGGTGGGCGCAAAACCGAATCATTTAGTGGCGATTATGATGGAAAAAGGTTGGGAGCAAGTTGTTGCTTGCTTGGCAACCTCTCAAGCGGGTACCGCTTATTTACCCATCAACCCTAGTTTACCTAAAGCCAGAATTGATTTATTGCTAGAGCAAGGTGATGTGGCGATCGTTTTAACTCAGCCTAAAATACATCAACAATATCATTTTGATGATGATTTAACGGTTGTAGATGTGACGGTTGAAAATATCGCGGCTTTGCCTGACTACCCCTTACTGGTTGAGCAAGATGTACATGACTTAGCGTATGTGATTTTTACCTCAGGCTCTACTGGCCAGCCAAAAGGGGTCATGATGACCCAGCAAGCCGTGCTCAATACTTTGCAAGACATCAATGATCGGCATGAAGTTGGCCCTGCAGATAAAGTATTGGCATTGTCCTCATTGAGTTTTGACCTGTCAGTATGGGACATCTTTGGCACGTTAGGTGCGGGTGGCACCATAGTTATTCCCGATAGTGAGCAAGAGCGAGAGCCTAAATATTGGGCAGAACTGATTCAATCTCGCAAGATTACTGTCTGGAACTCAGCGCCAGCAATGATGAAAATGTTGCTAGATTATCAGGCAAACGGTGATTTTTCGAGTTTAAGACTGGTCATGTTAAGTGGTGACTGGATACCGGTGACGATGCCGGATCGAATTTGGGCTGTAAATCGTGGCATTAAAATCGTCAGTTTGGGTGGTGCGACAGAGGCTGCGATTTGGTCGATAGAGCATGTGATTACGCAATCCACGGCGGAATTTGACAGTATTCCTTATGGTCTGCCGTTAACCAATCAACAAATGTATGTGCTCAATGAGGCGATGAAACCTTGCCCAGATTGGGTGACAGGCTCGCTTTATATTGGTGGCATTGGCTTAGCAAGTGGCTACTGGAAAGATAGGAAAAAAACCGAACATCAATTTATCGTACACCCTGAAACTGGCCAGAAATTATACAGAACGGGTGATCTTGGCCGTTGGCTACCAAGTGGGGATATTGAGTTTTTAGGGCGAGATGATGCCCAGGTTAAAATTCGAGGGTATCGAATTGAGTTGGGAGAAATAGAAGCAACATTAGCCAAGTTGGCGGGCGTTGAAGATGGTATCGTCAAAGATTTTACCGATGAGCAAGGGCAGAAATACCTGGTTGGTTTTTTGGTCACTCAGCTGGATATTGAGTTAGTAAAGCAGTTTTTACAAGACAAACTGCCGATATATATGGTGCCGCTAAAGTGGGTACAGTTATCTGAGTTGCCGCTGAATAATAATGGTAAGGTGGATCGCTCCGCATTAGTGGCGCCAGAATCTGATCAAGATGAACAGCACAGTATTGCGCCTAGAAATAAGATAGAGACTTGGTTGCAAGCCTATTGGCAAACCTTACTCAATCGTGATCATGTCAGCTTGTTTGATCATTTTTTTCAGCTGGGTGGTGATTCCATTACAGCCACACAAGTGGTTTCAGCCATTAAACGGCAATTTAATATTGATGTGTCGTTAAAGCAATTTTTTGAGCATTGCACGACGGTTGAACAGCTTGGTCACTTTATATTGCAGCAAACCCCCAGCACCGTTGTGGCTTTGCCTCAACTAGAACACGCTGCCGAGCTTAAGTCTGAGCCTTTTGCGCTTAATCCCATTCAACATGCCTATTGGTTGGGTCGGCATGGGCATTATGATCTTGGCCAAGTCGCGTGTCATTTTTATACCGAAATTGATGTGCATGATTTAAACCTCGAGCGCTTAGAGCGGGCTTGGCAAATATTAATTCAGCGTCATGATATGTTGAGGGTTGTTTTCTCCAATGACGGGTTAAAACAGCAAGTACAAGACGATATTCCTAATTATCAGATTGAATTTGAAGACCTAACGCCATTAAGTGAAGTGAGCGCCAGTCGTAAACTGCGTACGCTGAGGGAGGCGTTATCTGAAAAACTCTATGATACCACTGTCTGGCCATTGTTTGATGTTAAGGCACAGCAAATTGATGCCAAAACCACACGGATCTATTTAAGCTTTGATTTGCTGATTGCAGATGTCTGGAGCTTTTTGGTGCTCTCTAAGGAGTGGCAACAGCTTTATAACGACCTTGATGTTCAATTGCCTGCGTTAACAGTGACGTTTTCTGATTATGTTCGTTTGTTACCAAAGTTAGAAGCCTCTAAGTACTATGAAGATGCATGGCAGTATTGGTTGAAGCGGTGTGAAACGTTACCGGCTGCGCCTGAACTGCCGCTGGCTTGTGCGCCCTCTGAGATTGAAAAACCGCGTTTTGAGCGGTTTAAGCAGGTTATTCCCGCAGCGCAATGGAGCCAGCTGAAACAGCGTGCAAAAGGGCATCAAGTAACGCCTTCAATGGTGGTGTGTACGGTATTTTCTCAGGTGCTGGCAACGTGGAGTCGGTCGTCGCATTTCACTTTAAACTTAACGTTGTTCAACCGTTTACCTGTTCATGATGATGTCATGTCATTAGTGGGCGATTTTACGTCGTTATTGTTATTAGAGGTGAATACGCAACTGGAAGAAAGCTTTATTCAGCGTGTTCATAAAATACAGTCCCAATTGTTACAAGATATAGAGCATCGTGCTGTGAACGGTATTGATGTCATTCGGCAAATTAATAAACAAGCTAATCACAGTCAGTCTGCCTTGATGCCTGTGGTTTTCACGAGTGCACTGCCAATACAGGAAGTAGATGAGCAAGAGGGTTTCCCATTCAGTTGGCTGGGTGATCGTAACTTTAGTATTACCCAAACACCGCAAGTTTGGTTAGATCACCAAGTATTTGAAGAAGAGGGTGCATTACACATTAGTTGGGATGTGGTTGAAGGCTTATTCCCAGATAACCTTATCGAGGATATGTTTGCCGCTTACAATCAGTTGTTGGAGCAGCTGTGTGCATTCTCTGCGACTTGGCAAGAAAAATATTTTGGCTTATTGCCTGAATACCAATACATCACACGTAAGGCCTACAATAATACGACCGAACCGCTTTCGACAGGTCTATTGTACAGCCCATTTTTACAACAAGTAGACGTGCAGCCTGATGCGATAGCCATCATTAGTGAGCAAAAAACACTGACCTATCAACAGTTGGAGTGGCAGTCATCCCTCTTAGCGGAAGAGTTGAGTTTAGCAGGGGCGAGTCGGAACCAGTTGATTGCGGTCGTGATGGAAAAAGGCTGGGAGCAAGCGCTTGCGTGTTTGGCGATTACCAGAGCCGGGGCAGCCTATTTACCGATTGACCCAAGTTTACCGTCAGACAGAGTTCGCTATCTGTTAAAAAGTGCCAATGTGCGCCAGGTATTAACCCAGTCTTGGTTGCTTGATCAAGTCAATTGGCCATCACAGCTACACCCCGTCGTGGTCGATCAGTGGAAACCGCAAAGCCATACGATTGCGGTGACAATACCACCACATCAGCCAACCGATTTGGCCTATGTGATTTATACTTCAGGATCTACCGGCCAGCCGAAAGGCGTTATGATGGATCATAAAGCGGTATTAAATACCGTGGAAGATATTATTCAACGGTATGTTATCGACGCTAAGGATCGGTTTTTTGCCCTATCTAACCTCAATTTTGATTTGTCAGTATTTGATCTGTTTGGGTGTTTGGCGGCGGGTGCTTGTTTGGTCATTCCAAATGCTAAGCGAGAGCGTGAGCCGAGTTATTGGGTTGAACAACTGGTCAGCCATAAGGTCACCGTTTGGAACTCAGTTCCGGCATTTGCCGAAATGCTGGTCAGTACGTTAGAGGGAAATCCACACACGGTTGAGACCTTGCGTTTAATGATGCTCAGTGGTGATTGGATCGCAACTGACTTACCCCAGCGATTGTGGCAGCTATTTCCCAAGCTGGATGTGATGAGCTTGGGCGGGGCAACGGAAGCGGCGATATGGTCGATTGATTATCACTTAGAGCCTGGGCACATATTCACGACCAGTATTCCTTATGGTCGGCCTTTATCGAATCAGCATATCTATGTCTATAACCAGCAAATGTCGCATTGCCCGGCTTGGGTAGTGGGGGATATTTATATTGGTGGTGAAGGTTTAGCGCAAGGATATTGGCAAGATGTAGAAAAAACCAATGCGGCGTTCATTACACACCCGTTTACCAAAGAGCGGCTCTATAAAACAGGCGATTTAGGTCGTTTTACACCCGATGGTGTAGTGGAGTTTTTAGGCCGTGAAGATGGTCAGGTTAAGTTGCAAGGTTACCGCATTGAGCTGGGTGAAATAGAATCAACCATTATGCAGTTTGCTGGTGTCATGCACGTAGCGGTCACGGTAACGTCATATCAACAAACGCATTATCTCGTCGCCTATATTGTGGGTGATGTGGCTATCGAGCGAATAAATACCTATTTAGAGTCACAATTACCCAGTTATATGGTGCCACAATTTTACCAAAGTATTGCTGAGTTGCCCTTGTCAGTCAATGGTAAGGTGAACAAGCAAGCTTTGCCTAATATTGATATAGCCGTACAGCTTTCCAAGCAGTATGTCTCACCGCAATCAGAGCTTGAATTAGCCGTCACCAAGGTATGGAGTGAACTCACAGGCCATGAACGTATTGGCCGGGATGATCGATTCTTCACTGTTGGTGGCGACTCCTTAGTGGCAACCAGGCTTGTGGCTAAGTTACAGCAGCAATTTTCAGTCCCATTGACGTTATTGCTTTTTTTCCAGAATGATACAGTAGGCACACTCTGTGAGTGGATCCAGTCTCAAGATGGGGGTGCTGAGGTTGAGCAGGCTAAGTGGCTGCAAATCACACCTGATCCTGACAATGTTAACGCGCCTTTTGTACTTAATGATATTCAACAAGCGTATTGGTTAGGGCGTCAAGGGGCGTTCGAATTAGGGGGCGTGGCTTGTCATTTTTACTTTGAAACCATCTCCGATAATCTAGATTTAGTACGCTTAGAAAAAGCCTGGAATCGCCTGATACAACGCCATGATATGCTACGTGCCGTCATTCATACTGACGGTATGCAGCAAATTTTGGACACTGTCCCAACCTATGAATTTACGCTTCATGACTTCACAGCGCTGACGATTGAACAGCAGCAAGCAGGCTGCCTGGATGTGAGGGAGTCGCTCGCGCACCAGCAAATGGCGACAGACCAATGGCCTGTTTTTGACATCCATGCGAGTCAACTGTCACAAGGCGGGCTGCGCTTACATTTTAGTTTCGACTTTTTAGTGGCTGATGTGTGGAGCTTTTTAATCTTATTTAAAGAGTGGCAGCAACTCTATGAGCAGCCAGAGGTCTCATTAGCACCACTGTCTCTCTCTTTTCGTGATTATGTCTTGGCTGAGAAACAACTGCAGTCAGAAGCGGCAGAGCAAGTGCACTGGCAGTATTGGCTGGATCGAATTCCGTCCATTCCTACAGGGCCAGATTTGCCTCTGGCGAAATCCCCCAGTTTAATTGAGCAGCCGCACTTTGTGCGTCATACCCATCAATTTAGCCGTGTTGAATGGTCTTCTTTAAAACACAGTGCCGCTGAATTAGGCGTTTCACCTTCGATGATACTGTGTTCCGCTTATGTGGAAATTTTGGCTTTATGGAGTCGCCAAAAACACTTTAGTATTAATTTGACGTTGTTTAATCGTTTGCCATTGCATGATGAAGTAGAAAATATTGTCGGTGATTTTACCACCCTGACCTTACTTGAGCGTCATGTCAATACGGCAAACACGTTTGCAGAACGGACTTTATTATTACAGCAGCAGCTACATGAAGACTTAGAGCACCGCCAAATCAATGGTATTCGGGTATTGCGTGAGTATCAACGTCACCACCAGCTTGGGTCGCAGGCTGCTATTCCGGTTGTTTTCACCAGTGCACTGCCTTTAAAAGACCAACATGAAGCAGAAAATTTCCCATTAAGTTGGTTAGGAGAGCGTACTTACAGTATTTCGCAGACCCCTCAAGTGTGGATGGATCACCATGTATATGAAGAGTTTGGTGCCTTGGTGTATAGCTGGGATGTTGTCGAGGCCTTGTTCCCTGAGGGGATGATAGAGCAAATGTTTACAAGCTATGGGCAGTTGTTACAGAAGCTGCTCACTGAACCTGATTGTTGGCATGAGCCAACGGTTGTTGAGCTACCCGAGTTTGAATATTTACAACGCAGAAAAAGTCAGCCAGAGTCTCGTGTTTTTGCAACGGGCAGCTTGGTTGACGGCTTTTTACGTGCAGCTGAAAAATACCCTCAACAGATTGCGATTCAAACGGCAACACACCGCTTTACTTACAGTCAAATTTTGCAGCAAAGCCAGGTTGTCAGTCAGCAGTTGCTAAAGCAGGGCGTTCAGCCTAACCAGTTAGTGGCCATTATTGCCGATAAAGGGTGGCTACAAATTGTTGCCAGTATTGGTGTGTTGTTATCTGGTGCTGCCTATTGCCCAATCGACCCCAATTTGCCAAGCCAGCGGATATTGCAATTATTGCAAGATGGCCATGTGCAGTCAGTATTAACGCAGCAGCGCCTTATCACATCCCTGGAGTGGCCATTAGGGATTGAGTTGCTTGCGGTTGATGGTGAGCTACCCCCTTTGAATCCTGAACTTCCTGTTATGGTTAAGATCAATCATAACGACCTTGCTTATGTTATTTATACTTCTGGCTCTACGGGGCTGCCAAAAGGGGTAATGATGTCGCATAAAGCGACATTAAACACGTTAGAGGATGTCAGTTCACGCTTTGCTGTGACTGACAATGATCGCGTCTTTGCTATTTCATCATTGAGTTTTGATTTATCTGTATTTGATATTTTTGCCACGCTGGCTGTGGGTGCAACCATTGTCATGCCAGATGCGGACGGTACTCGAGATGCACGTCATTGGGGGGAGTTAATACAGCAGTACAAAGTGACGGTTTGGAACTCAGCGCCGCCATTGATGCAAATGTTATTAGAGTCTCAAAAACAAACACAGTATACCGCGCTACAGTCATTAAGATTGATTATGCTCAGTGGTGACTGGATTCCCGTTGAAATGGCCGATATTTGTCTAGAGATAAACGATGATATTCAAGTCATTAGTTTAGGTGGGGCAACAGAGGCTGCCATTTGGTCAATTTATTATCCGATTGAACAAAGTTTCGCCGGTCAGCCATCCATTCCTTATGGGTATTCTCTGGCTAATCAGAAAGTAGAGGTGTTTTCACCAACATTGCAACCCTGCCCGAACTGGGTGGTGGGTGATATTGTCATTAGCGGTGTCGGTTTATCCAAAGGTTATTGGAAAGACAAAGATAAAACACTATCACAGTTTATTAAACACCCAGAGACGGGCGTAAGATATTATAAAACGGGTGATCTCGGTCGTTATCATCCTGATGGCTATATTGAATTTTTAGGCCGAGAAGATGCCCAAGTTAAAATTCAAGGTTATCGGATTGAGCTGGGTGAAATTGAGTTCTCGTTATTGCAACATGATGCGGTTGTAAAAGCTGTTGTAGAGGTACAAGACGTTACCGGTCAGCGCCAAATTGTCGCCTATGTAGTCCTCAGTGACAATGTTGAGAGTAGCGCTTTGATGAGGCATTGCCAGACATTATTGCCAAGTTATATGGTGCCAAAGCACATTATGCCTCTGGCGGACATTCCGTTGACGGTTAATGGTAAGGTGGATAGAAAAGCATTACCCGTACCGCGGCAACCTGTGTCGCCCGTTTTAATTGATGAATTTGGCTTGACGCAAACACAGCAGTGGTTGAGTGACAAACTTCAGTCGCACTTAGGTTTAATCGCCGCGGATTTATCGGGGCAATTTTTCCAACTCGGCGGGGATTCTTTGTCGGCAACCCGTATTGTGGCAGAAGCCGATGTGGAATTGCATAAAGCATTGTCGCTGCGGCATTTTTTCGATAATGCTTTGTCACTTAGAGACATTGCCCAAATTTTAGATGAAGCGGTCGAGGTTAAAGGTGCCGCTCACTGGCCTGAATTGACGCATGATCTCGCGCAGGCCAATACTGAGTTTGCCCTTAACCCGATTCAGCAAGCCTATTGGTATGGGCGACAGCCTGGTTTAGAGCTTGGTGGGGTGTCATGTCATTTATACATGGAAATAGACAGCCTCTCAGTGGATGTTGTTGATTTACAGCAAGCCTGGAACCACGTTGTGGCACGTCACCCAATGCTGCGAACCGTCATCACTGACGATGGGCTACAACACTGTTTAGAATCGGTTGATGAATACGAGTTTGAGCAATGTGATTTTCAAACGTTAGAAGGTCGTGTGCTGGCAGAGGTGTTAACATCACAGCGCAATGAACTTGCCGCGCAAGTCATCGATGTGGCTACTTGGCCGTTATTTGAAATTAGGGTGTTGTTATTACCTGACAATAAGAAACGAATTCTATTCAGCTTTGATTTGCTCATAGCCGATGTCTATAGCGTGTTACTCATTTTGCAAGATTGGCAGCAGTTCTACCAGTACCCTAATCAAACCTTGCCGGTCTTACCTGTGACGTTCCGTGATTATGTGTTGGCAGAGCAGGATCTTATTCAGCAAGACTATTTTCATGCCGCGAAAGAATACTGGCAGCAGCGTTTAGAGTCATTGCCTGATGCACCTCAGATTCCGTTAGCGCGCCAGCCTAAAACCATTTTTGCTCCCACCTTCGAGCGGCTTATTTGTCAGCTAGACAAAGCGCAGTGGGCAAGCTTTAGAGTCTTAGCCAAAGACCTCGGTGTGACACCGTCATTACTGTTGTGCCAGGTGTATGTGGATGTGTTGCAGAAGTGGAGTGGGCAAGCGGCTTGCTTACTCAACTTAACCTTGTTTAATCGGTTGCCATTACACGCGAGCGTTGAATCAATTGTCGGTGATTTCACCTCTGTTTTATTATTAGAGGTAGCTGAGAATAAAGGTCGTTTTTCTGAACGATTGCAGCGCTTGCAGCAACAATTGGTTGCAGACCTTGAACATCGTCACTTTAATGGCATCGAATTGCTTAGGCAGAAACGCCAGCAAGGACATGGTATGGCGGCGCCCATTGTTTTCACCAGTGCGATTCCTCTGCAGGGTGAAGCCGAATCCTTAACCAGTATTGATTGGTTAGGCGAGCGGGTTTACAGCATTACCCAAACACCCCAGGTGTGGTTAGATCATCAGGTGTTTGAAGAGGCCGGTGGGCTTGTGCTTAGCTGGGATTATGTGGCTGAATTGTTCCCAGAAACCTTAATGTCGCAGATGTTTTCTGAGTATGAAAAAGCCTTACTGCGTTTAATTGAACAGCCAAGTTGTGCTCAGTCACCGAGTGTTTTATCACCGCAGGCAATGGTGAAAACCCCGCTTAAAAATAGCTCAGATAAACTGTTGGTTGATGATTTTGTTCACTATGCCAGTTTGCACCCAGAGGCGATTGCTGTGGTGACGAGTGAATACGAGTTAACCTATGGTGAGATAGATGACCACTCAAACGCTTTGGCGCACCAACTGATTCAAGCAAACGTTGAGTCAGGTGACTTGGTTGCAATTGTTATTCCTAAAGGTTGGGAGCATATTGTTGCTGTATTTGCCATTTTAAGATCAGGTGCGGCGTATGTTCCCATTGATGTTTCATGGCCTGAAAAACGCATTCAAGCGTTATTAACCCGTTGTCGTTGCCGCTTTGTTATGACAACGGTAGCCATTAATGAACAGTTTGCATGGCCTGAGCATATTGAAACAACCTATTGTATTGATGACTCTCAGATGTTGGCCACAGAAGGTGCTGTGGTCACACCTTGTTATCCAGATGATTTGGCGTATGTCATTTTCACCTCGGGTTCAACCGGCGAGCCTAAAGGGGTCGTGGTGACGCATAAAATGGCAGTGAATACCATTGATGCGGTGAATCAGCTGTATCAAGTGAATCAAGATGACCGTGCTATTGCTTTGTCACAACTGTCGTTTGATTTATCGGTGTACGATATTTTTGGTTTGCTGTCCGTTGGTGGTGCTGTTGTGATGCCAGAGGCGGACCAAGTGAAAGAACCTGAACATTGGTTGTCACTGTTAAGCCATGAGCATATTACCCTGTGGAACACGGCACCTGCTTTTATGCAGATGTTGCTGGATTATACCGATGGTCAGCGCCTGACCATTTTAGATGACCTTAGGGTGGTCATGTTAAGTGGCGACTGGATTCCGGTTGGGTTACCAGATCAATTATGGGCATTTAACCCCACCACTAAACTCTATAGCTTAGGTGGGGCAACAGAGGGGGCGATCTGGTCTATTCATCACCCTGTTACCCAAAGTTACCAAGGCTGGACGAGTATTCCTTATGGTCAAGCACTGCCCAACCAATCGGTGTGGATATTAGATGAGCACATGAACCCATGTCCTGTTTGGGTTACTGGCGACATTTATATTGGTGGCGTTGGGGTTGCTTTAGGGTATTGGCAAGATAACGAGAAAACAAATGCACAATTTATCCCTCATCCTGAAACCGGAGAGCGATTATACCGTACCGGTGATTTAGGCCGGTATCGTGATACGGGTGATATTGAATTTTTAGGTCGGTCTGATTTTCAGGTGAAAGTACAAGGCTATCGGATTGAGCTGGGAGAAATTGAAACCCTTATCTTACAAAGCGAAGGGGTTGAAAAAGCCGTTGTGGTTGCAAACCGTGCGGATAACCGGGTGCAATTGGTGGCTTATTTAACGGGGTCTTTTGATCTTAATGCGGTTCAACATCATTGCCGAGCATCACTGCCTGAATACATGATGCCACATGACTGGCAAGTACTGGCAGCGCTACCCGTGTCTGCGAATGGTAAGATTGATCGTAGCGCATTGCCAACAGCCAATGTGATGGTGGAGAGTGCTGCCAGTGTGACGGCAGCTGAATCTGATACTGAGCAATGGTTGCATGATATTTGGTGTGAGGCTTTGCAGCTTACTGAGGCGAGTACCACCGTTGACTTTTTCTCCTTAGGGGGCGACTCATTAATTGCAACCCGTATTGTGAGTCAAATTCAGCAACAACAGGGGATCACAGTCTCCATTGGTACTTTCTTTAGAGCGCAGACCATTCAGCAGTTGGCGTTAGTCATTGAGTCAGAAACGGATACCAGTACGGCACTTAAAGTGCTGGATCCAGATCTGGTTCACCGTCACGAGCCATTCCCGTTAAACCCGATTCAACAAGTGTATTGGTTAGGGCGAGAGTCGAGTCTAGAGCTGGGTAACATTGCTTGCCATTTATATGTGGAAATGGCCATACAAGATTTATCCCTAGAGCAACTAGAGCGGACGTGGCAACAGCTGATTGAGCGCCACGACATGCTTCGTGCTGTGATTACAGTAGATGGTTTGCAACAAATACAAGAAGCAGTCGCACCTTATCAATTTAGTCACAGTGATGAATCTGTCGCTACGGTACGGCAGCGTTTATCTCATGAAATTCATGATGTCCATCAATGGCCATTGTTTACCATCGCCGTTTCACAGGAGCAGGGAGCGCGGTTACATTTTAGTTTTGACTTGATGATTGCCGATGTCTTCAGTTTAATGCGTTTGTTTGATGAGTGGTCTCAGTTATACCATGGTGAGGTTTTAGCGCCTGTTAGTTTGTCATTCCGTGATTATGTGTTGTTTGAGCAAGACCGTGAAGCGGCGGTGCTAAAGCAGCATTGGTATTACTGGCAGGACCGGCTAGACACGTTACCCGCAGCGCCACCATTGCCGCTGGCCGTACAGCCTTCTGAGATTAGCAA
Source organism: Methylococcales bacterium (assembly GCA_018672285.1). Classification (GTDB taxonomy): domain Bacteria; phylum Pseudomonadota; class Gammaproteobacteria; order JABHGC01; family JABHGC01; genus JABHGC01. The sequence goes on from JABHGC010000185.1 coordinate 21,118, forward strand.
GCCTGAGTTCAAGCGCATGACGGGTCGATTACCCGCTCAGTTGTGGTCGAAGATCAAAACCAGTGCCAAATCTTACAAGGTGACCCCGTCAGTGGTGTTGTGCCGGTTGTATGCTGATGTGTTGGCAGCCTTTAGTTCAGAGTCGCATTTTACCTTAAACCTGACTTTATTTAACCGTTATCCGGTACACCCTGAGGTTGATCAAATTGTGGGTGACTTTACCTCCCTGCTACTTCTGGAGCTAAATAGACAACCTGGTGACAGTTTTCAGCAACGTGCTGAACATTTGCAAGCACAGCTGATTAGTGACTTAGAGCACCGTGATGTGAGTGGTGTTAAAGTCATTCGGGCGCTAAGCCAAGGCGCGCAACATGCGACCATGCCCGTGGTCTTTACCAGTGCCTTGCCAATTCAGTCGCATGAGGATTCCGATCAGGATAGTGCTTATTGGATTGGTGATATGGTGTATGCCATCACCCAAACACCACAAGTGTGGTTGGATCACCAAGTTTTTGAAGAGCAAGGAGACCTTGTTTATACCTGGGACTATGTGGCCGACCTATTTCCTGAAAACTTGATTGAAACCATGTTCTCAGCCTATACCGAGCACTTAAATCAATTAACCGATGCTGAGCATTGGTATGAGACGCTACAGGTTACAGAGCAGCAATTTGATGGTATCTCGCTAGCAGTAACGGATGATACGGCGCCCGTAGCGGCGGTTGTTGATGTCAGTGTGCCAGCGGTATTACTAGAGGAAATGACGGCTCTTTGGGCTGATACGCTCGGGCTAGAGCACATCCCTGTTGATGAAAGCTTCTTTAAGCTGGGTGGGGACTCTCTGATTGCAACCCGAGTCTTGGGTAAAGTGAAACAGGCGCACTCTGTGGCCATCAGTTTAGCCGACTTCTTTGCCAAAGGAACAACTGTACAGTCTCTGGCTGAGTTGGTGGTACTGGCAACCACGTCAGATCAAGCGTTAGTGCCGAGCTATCCACAAATCATACCTGAGCCAAACTTACGATTTGAACCTTTCCCTCTAAATGATATTCAGCGCGCCTATTGGTTAGGCCGTCAGGGGACTTATGCCCTGGGGAATGTGCCTTGCCATTTTTACTCAGAAACCACGGCCAATGGGGTTGATATCGGCAAGCTCACCCGAACTTGGCGGCAAATGATTGAGCGCCATGAAATGCTGCGCGCCGTCATTTTACCGACTGGTGAGCAACAAATATTGGCTGAAGTGCCTGAATACGAGTTCCCTGTCATTGATGCGAGAGCCTGGAGTGAATCGGAGATACTGGATTCAATCTCAAGCGTACGCGGCGAGCTAGCCGCTCAAATGCTTGATACAGAACAATGGCCTATTTTTGATATCCGTCTGCATCAAGTGACAGATGATGATTATTTGATTCACTCCAGTTTTGATTTCTTGATTGCCGATGTATGGAGCTTTTTGATTATTTTAGGGGAGTGGGGTGCTCTGTACTCAGATACCGTCACCGAGCTACCTGAAATCACCTTATCATTTAGAGACTATGTATTAGCTGAACAGGAAATAAGCCAACAAGCAAAAACGTCAGAGCATTGGGCGTATTGGCAAGAGCAGATTAAAACTTTGCCTGTCGGGCCTGATTTCCCCTTGCAAGCATTACCAGAGACCATAGATACGCCAACATTTTTGCGTTTGAATGATGCCTTAAGCGCAGACATGTGGCAGCAGCTACAAGGTATTTTTCAAGCACATGAGTTAACGCCTTCTGTCGCGCTATGTGCTTTATATTGTGAGGTATTGGCTTACTGGAGTAAAACAGCACATTTCACCATGAACTTAACTTTGTTTAATCGGCTACCGCTGCATGATGAAGTAGAAAGTATTGTGGGGGATTTCACGACCTTAACCTTGTTGGAGCGACAGGCTGGGGTAGGGCAAACACTATTAGAGCGTGCACGCGCATTACAAAACCAATTATTTGAGGATTTAGAACACCGAGATGTGAATGGTGTGAACGTACTGCGTGAATACGCCAAGCAGCATGATTTGGGTAGTAGTAATCCAATGCCTGTGGTCTTTACCAGTGCTTTACCGCTTAAAGCGCAAGATGCAGAGCAAACCTTCCCGACAACTTGGTTAGGGCAGCGAGTGTATAGCATTTCCCAAACACCTCAAGTCTGGTTAGATCACCATGTGTATGAGGAAGCAGGCCAGCTTATTATTAGCTGGGACTATGTTGCAGAATTATTTCCAGAAGAGATGATGGACACCATCTTCACCCATTACGTCTCTTTGCTTAAGTCCATTTTGCATGATGAGCAGTGGTGGCACAAAACACATGTTTTACAACTGCCTCAAGCGCAACAACAGGTTAGATTGCAAGCGAATGACACTGCCAATCAAATACCTGAAGGGTATTTGTACAGCGCCATTATCGAGCAAGCATTGGCCAACCCTGATGCGATTGCGATTCAAACACCTGATCGTCAGTTAAGTTATCATGAACTGTATGCGCGCAGTTTACACTTAGCGCAAAGGCTTAAGCGTTTAGGTGCCAGAAAAAATGCCTTAGTCGCCGTGGTGATGGAAAAAGGTTGGGAGCAAGCGGTTGCGTGCTTGGCGATTACCTTAGCGGGCAGTGCTTACTTACCGGTTGATCCGGCGTTGCCCGAAGAGCGCTTGTGGTTTTTGTTAGAAGAAGGTGAGGTTAATGAGGTCTTAACGCAATCTTGGATTCATCAAAAGCTTGATTTACCCATGCCCTTTGAAATCATCGATGTGGATAAATTACCGCAATCAAAAACCATCAAGCCATTAGCGCACGACACCTTACCTACTGATTTAGCCTATGTGATTTTTACTTCTGGCTCCACAGGAATGCCAAAAGGGGTGATGATCGATCACCGAGCAGCACTCAATACAGTATTAGATATTAATCAGCGTTACGGGATTACACGCGCTGATAAAATCATGATGGTATCCAGCTTGAGTTTTGATTTGTCCGTTTGGGATATTTTTGGCGGATTAGCGGCAGGGGCAACCTTGGTTTACCCTGAGGCCTCACAAGAGCGAGAGCCAAAGCATTGGTCTGAATTGATTGCGGCTGAAAGAGTCACTGTATGGAATTCGGCGCCACCCTTATTTCAGATGTTATTAGAGTATGGGAAACATACCGATATTCAGCTGCAAAGTTTAAAATTGGTGATGCTCAGTGGGGATTGGATTAACGTTCAAATGCCCGCTCAGTTGTGGCAGTTAGCACCCGCAGCGAAAATGGTCAGTTTAGGTGGTGCCACCGAGGCGGCCATCTGGTCAATCCATTACCCGATTACTGAAGTGCAAGATGATCGGGTCAGTATTCCTTATGGTAAGCCGCTAAGCAACCAAACTTTTCATGTGTTGCATGATGATTATTCTGCTTGCCCGGACGGTGTGGTTGGGCATTTGTTTATCGCAGGGGTTGGCTTGGCGCAAGGTTATTGGTTAGACCCTGTGCGTACGAATGACAGTTTTGTAACACACCCCATTACCAATGAACGGCTTTATAAAACAGGTGATTTAGGGCGTTATCTTGCTGATGGTAATATTGAGTTTCTAGGTCGAGATGATTTCCAAGTTAAAATTCAAGGTTATCGAATTGAGCTGGGTGAAATTGAAACGGTGATGTTGCAAGTGCCGGGTGTTGATCAGGTGATTGTGAATGCGCTGCAAAAAAATGGCCGTAACCACCAACTGGTAGGGTACTGGTTAGGCAGTGCTGATGAGGCAAGTGTTAAAACCGCACTGCAGCAGTCTTTGCCAAGCTATATGGTGCCAAGACATTTACTGCCTTTGGCAGAATTCCCATTATCGCCGAATGGGAAAATCCAGCGTAGCGCTTTACCAGACCCTGATCAGCATGACAGTGTGCAAACGTTGTCACTGCCCAGCTCTGAGATTGAAACTCAACTTGCCGAGATTTGGTCGGAATTACTGCCGGGCGTCAGCATACACTTAGAAGATAACTTTTTTGCCTTAGGGGGCGATTCTTTGCTGGCAACGCGATTGGTGACGGCCATTCGGGCACAATTCTCAGTCGATATTGCGATCTCTGATGTCATTTTGCATGGCATGACCATCCAGACGTTAGCGGCAAGAATAGGGCAAGCATCGGCCTTAAATGATACGCAAGCGCATGCTCAAATACAACCGAATGAAGCATTACGTTATGAGCCGTTTGCGCTTAATGATGTGCAGCATGCCTATTTGTCTGGGCGAGATCATGGGTTTGAACTAGGCGGAACCGCTTGTCATTTGTATTTGGAGTTCTCCCTATCAGAAGCTGATGTACCGAGCTTAAGCCGCGCGTTACAACAATTGATTCAACGCCATGATATGTTGCGAATGGTGGTTGAAGATGGCATGCAAAAAATTCTGGAAACCGTCCCTGCATACGAGATTGAATGCTTGGATTTAGCCGATGCTCAAGCAGACGAAGTGGCAGCCGTACTCAGTAATACTCGTGATGGTTTGGAAGCCAAAGTTCATGCCGTAGGCAGTTGGCCACTGTTTGATGTGGTGGCAACACAATTACCCGGTGGCACAACTCAGCTGCATTTAAGCTTTGATTTACTCATTGCGGATGCTTGGAGTATATGGGTCTTATTAAGTGAGTGGCAGTCATTGTATGAAGGGGTTGAATTACCCGAGTTGCAATTACACTTTAGAGACTATTGCTTAGAAGAACAGCGGCTTCAGAGCGGTGAGTCTTATGCTAAAGCTCAAAAATACTGGTTGTCACGAATCCATGATCTACCACTCGGGCCAGAATTGCCATTAGCGCAGCCATTAGCTGACATAGAACAGCCAACGTTTAAGCGTTACCAACATAAAATGGCCGCCGATGATTGGTTACAGTTGAAAACGATGGCTAAGCAGTTTGGTATTACCCCCTCCATGCTGTTGTGTACGGCTTATGCCATGGTGTTAGAGGGGTGGAGTCAGTCTAGCCAATTTTGTCTGAATCTCACCTTATTTAACCGCCAGCCTTTGCATCCAGAAGTGAATGCAGTGGTCGGGGACTTCACGGCACTGTCATTGTTAGCAGTCGATTTATCGTCTGGCGGGTCTTTTGCCGAACAAGCTGAGCGAATACAAAATCAGTTTGTGGTGGATTTTGAGCAATCTGAATTTAATGGGGTCTCCGTCTTACGGGCATTGGCACAAGCGCGAGGCAATAGTCAGGCGGCCATTATGCCTGTGGTCTTTACCAGTGCATTGCCGATGGAGCAGTCAGACGATACCGTTAAACCGTTTGGTGAGCTGGAATATGCGGTCACGCAAACACCGCAAGTGGCGCTAGATCACCAAGTCTATGAAATGGCTGGAGTGTTGATGCTGAGCTGGGATGTGGTTGATGAGGCCTTCCCTGAAGGCATGATTCAAACCATGTTTGATGCTTATTTAAGCCTATTGCAATCATTGTCGGTCACAGAAGCGTGGGCGCAGCCGTCGGTGTTAGCAGGGGCGAGTGGGCAATATGATTATGATCTCTACCTAGGGCAATCGGTTGCTGAGTTTTCAATCGGTAGTGTGGTTAAAAGTGCCAGTGAGCCATTGTCTGAGGATGAGGTTTGGTTGGCAGACTGCTTATCGGCCATTTTAGAGGTCGACAATGTTGATATAAATACCCCGTTCTTTACCTTAGGTGGGGATTCACTCAAGGCAACCGAGTTTATTGGTAAGATCAAAGCGCATTATCAATGTGAGTTGCCGCTCAGTGCCATTTTTGGCGAGACGGGTACTGTGCATCAAATTGCGATGTTGTTACCAAATGCTGAGCTTGTTGAGCACTACCACATTGCAAAGGTTGATCGAAATCAAGTATTACCACTTTCCTTAGCGCAAGCCAGACTCTGGTTTTTCCAGCAGTGGCATGCAGCGAATACGGCTTATCATATTCCAGGGGCGGTATTAATTGAGGGTGAGTTGAGTGTCGAAGCTTTGGATCAATCGATTCTGGCCATTATTCAGCGTCACGAAATATTACGTTCGGTCTATGTGGCGGTTGATGGACAGCCCGTGTTGTCGGTATTACCACCACTGAGAAGCTTGGTTGTGGTTGAAGATTTAAGTCACTTTGCCAAAGGTCGGCGGCAAAGAATGTTAGATAAGCGTTTGCAAGCGGTGGCGAGTGAACCTTTTAACCTTGAAAAAGGGCCTTTATTACGGACAAATCTGTTTAAGCTCGATGCCAATGTTCATGTGTTTTTGATTACGTTTCACCATATTGTGGCTGATGGCTGGTCACTGGGTTGTTTTATGGCGGAAATGAGCACCGCTTATGAGCAAATCGTACGAGGTGATGCTGTGTCACTGCCTGTGTTGCCAATTCAGTACATTGATTATGCGGCTTGGCAGCAGGCTAATTTACTCTCCAATGAGCAGTTGCAACGGAGTGTTGATTACTGGCGAGCGTATCTCGAAGGGGCTGAAACATTATTACTGCCCACAGATTTTACACGGCCAACAGTACAAAGCTATCAAGGTAAGCGCTGGGCATTTGAATTGCCTAACGGGTTGACCAGTCAGCTCGAAAAATTTTCTCAGCAGCAAAAAACAACGCTGTTTACCGTCTTATTAGGTGGCTTTCATATTTTACTTTACCGTTTTAGCCAGCAAACGGATTTTTGTGTCGGGACGCCAGTGGCAGGAAGAGAGCACCCGGATATTACGAATTTAATGGGCTACTTTGTCAATACCTCTGTTAGTCGTGCCAGTATACATCCTGCTGATTCAAGCGTGAGTTATTTACAACGATTGCATCAATCATTAATGGCCAATGATGCTACTGAGAAAATGCCTTTTGAGCAGTTATTAGAAGTGTTAAACGTACCGAGGGAAATGAGCCATAGTCCGCTCTTCCAGGTTATGTTTGCATTACAGAATATTCCTTTGCCTGCATTAGAGATTGAAGGGTTGGCGCTCACGCCTCAACCGGTTGATCTTAATATTTCTCGTTATGATATGACGCTAGAGTTGTGGCAAGAGGAAGGTCAGCTACAAGGTGTGATGGAATATAATACTGAACTGTTTAAAGTGGAAACCATTGCGAGTTTGGTACAGTCTTATGCCGTTTTGTTAGAAAATATGGTGATGTATCCTCAGCATGGGGTTTGTCATCTTGCCTGGTTAAATGCCGCTCAAAAGCAACACATTCTGTCGCTGTCGTATGGCGATACGGTGAGTATTGATGCCCATGTTAGCATTCATCAGTTAATTGCGGAGCAAACACAAAGAACACCAGATGCCATCGCACTTGAAGATCAATATGGCGGCATCACCTACCAACAACTCGCACAATACTCAGATCATTATGCAGCCGTTTTATGTGATATGGGGGGCAGAAAAAATCACTTAGTTGCGGTATGTTTGCCTCGTTCTAGCCTGTTGGTGATCTCTTTATTGGGTATCTTAAAAGCCAATGCGGCTTATTTGCCCATTGAACCGGATTTACCGGTGTCACGCATTGACTATATCTTGGATAATGCCGGCGTTAGCACCGTGTTAACTGATCAGCTTAATCGCGCTTTATTTAATGATAAAGAGGTTGATTGCATCTTAGTGGATGAGATTAATCTGAGCGAATCGGCACTGCAAACGTTGGCCATTGAAAGCGACTTTAACACCGCTTACGTGATGTATACCTCAGGATCTACAGGTAAACCGAAAGGGGTTGTTGTGCCGCACTCTGGTGTTGTGAATCAATTACTCTGGATGCAGCAGAAGTTTGAGTTATCGAATAAAGACACGGTTTTATTAAAAACACCGTTTAGCTTTGATGTGTCCGTGTGGGATATCTTTTGGCCATTGATGTCTGGTGCTAAATTGAGTATTGCGCCACCGCAGTTACACAAAGACAGCCAAGCCTTAGTGCAATTTATTCGCCAAAAGAAGATCACTGTATGTCAATTTGTGCCCTCTATGCTGGGTGTATTTATTGAAGAGCCAGATCTGAATGGTGCCGTTCTGCGTTTGGTTATGTCCATTGGTGAGGCGTTACCGCAAGCATTTGTTGAGCAGTTTTATAATGTGTTGCCGCATGTTGATCTTTACAATTTATATGGTCCAACAGAGGCTACGATTGCCACCAGTTTTTATCACTGTGTGAGTGATGAGTTGATGATGTCCACACCCATTGGCCAACCGATGCAGAATGTGTTGATGGTGGTGCTTGATGAACAAGGTGAGGTGGTTCCCTTTGGTGTGCCTGGTGAGCTGTATATTGGTGGTTCACAAGTGGTGATAGGGTACTTAAATAACCTGACATTAACCGCTGAGCGTTTTGTTAATTTACCAAGTTTGCCAGGTGAACGAGTCTATCGAACAGGTGACCAAGTTAGATTGCATGAAAATGGTTTGTTTGAATATATCGGCCGGGTTGATTTTCAGGTGAAATTACGAGGGTATCGTATTGAACTGGGAGAAATTGAAGCGGCATTAAGGGGGCAGCCTAAAATCGAAGATGCCGTTGTGACGGTTAAAACACTGACCAATGGTATTGAGCATTTGGTGGGTTATGTCGTCCCATCTCAAGTCGCAGGTGGGCTGCCTGCTTCAATGGATATGAGTGATGCGCCAAGTGATTATATCGCAACCGATTTAACGGGCACACTCTATAGGCAATCTCAAACCCAGCAGTGGGTAAGAGAAATTCCTCAATTGCGTTCAGTTGTATTACCGTCCTTTTTGCTAGAAGCGGCACTCAGCAATATCGCCAGCGACGTCACGTTAGAGACGTTATTTTCAAGTTTTATTGGGTTAACGGTAGGCAGTTATGCCCACCAACCCAATGTGTCATTACTGCAGTATTGTCATGGTGCTGACACCATTTTACGCCCTTACTCATTAATGCCGCTGTCACTGATGGAACATGTGTTGTCTGCCGTTAACTGGTCCGGGTTAGCTGTGGGTGAATTACAGTCTTCTGAGTTATGTTACCAGCCGGTTATTGGTTTCTGTTTTGGCGCAAGTGTGGATCAGTGTGATTTGCCTGACTTGCTTTTTCAGTGGCAAACAGAAGGGCGGAGCGCAAAAATTACAGCGCATTATCAATCGTCGCTGTATTCCTCTGTTTTTGTGGTGCAAATGTTGTCTCATTTACAGCGTTTGTTTGAGGCATTTGCACAAAACCCGATGCAGTATTGTCATCAAGTCTCTTTGCTGAGTACGGTTGAGGAAGAGGATATTCGGGCCTATGTTGACCATACTCAGGCACTTGCAGATGTTACTTTGGTTTCTGAGTTTGAAAACATAACACGTCAACACCCTGAGGCTGTGGCGATGCAAATAGGCGCATCACAGGTGACCTATGCAGCGCTGAATGCCGAGTCTAATCAATTAGCCCATCATTTGCGCCGATTAGGTGTTTCTGCTGAAGTTACGGTTGCGATTGTGATGCCTGTTTCGATGAACTTGGTTGTATCGATGCTGGCGGTGGCTAAATCGGGTGGTGCTTATTTATGCATTGACCCTAAATACTCCAGCCAGCTTCTAACGCCGGCATTAGATGATGCCAAGATACCACTGATTATTGTCAATGACAGTGATGTGACTGGGGTTTCCGTTGCGGCACAAGAGGTCGTCGATTTATCCGATTTATCTGAAATACAGCAAGAATCTGTTGCTAATCCTGTGGCTTTTGCACAACCGAATACCTTGGCAATGATCGATTTTTCATTGACACCACAGGGTAAGCCAGAAGGTTTTTTACTTGACCACCGGGCGTTGTATTTATCCGCTGTTGGCGTTGCCGAGCAGTTGGAGCTAGGGGGTGGGACGGTTATTGCACATTTGTCGTCGATACAAGATGCCGCGTTCAGTCAAGGTGTGTGGTTGCCCTTGTTAACGGGGTGTACTTTACGAATGCCGGAAAGCGAGCGTGCAATAGAGCAACTGTTAGTCACCCCTGGTATTGATTTCGCGCATCATAATACGCATGACTGGCTGAGTTATCGCTTAACCGGTTGGGACAACCCTGAGCAAATACACCTCCTATCAACAGGTGAAGTTGGCAGTCAAAGTTTGTCCTCATTGGTTGCCAATGCCCATTATTCGGTTCACTTATTATGGGGGCAAGCGTCGTTTGCCTATTGGGGTTGGATGCAATCGTTGCAGCATGCCGAGCTTGATTTGAGTTACCGGATAAAGCTCAATGCCATTGGTTATTATTTGGAAAACCATCATGGCCACCTGATGCCTAAATCGGCAATTGGCCAACTGTGCATTACCGGCCCACAAGTGTGTCGTGGTAATTTGTATGAGTGCCAAGAATTAGTGAAGGCGACCGTCAGTCAGCATTTTGTGAACGCAGTTCAAACAGGCACATTGGTTAAAGTTGATCGAACGCTAGGGTTGATTCTGGTGAGTGATCAAGTGTTAGGACGGCGATATTTACATCAACATGTGATAGAAGGTATTTTCTCTTCAATCACCGGAACGAGAGCGGTATTGGCATGTTCTGACTCGGTGCCAGGGCATTTTCATGTGTATCTATTGGTTGCGGATCACTTTCAAGTATCGCATGCCAACCATCTGTCGAGTTTGTTATTAGAGCAACATATCCATGTACAGGTTGACGTTGTTACCGCTTTACCTGAGAAAATTCAACACAAGCAAGCCTTAATCGAGGTTGATCATTCTGCAGATTTGATTGAGTTAGCGCAACAAGCATTAGCGGTGACATTACCGGCATATATGATTCCTCAATACTTTGTCCAACTTGAATCTTTACCGTTAACGCATAACGGCAAAGTGGATAGAAAATCTTTACCTATGCCTGTGCTTGATGGGCCTAAGCGGGATGATCTTGGCTTAGGCATAGAGGTGAATTCGGATATCCTACAGGCTGTCAGTCAAATTTGGCAGTCTGTGTTAGGCATGAGTGTGATTGATGTACACCATGGGTTCTTTGAGTTAGGAGGTCACTCCTTAATGGTGACTCAAGTCATCTCCCGGTTGCGTGACCACTTTCATGTGAACTTACCCATTTCAATGTTATTTGAAACGCAAGTGTTGTTGCCTTTCGCATTACGAGTAGAGTCCGCGATCAACGATGGGCAGTATGCTTTGCAAACGGATATTCCTGCTAATAACAACCCTGTAGGGCCATTGAGTTTTGCTCAAGAACGGTTTTGGTTCGTGAATCAGCTATCAGATACGGTAGGTGCTTATCATCTTCCTGGGTGTATGGCGGTGGTTGGCTCATTGGATGTTGATTTGTTGTCGCAGGCAATCAATACGTTAATGCTAAGACAAGCGCAATTACGGGTTGCTTTTGAACAACAAGACACTGTTGTTCAGGTTGTGCAAGACGATGTACCTGTCCCGCTCAAACTGGAGTCACTGAGTGAGAATGACAGTATTGCCCAGTATGTGATGCGCTGTAATGAAGAAGCATTCGATTTGTCCGTTGCACCGTTATTCAAGGTGCGGTTTGTCACGGCAAGCTCAGGGGAACAGTATTTAGTGTGGGTTGTGCACCATATTATTTCAGACGGATGGTCTAGCCAGGTGCTTTATCATGAATTAATGCACATTTATCAAGATTTACAAAATTCAGACCCCATACGCTTAAACACACTTGCGATTCAGTATGCTGATTATGCTGTTTGGCAACGAGCACAGTTAAAAGATCGCTATGCTGAGTCGCTGATCTATTGGCAAAAGCAGCTGAATAATGCACCACCTGTTTTGAACTTACCTTTTGACCGCCCTCGTGGCAAAGTGCAAACATACCGCGGTGGTGTCTTTAGCCGTGAATTATCGGTGCCGATGTCTCAGTCTATAAAAGACGTTTCGGCCAGCTTTGATGCAACCCCTTTTATGTTGCTGCTTGCGGTCTTTAATATCTTACTATACCGCAATACAGGTCATCAGGATTTATGTGTTGGTACCACTGTTGCAAATCGTGACACCAGGCATACCGAATCTTTAATTGGTCTGTTTGTCAATAATGTTGTGCTAAGAACCCACGTACCAACCAACCCTAAATTTAGTGAATTGTTACAAGCGGTGAGGGCGACTGCCTTAGAAGCGTTTGCTCATCAGCACGTTCCTTTTGAGCAGGTGGTTGAGCGGGTTAAACCGGTTAGAGATATCTCTCATTCGCCAATGTTCCAAGTCATGTTGATTATGCAGCCAGCATTAGATGAGGTTGAGTTGTCAATTGAGGGGTTAAGTTTAGAACGAACTGCGTTAAGTCATCAGTCCAGTAAACATGATTTAACGGTTTATGCAGACTGGGTGGACGATCACTACGAGTTGGTATGGGAATACAATTCCGATTTGTTTGATCTGGCCAGTGTTGAACGGTTAGCCGGTCACTTTGAAATGATACTGGATGTCGTGCCTGCAATCCCTGATATTCGCTTGAATGACTTATTGATTCTGAGTGATTCAGAGCGTTATCAGATGCTTGTTCACTGGAACGATACACAATACGAATATTTGAATGACCGAACGTTGCAGGCAGCGTTAGATGAGAGCTTTGAAAAATACTCAGATAAACAAGCGTTAATTTGTGATGGTGTGAGTATTACATACCAGGAGCTAGATCACCTTTCAAATCAAATGGCACGGTACTTACGTGAACATGGGGTAGGGGAATTTAGCCGTATTGGCATATATGTTCAGCCAACGTTTGTGATGGTTGTGACGGTGTTGGCCAGCATTAAAGTAGGCGGTGTGTATGTGCCTCTGGATATGTATGAGTCCATTGAGGTTTTGAATGAGAAGATTAAGCGCAGTCACGTTGTGGTGGTGGTGTCTGATCAGTTAGCTCAAAATGATACTCACGTGGCCTGCCCGACCGTGCACTTTAGTAATGATTGGTCAGCGTTGAGTGCTTACTCCAATGAGCGCTTGCCATGCTTAACCGTGGGGAGTGATCCTTTATACGAAATTTATACTTCAGGTACGGCGGGTGCTAGAAAATCGGTGACAGTCAGTTATCGTAATTTTGGTAACTTATTGTCCTGGTACCGTGAAGAATTTGAGCTGCAAGCAACCGATCGGTTTCTATTAATAACGCCATTGTCTTTTGATTTGACGCAAAAGAATATTTTTGCACCACTGCTAGAAGGTTGTAGGCTTTACATCAACCAAGGTGAATACGATGCGGATAAAATTGCTGACCTCATGTCGGATAAAGGCATTACCCGATTAAACTGTACTCCGAGTATGATTTATCCGGTGATAGAATCCGCTAAACGGGATGAGTTAAGTGCTTTAAGAACGTTGATATTAGGTGGGGAGCCGATACAGGCTGAGCGTTTATCAGGCGTGTTTGATGAGGGTACAGAAATCATCAATACTTATGGCCCTGCAGAAGCCAGTGATGTTGTCAGCTATTATCGAATTGAAAATATTGATGATTTTATCGGCAAAGATGTTCCTATTGGAAAACCCATTTCAAATGCTAGGACATACGTTTTTGATGAATACCAAGATCCCGTTCCGCTAGGTGCGCCTGGCGAGCTTTATATTGCGGGTGTTGGGGTTACTGATGGTTATCTTGGTGATGACAGTTTGTCGCAAAACGTGTTTGTACCAGATTATTTGAGTAATAAACCCGAAGCGCGGTTATTTAAAAGTGGTGATTTGGTTCGTTACAATGCGGATGGTGATTTGGTCTTTATGGGGCGGTTTGATGACCGGGTCATGATTAATGGCTACTCAGTACAGTTGAATGAAGTGGAGCGAGTTTTACAGCAAAATGAAATGGTCAAACAGGCTGCTGTCAGCGTTAAAGAAGATCGCCATGGGCACCAGCATATTGTCGCTTACATTTTGCCCTATGCTTATGCGGCATTTAATGCTCAGACCATACGGGCGATTGTAAAAGCCAAATTGCCTGAATATATGGTGCCATCAGCTTATCAGGTCGTGTCTACCTTCCCGTTGTCGTACAATGGAAAAGTAGATCGGAATGCATTGGCGCCTTTAATCCAGTGTCAATGGCTAGACGATAACCGTTATTATCAAGCGCCAGCCAATGAAATTGAAAATGACATTGTGGTCATTTGGCAAGAATTAACGGGTGTCGATAACGTCTCTGTGACGGATAATTTCTTTGAACTTGGTGGGCATTCATTGTCTGCGACACAAATGTTGTCTCGGTTGCGTCGCCAGTTTGATGTTGAATTGTCCTTAAGGCAGATATTTGAAGCGCCAACAGCGGCTGATTTAGCCAAAATGATTGAGCAAGCGCAATCAGGTCACGTGGATGTGCAGTCTAAAGTGGTTTTTGTTGAGCAAAAGCCTAAGCAAATACCCTTAACACATGAACAGCAGCGCATTTGGCTGTTGCAACAAATGGATTTAGATAATCCGGCGTATAATATGACGTTGCCTTTGGTGATTAGGGGGCAATTAAGTGCTGCCATCGTCGAGAAGGCTTATAGTGAACTATTACGTCGTCACCCAATATTACGCAGTCAGTTTACTTTGAAAGAGGGGGTTATTTCATTACAAACAAGACCGTTTTCAGCGATGAAAATCCCCTTGTTCCAGTTGACAACGAATAATGAAAAGCATGGCCAGCAGCAGCTCACTAATTTAATTACCGAGCAGGCGAATACGGCGTTTGATTTGGCGAATGAACTGCCGATCAGGATACAATTGGTACAGCTTGCACCTCAGCACTTCACCTTAATTGTGGTGTTACACCATATTATTGCTGATGGCTGGTCTATGTCGATTATGATGAAAGAGTTTACACAGCTGTATGAGGCGTTTCAATTAGGGCACCCTTCGCCGCTAGCACCGGTGCCATTGAGTTATACAGATTATGCTTTGTGGCAACGAAGCCAGCCTGCGCTTAATGAGGAAAAAATGGCCTATTGGCTTGAAGCGCTAAAAGACAGTGCTGTTTTACAGTTACCGACACAGAATACCCAGCCTGATATCATGGGGAAAAGGCTGTCGTTTGTTGTGTCTGTTGCGTTAAAGGTGGCATTACAAGCGCTTGCTAAGGAGCAAGAAACAACATTATTTACGGTTTTATTGAGTTGTTTTAATATTTTATTGCACCGTTATTCAGGGCAAAATGATTTTAATGTGGGTACACCTATTTCGGGGCGCTATGATGAGTCGCTGGAATCTGTCGTGGGGTGTTTTATAAATACCTTGGTGATCCGCTCTCAGTGTGACTTAGCGGAAGGTTTTACTGAGTATCTACATAAAGTGCATAATACATTGCTCAATGCACATCAATATCGAGATGTGCCTTTTGAGGATATTGTTGATCGTTTAGATGTCACGCGAGATGTTTTTACCACGCCGTTGTTTCAAGTCATGATGACGTTGCAAAATGCGCCATTTTCAACCAAAACGAATGCTGCGTTGGACATCCAGCCGATTCACCAATTTTCTCCCACCCCAAAATATCAATTAACTTTGGAGCTATGGGAGAACCACTTAGGTTTGCAAGGCGTGGTGGAGTATCAGGCAAACCGTTTTGACGCTGATTTTATTGAGCAGATGGTTGAAAACTTTTTAACGCTGCTATCGTCTGTTGTTGAGACGCCAGAATTGACACTACAACAATTACCGTTGCTGTCGGATGTGGAGCACCGCCGAATTCTTGAGTTATCGATGCCAAGAAAAACCGAGGTTGAGACGCTTTGTGCTCATGAGATGTTTGAGCAAACAGCAGAACGCTGCCCGAATCAACCTGCTGTTGTTCAAGATGGTCGTGCATTTACTTATCTGCAAATCGAGCAAAAAGCCAATCAGTTCTCCCATTATTTAAATGATATTGGTGTCCGCTCTGAAAGCTTGGTTGTTGTCGTTTTGCCCTCATCGGTTGACTGGGTGATTACGGTATTGGCCATTTGGAAGGCGGGCGGTACGTATATTCCAGTAGACCCTGGTAATACCACTCAGTTAGGCGCTATTTTACATGAAACAGGTGCTTCAATTGTTGTCACCTTGGAGCACTACCTTGGTCAGTTTAGTGATGATAATTTGCAGTTAGTGTGTATTGATAGTGATGCGCCCATCATTGAATGGAAAGAGAAAACCAAACCCTTTAGCAGTGTGACGCCAGATCACTTGGCTTACATTATTTATACTTCAGGCACCACAGGTAAACCGAAAGGCGTGATGATAGAGCATTCAGGCTTGCCGAATATTTGTCATACCCAATCAGAGTTGTTTGCACTGTCTGAGAAAAGCCGTATCGCACAACTGGCGCAGCTGAGTTTTGATGTGTCTATTTATGAACTGCTGATGGCATTTCATTGTGGTGCGATTCTATATCTTGTCCCGGATGAGATTCGCTGGCCAGGGCGTGAGTTAGCTGAATTTTTACAGCTAAACAGGATCTCACATTTAACGGCGACACCGGGTGCGCTGGCTATTTTACCCAATGAAAACCTGCCTGACTTAGAGGTTGTTATTTCAGCCGCTGATCGCTGTCACGCGGATGTGGTTGAACGCTGGTTGGCAGGACGGCTTTTCTTTAATGCCTATGGCCCGACTGAAGTCACTATTTGGTCGATGATAAAACCCGTGCAAACAGTTGAGATGCCAACCATTGGCCGACCTGTGAACCAAGTCTCTGCGTACGTCTTGGATGAGGTGGGGCAGCCTGTGCCAATGGGGGTTGAGGGAGAGCTTTATTTGGGGGGAGATAACGTTGGTCGAGGCTATTGGCAGCAAGAACAGTTAACGGAGTCGGTCTTTGTGCCCAACCCATTGATGCCGGGGTCTGTCATGTACAAAACGGGTGATCGTGTGAGTATGACACTTCAAGGCGATGTGCAGTTCTTAGGGCGTACTGATCAGCAAATTAAATGGCGTGGCTTTAGAATTGAAGTGGGCGCTATTGAAGCTTCTATGCAGGCCATTTCACAGGTGCAATCAGTTGTGGTGACTTTAACTCGGGTTTCTGAGCTAGAGCACTTAGTGGCTTACTATACGGCATCTGAACGATTAGATGATCGAGCTTTAAAACAACAGCTACAACAAGTCTTACCAAGCTATATGGTGCCGACGGTGTTTGTTCACTGTGAGCTGTTACCACTGACTGAAAATGGCAAAATTGATATTGCTCAATTGCCTGAGCCTCAGGTAGAGGTGCTGAATCCTGGGCGTGCTTGTGAGTCTGACATTGAGCTGCAATTGGCTGACATTTGGCTGAAGTATGTCAGTGTCTCATCCGTATCGGTGCTTGATAACTTCTTTGAGTTGGGTGGAAATTCATTGCAAGCAACGCAAATGCTCTTAGATGTTGAGCAGGTAATGCATTGCGAGTTCCCGCTCAAGGCCTTTTTTACTATGCCAACCATTGAGCAGATGGCCATCTTTTTGGAGGACAACCAAACCGAGGGAGACATGGCTGCCTTTGCTGCGATGAAGACCGAGGATGAGCTAACGCTCACTCAGTTAGAAGGGTTGTCAGATGAAGATCTGGATCAGATGTTATCAGATTTAGAAGGAGAGTAGAGGCAGTTGCGGCTGCCTCTAAGGGGTTAAAGGCTAGTACCTTAAATCAGGCCAGTTATCATTCACAGGTTTTGGGTAGCCGGTATCTAGCAAGTCTGTGTTTAAGTCCCAGCGCCAATAGCGGTTGCCTTGGAATAGGTAGAGCTTGTGTGCTGTTTCTGCGTTATCCAGACCAGAATATACGGCCATGTCTAAACTACTACTGGGTAAACCGTTCCAGCCTTGACCAATGCGTTTCGGGTAGCCGTCATCCATTTTTTGTTTGGCGATGTCCCAGCGCCAGTATTGATTGCTTTTGAAAAAGTACATTTTATTGCTGCGCTGACTGTGTTCGTATGGGGCGTACGCTGCTGCATCCAGCCGATCCGGTAAACCTTTCCAGTCCATTGAGATGAGCTTTGGATATTCCAAATCCATTTTTTTACTTGCAATATCCCACTGCCAGTACAGCTGGCCTTTGAAAAATAATATTTTATTGGGCCGGGTAGGGTTGTTTATACCGGTATATACAGCTGCATCTATATGGTTTGGAGTGCCTTTTAAGTGGTGTTCAATTTTTTGAGGGTAATTTTTGTCCATGTGGGTGGCATTGGCTTGCCAGCGCTGCACTTCTCTGCCATCAAAAAAATACAGTTTGTGTTGCCCTTGCTCATTGCCTGCGTAGGTAGCAGCAACGCCGAAAGATGATGATAGGGGGCTGTAAATACAACTGAATAAGAATACTAATCTGGCAATTTGTCGCATGCTTGTCCTCAATCCTTGAACTATGTATGACTTTAGTTAGTTTATAATAGTACGATCCATTAGAGAACTGTTTTTCGTTTGTGGGTTATCCCTTGCTTTTGTGTTTTATCCCTAGAATTTATGGCTTTTTTTAAACTGTGATCATGTTCACAGTTTTTGCATTATGCTTTCATTTTATTGTGAAATGGTGATATAAATTAACCTTATTGATTAAATCAACGGGCATTAGCCCAAAAGTACTAATCCAAAGGGGAAGCAGGATGAAAAAAAGTCAATTAGTTCATGTTCAGGCAGATAGTGAATTGGTTATGCGCCTTAAAATTTTGGCAGCAAGACGTAATATGAAAATGTATGAGCTGGTTGATGAAGCTTTGTCTAGTTGGTTACAAACCCAGTCTGGAGAGCTATCTGAAATAGCCGATTTGATGTTTTCGTTTGAATCAGCGTAATACACAGCAATATATTGTGTCTAAAGGTGTAGGGAAAAGCAGCCGATTGATTTGCTTTCAGCGGCTGGTTTAAAGTGATTTTAGTGAATGATTTAAAGTCTGTGCCTGTCCATTTGGTGTTCAATCCGCCATAAAAAAATAACCGACCGGTTCATTTTTTAGTTGTGATATATGGTTGTATAGTTTGTTTATAGTAATATTTTTGGCTGTTTTTTAGGCGCGATCATGTCAAAAATTTGCTGTGCCAAAAGCGAAATATCACGACCTATTCCGCGTGCTGAGGTCAATGTACATGGCCTCAAGTGCTGTTCTTTAAGTTAATTGCTCCGAGCGAAACCCTTTTGCAGTCCAGCTCAAGAAAAAACCGGTGTCGGTTTCCCAGGGTGCCAGAACATATCGTGTGGCTGACTGTTGCTGTAATTGAAATTGATGTGCAGCAGGTCTATGAGTATGCCCGTGAATCAGTGTGGTGACGTTGGCATCTAACATTGCTTGTTCAACTGCGTCTTGATTAACATCGATAATGTCGGCCGCTTGCATGCTTTGGTGCTCGCCGCTGGCCTGTCTATATTGCTCAGCTTGCACTCTACGTGTGGCTAAATCTTGGCTCAAAAACTGTTGTTGCCATTGTGGTGAGCGAACCATGGTGCGCGCTTGTTGATATTTTACATCGTCAGTACAAAGCTGGTCGCCATGCATGATGAGTGCTTTGGTCTTTAAAAAGGAGATGATATGGCTGTCGCTTAGGAGTGTCATGCCTGCATTTTGTGCAAATTGTTCGCCCATTAAAAAATCGCGATTGCCATGCATTAAAAAAAGTTCTGTATTATTTGAACAGGCTTTGAGGGCTTGAGTGCATTCATGGATGAGTGGGGTGTCGTCATCGTCTCCAATCCAAGCGTCAAAAAAGTCACCTAGGATATACAGCTGCGCTGCTTTATTGGCGCGGTTTTTTAAGAGCTGAAGGAATAGGGTCGTCATTTTGGGCTCCGACTCACAAAGGTGTAAGTCGGAGATAAACAAAATCTCAGTCATGGCTGAATTAATCTACCCATTCTGCAGATTCGATTACAACAGGCTCAGCAGGTACATCACTGTGGTGGCCGGCATTACCAGTAGCTACATTCTCAATGGCTTCGACAACTTCAATGCCTTCGGTTACTTTGGCAAATACACAGTAGCCCCAACCTTGAACGGTTGAGCTGGTGTAGTCTAAAAAAGCGTTGTCTTTGGCGTTAATGAAAAACTGAGATGAAGCGGAGTGTGGCTCTTGAGTTCTGGCCATTGCCAAAGTGCCTTTATCATTCTTTAGGCCATTGTCAGCTTCGTTTTCAATGTTTTCACGAGTGGCTTTTTCGCTCATGTCAGGAAGCATGCCGCCGCCTTGAATCATGAAGCCTTTAATGACTCGGTGAAAAATGGTGCCATCGTAAAAACCATCTTGCACATATTGTTTGAAATTGGCAGCAGTTTTAGGGGCTTTTTCAGAATCCAGCTCGATTTTGATGTCGCCATGTGAGGTGTGCAAAATGATCATACGCTTATTCTCCTTGCGAATTGTTTGTTTGTTTTGATGCAGGAAATCTCGCATCAGGTAATACTCTTATGCTGTTGATGATGATGGGTTCTAAAGGTACGTCTCCAACAAATGGGCCACCAGCACCGGTGGTTGTGTTTCTAATTTTGTCGACAATATCCATACCTTCAATGACATGACCAAATACAGTGTAACCCCAGCCATTGGTGCTGGTATCTTTGTGATCAAGTGATTTATTGTCTTTTACATTGATAAAAAATTGCGCGGTTGCCGAGTCAGGGTCACTGGTTCTGGCCATTGAGATGGATCCACGAACGTTCTTTAAACCATTGTTAGCTTCATTACGGATGGGTGGGTGAGTTGGCTTACGACGGTAACGTTTGGTAAAACCGCCCCCTTGAATCATAAAGTTCTCAATGACTCGGTGAAAAATGGTGGCATCGTAAAATTTTTCTTCAACGTACTGTAGGAAATTCTTAACGGTTCTTGGGGCTTTTTCGCTGTCTAGCGCAACTTTGATTTGGCCTTGGTTGGTGTTGACCAATACGGTTGTTTTTGAGCTGTTGTTATCGGCTGCAACAGGAAGTGCTGCAAACATTAAAATAAATAGTGAGGCAAACCATTGTTTCATTTGTAACCCTTTTTTTGTTGTCTGAAAAATTCATCTTAAGCATGTCCTTATGCAACATGCTGGAGTTAAATCATTTTCTCAAGAAAGGCATCATAACATGGCGCTGCTAGGGTTCAAGCCTGAAATGTTTTGCCGTTATTTTATTTCAAACTGCTATATTTTAGAGGTCTCTCGGAAAAAAGGTTTGATGATGTCTGAACGCGATTACCGCTTAGTCTTGGGTAGTGTTATTTTGGCTGGCTTATATTTTACGCTTGCTGAGTTAATCTATGCGGTCGTTTTGGTGTTGTTGATGGAAGGGGTCTTTAATTTTCGTCTGGTGAGTTTGTTGCCCTATTTGATGCAACAGGGCAGAGGCATGGCGGACTGGAGTGGTACGGAAGTTCGTTATGAGTTCTCAGCTGAGCGGGCTTGGCGAATATTATTTGCACTGGGTTTATTTTTGTCGTTTGAGTTTTATACAACGTATTGGGCGATTTCCTGGTTTTTAGGGTTTGCTGTGTTTGGTGCAGGGGCGAGTGGGGTTTGTCCGATGCTGATGCTATTTAAATGGGCAGGGTTTCGTTAAGTTGTCTAAAATTATGGTGAACCTTTAAGAATAGCTCTTATGCCATCATCCAATGCTTTATCGAGTTTGTCTGTCAAAATTACCGGTATTGTTTTCTGGGGATTGGTCATTGTTGGCCTGCTGGTGTCTTTTGTCATCCTTGAGCGTTATGAATATGAGCTTGAGCAAGTTTATGCTCAGTCTGAGGCACAGTTCTCCGAGGAAATTCAAGCGACTTTAAATCAAGAGCCAGGGTTAGATCCTGAGCGTTTAAAGCAGCGTTTACTAGGGTTGACTAAGCTGTTGAAAATCCCTGCTGCCAAACTGAGCTTTGAGCAACATGAGGTTGTGGTTGGCGCCATTGACCCTCGCTTGGTTCCACACTTTCAGACGCTTCATATTATCGGGGCTGATGGCAAATTAAGTAATGTGATGGTTGCTGTCTACCAGGTTGATATTGAGCCGGTTGTGGATCAATATCGCAAAACATTTTTGATGTCGATGGGCGCGCTGTTGTTTCTCTTTGGTTATCTTTTAAAGTGGGTTTTAGAGCGGGTGTTAACACAACCTTTTTTGCAGATGGTGGATACCGCTCAGCAGTTTTCAGCCGACCAACAGGTGCGCTTTAATGAAAAACGCTCCGATGAGTTTGGTGATTTGGCCAGGTTTATTAACCAATCACTGGATCATTTGTTGACTCAACAAGGGGAATTGAAGGCCTCATTACAGCGGCAACACTTGTCTGAGCAAGCGCTACTTGAAGAAAAAGAGCGAATCAAAGTCACACTTCAATCGATTGCAGAGGGGGTCATTACAACGGATCAATCCATGTGTGTGTCCTATTTAAACCCCATTGCAGAGCGCTTGCTGGGTATCGGTTTGAGTGAATGTAAAGGCCGCTTGATTACTGACGTTGTACAGCTAGTGAATGAGCGTGACGGTTTGCCCGTTGAAAATCCTGTGGTGCGTTGCTTGCATAGTGGCCATGTTGAAAAACTCCCAAGTGATAGTGTATTACTGCGCTCTGATGGGGTTCGTGTTGCCATTGAAGATTCAGCCGCCCCCATGCGGGATGATGCTGGTGCGATTGTTGGTGCGGTCATGGCTTTTCAGGATGTGGGAAATGCCAGAGAGTTGGCACAAAAGCTGTCTTTTCAAGCATGCCATGACTCTTTAACGGGGTTGTTTAATCGCCATGAGTTTGAAAAGCGGCTGCAGTCAGCAATCTCAGATGTACAAGATAAAGCGGTAGAGCATGCCCTGTGTTACTTGGATTTAGATCAATTTAAAATTGTGAATGATACCTGTGGCCATGGTGCTGGTGATGATTTATTACGAGCCTTGTCCGATATTTTACAAGCGAAAATTCGTGATGGAGATATGTTGGCTCGCTTAGGGGGTGATGAGTTCGGGGTGTTATTACTGAATTGTAACCTTGAAGATGCCGAGCGTATTGCCAATACGCTCAGGATGACGGTGAGTGAGTTTCGATTTGTTTGGCAAGATAAGATATTTGAAATTGGCGTCAGTATCGGTTTGGTCGGGGTGAATCAGTACAGTAAGGATTTAACGGATGTGCTGAGTGCTGCCGATGTTGCTTGCTACTCGGCGAAAGATGCGGGCAGAAACCGAATCCATGTTTATCAGCAGGGAGACTTGGAGCTACAGAAGCGCCGAGGTGAAATGCAGTGGGTGAATCGTTTGCAAAAAGCGGTGGATGACAATGCCTTTTGTTTGCACTATCAAACAATTGAACCACTGCAAACGTCTGCGCCATCGGGGGCTCATATTGAAGTGTTATTACGGATGGTGGGTAGTGAAGGGGTGTTTATTTTACCCGGCGCCTTTTTACCTTCAGCAGAGCGATATGATTTGATTCGCTCGGTAGATCAGTGGGTTGTGCAGCACTTGTTTGAGCGTTTTGGTCGCTTAATGCGGGAAAAATACGATGCCAATCCTGAATGCCATGATACCTATGGGATTAATTTGTCGGGTAAGAGCATCGATAACCTTGAGTTTCGGCAGTTTTTGGTCGACTCGATTGAGCGCTTCAACATTCCTGCAAGTACCTTGTGTTTTGAAATTACTGAAACCTCAGCGATCACTAATCTAGCGGGGGCAAGACACTTCATTGAAGAGCTTAAAGCGTTGGGCTGTGAATTTGCGTTAGATGATTTTGGCAGTGGTATGTCTTCTTTTTCTTACCTTAAGAATTTGGATGTGGATTACCTCAAAATTGATGGTAGTTACGTCCGTGATATTAATGATGATCCTGTTGATCGGGCATTGGTGAATTCTGTGAACCAAATTGGTCATGTTATGGGGATGAAGACCATTGCCGAATATGCAGAAGACGATGCTTGCTTATCTATCTTAAAGGCCATTGGGGTAGATTATGCTCAAGGCTACTGTTTATCGACGCCTCAACCCATTGACCAGTTTTTTACCTCGTCTGTGACATCTTAATCCTAAGTGACTGATTCTTTATCTGTAAGTATATACTGATTCTATTGTGTGTTTTTTTGCCTCAAATATAAGCAAAATTTTTTTCTTTAATGATCACAATAAATTAGATGCGATCCGCATTTGTCAATAACAAAAAACGCTTGAAGCGAAACGCGTATGAAATTAGGATAGCTCGTGTCGAGGCACCACATATTGTGTCTCCGGCTAATAATAATACTATATAAGCCATATCCGGCTGATTTTTATGGATAATCCTCAATTCAGTGACGAGTTAAAATAATATGACAGTACGCCTCCATGCCGTTCCTAATAGTGTGACCGAAATTCCTCTTCAAGATGCTTCTTATGATATTTGGGACACCAAATATCGTTTGAAAACAAAACTGGGTGACCCGATTGATAAAACGATCGATGAGACCTATCAGCGAGTTGCAAAAGCGCTCGCTGCTGTAGAAGCAAAAGAAGATCAAAAAAAATATTACAATGAATTTTTATGGGCATTACGCCAAGGTGTGATTCCTGCTGGCCGCATAATCTCTAATGCTGGCGCGCAGAAGCATAAGCCTGCGACATCAACCATTAACTGCACAGTATCTGGCTCTATTGCAGACTCAATGGATGATATTTTAGAGAAAGTTCATGAAGCAGGTCTGACCTTAAAAGCCGGTTGTGGCATTGGTTATGAATTTTCTACTTTGCGACCTAAAGATGCGTATGTTTCTGGTGCAGGCGCATACACATCAGGCCCGTTGTCGTTTATGGATATCTACGACAAAATGTGCTTTACCGTCTCTTCTGCTGGTGGCCGCCGTGGCGCACAAATGGCGACGTTTGATGTAGGTCACCCTGACGTTGTGGAGTTTGTACGGGCAAAACGAGAAGATGGTCGGTTGCGTCAGTTCAATTTGTCGTTATTGATTACAACAGAATTTATTGAAGCAGTTCAGGGTGATAAGCCTTGGAAATTATCATTTCCGATCACGCAAAAAGAGTTAGATCGGGATGAGTTAAGCTTGCAAAACCCCGAGCAAATTATCTGGCGTGACTTGCCAAATAAAGAGACTTACGTCACGAATGATGCCGGTCTTGTCGCTTGCCGCGTGTCGAAGACGATTCCTGCAAAACGTTTGTGGGATATTATTATGGCTTCAACATACGATTATGCTGAACCTGGCTTCATTCTGATTGATAAAGTCAATGAGATGAACAATAACTGGTTCTGTGAAAATATTCGTGCCACGAATCCTTGTGGCGAACAACCGTTGCCGGCTTATGGCAGCTGTTTATTAGGTTCTATTAATTTAACTCGGTTTGTTGATAAACCTTTTACCAATGATGCTTCTTTCGATTGGAAAGAATATAGTAAAACCATTCGTGTCTTTACCCGAATGTTAGATAACGTAGTTGAAATCAACGGTTTACCGTTGCCGCAACAGCAAGAAGAGATCACCAGTAAGCGCCGCCATGGTATGGGCTTTTTAGGCTTAGGTTCTACTTTAACCATGTTGGGTCAAAGATATGGTGAGCCAAGCTCTCTTAGTTTTACGGAAAAGGTTTCTAAAGTGTTAGCGGTTGAAGGTTGGAAGGCAGGTGTTGATTTAGCGAAAGAAAAAGGCCCCGCGCCAATTATGTCTAAAACATTTACTGTCACCGGTGAAATGTTACATAAAAGACCTGAAATGGTTGCTGATGGCTTTAAGCTCGGTGACGAGGTTCAAGGTAAAGTGCTACATGCAAAATACAGCCGTTATATGCAGCAGCTTGCAGAACATGAGCCTGAGTTAGTTGAAGAGCTGGCCTCAGTCGGCGCCCGTTTTACGCACCACAGCTCGATTGCACCAACAGGTACCATTTCATTGTCTTTAGCCAACAATGCCAGTAATGGTATTGAGCCAAGTTTCGCGCATCACTATTCTCGCAACATCATTCGAGAGGGTAAAAAGAGTAAAGAGAAAGTCGACGTTTTTTCTTTTGAGCTTTTAGCCTACCGAGAGATGGTGAATGATCAGGCAATGCCTTTTTCTGATGATGAAAAAAATGCATTACCAGACTACTTTATTTCAGCGGATGACATTTCGCCAAAGCAGCATGTGGATGTGCAAGCTGCCGCGCAAAAATGGATTGATTCCTCTATTTCAAAGACGGCGAACGTACCAACGGACTATCCTTATGAAGACTTTAAGGATATATATGCGTATGCTTATGCTCAAGGCCTCAAGGGTTGTACAACTTTCCGGTTTAACCCTGAAGTGTTCCAAGGTGTGTTAGTTAAAGAAGAAGACCTTGAGAATACCACGTACCAGTTCACCTTAGATGATGGCAGTGTTGTGGAGGTTAAGGGCAATGAGGAAATTGAATATGATGGTGAAATGCATACAGCCGCCAACCTATTTGATGCCTTGAAAGAAGGTTATTACGGGAAATTTTAATGGTGAGTCCAATGACACTTAAAATTGGCAAAAAAATTGTCGGCTATAAAGTCGTTAAGCCAGAATCAGAGCAGGCAGCAGAGCCTGAAGTTGCTAAACAGCCCGATGTGGAGAGTATGCATGAAAATGTGACTCGACCTGAAATGTTGTTTGGATCAACGTATAAGATTAAAACGCCACAATCTGAGCACGCGTTATACGTAACCGTCAACGATATGATCTTAAATATGGGCACCGAGAATGAAGAGCGGCGCCCTTATGAAGTGTTTATTAATTCTAAAAACATGGATCATTTTCAATGGGTCGTTGCACTGACTCGGGTTATTTCTGCTGTATTCCGGAAAGGGGGCGATGTCGTCTTTTTGGTAGAAGAGCTGAAAGGCGTGTTTGATCCAAAAGGGGGTTACTTTAAGAAGGGCGGTGTGTTTATGCCTTCTTTAGTGGCTGAAATTGGCTGTGCTATTGAGTCTCATCTTAAGTTTATTGGTATGTTGCAAGATCCTGAAATGGATGATCATACCAAAGCGATTTTGCAAGAAAAGCGCGAAGAGTTTGAGAATAAGCAAAGTGGTAAAAAAGAAGAAACCGAAGACAAAGGGGGCTTTCCTGAGAATGCTCAGCTTTGTGCAAAGTGCCATAATAAAGCCGTCGTCATTTTAGACAATTGTATGACCTGCTTAAACTGTGGTGACTCTAAATGTGGCTGAGCAAGGTTGCAAGGATCTTGAGGCTTCATTCTTAGGCTGCTTTTTTGGCCTAAGTTTTGGTGATGCACTGTGTGCCCCTTATGAAGGAGGGGTGCTAGAGCGACTGGTGTGGCGGCTCATAGGCACCACGCTAAAAGGCAAACGCCGTTTTACTGATGACACCCAAATGAGTTTGGATGTTGCAGAATCCTATCTTGAATGCGGTCAAGTTGACCAATCCCATCTAGCGAATGTGTTTGCACAGCATTATCGATGGTCTCGTGGCTATGGTCCTGGGGCTGCAAAAATGCTGAAGAAAATTCGCCGTGGTGCTGCGTGGCAAAGTGTTAATTGCTCTGTTTTTCCTCAAGGTTCATTTGGTAATGGTGCAGCCATGCGGGCGCCTATTGTGGCAATGTGTTGCTATGGGCAAGCGGACACACTGTCCGATTCGATTACACACGTCTCTGAAATTACCCATGCTCACCCTTTAGCCATAGAAGGTGCTTTGCTGGTTGCTACTGTGACCACGGCAGCCTTAGAGAGTGTGAACCCTGACAAATGGTTGGATAGATTGCAGGTTGTATCTCAGTTGCCACAGTATCAAGCTAAATTAAAGATTGCTCAGCAATGGTTGGTTGCAGGGGAACGGGTATCGCCTAAAATCGTAGTAGCACAGCTTGGTAACGGTATTGCTGCGAGTGAGTCTTGCGTGACAGCCATCTATTTGGCGGTACGTTTTCTAAATGAGCCTTATTTAACGCTGTTGGACTTTATTAAGCGATGCGGCGGTGACACCGATACCATTGCTGCGATGTCTGGGGCTGTTTGGGGGGCTTATCATGGTCTCGATGCATTAAGGACGCTTAGATTGGATGAAATAGAATCTTCGGTATTCATAAGATCTTCTGCTGAAGCGTTAGCTAGGTCTTACCACGCATAGGGTGGTTTGTTCTTTTGTCTTATTTTGGCTTGTTTGAGTATCTCTAATCTTTGCGTGGCAGTCGCTGCCCCCCACTGAGTAATTTCATCTACGCTGCGAAAGCAGCCGAGGCACACATCCTCTTCATCCAGGCAACAATTGCGAATGCAGGGCGAAGGGATGGTTGTCTCTGTGTTTTGGGGTGGGTTAGCCAATGTTTATTGGTTAAAGGTCAGAGAGAAGCTAACAGGCACGGTATAGTCAATGCTGGGGAGTTTGGCTAACGCTTTTAGTTTATCAATGCCGGCAGTTAACTTAAAAGTGTCGGCTTTGATTATCACAGGCTTATAGCTGGTGACTAATATTGTGCCCTTGCTTAATTTGCTCACCAATACGCTAGCAGGCATTGTGGCTTTTATGCCGTGTAAATTGATATCAGCTTTAATGTCGATCACTTTAGAGGTGCCGCTGGTCATGGCTGAAAGAGTGTCTGAGGCGATGGTTGCCGTTAGCGTCATCGCTGGGAATTTGGCCGTATTAAACAGGTGCTCTTGCATGCGTTCGTCACGAATAGGGATGGCGGTATCCACCGAATTTAAATCAATGCTGAAGTTGATGTGGCCTTTCGCATCAATGTTGCCAGACAGGGATTTAAAGGTTTGTATCTCTGACACGCTGCCTTTTTTGGTGGTGACGAAATTAAGGCGCGAATTGTTGTTGTCCAAAGACCAGTCTGCGACAGCAATTTGACTGACGCAGGTAAATAAAAGTATTAACCATCTGTTCATGTAAAAATCCTTGTTAGTGTCTTGAAGTGAAGGTGTGCCAATGGCTTAGTGCCATTTTTATGTGTCTAATGTGATAACTATTGTGTCAAGTCTTTGGCACTATTGCCAATACCCAACTATATATATAAGAGGGAAACTAAAAAAGTGGGATGCAGGGTATTGTTTTGTCCGTAAATTACCTACGTCACTATCCTTGGCATGGTGATTGCTTGAAACCACTCAGGAGAAAACAATGGCAGATGAAGATTTAGACTTAGATTTAAGTGAAGGTGATGAAGAGAGTGGTGGCAAAAAGAAGCTCATCATTATCATTGTGGCTGCTGTTATTCTCATTGGTGGTGCCGCTGCATTTTTTTTGATGGGCGGGGAAGATACATCTACCGACCCTGATGCGGCAGAAGAATCTACTGAAGAAGCGGTTGATGAAGGGCCTATTTCTGAGGTGCCAATTTTTGCTGAGATACAGCCTTCTTTTGTTGTTGCTTTCACTTCTAAAAGAAAAGTGCGTTACCTGCAAGTGAGTTTGTCGGTGGTGTCGAGGAAACAGAAAGTCATTGATGCGGTTAATTTCCATATGCCGGTCATTAGTAATGATGTGTCCTTATTGATTGGAATGCAGAAGTTCTCTGCGTTAAAAACGACCAAAGGCAAAAATGCCCTTAGAGCGGCGTTGCTCGCAGAAATACAGCGTGTTGTAAAAGAAAATTCAGAACTGGAAGGCATTGATAATGTCTATTACACCAGTTTTATCATGCAGTAAAAGTTCATAGGAATAGGTTCACAGGATGTCGGTTAGCGATTTATTATCACAGAACGAAATTGATGCGTTATTACATGGCGTTGAAGGTGATGATGTAGAAACGGAGTCTGATGAAGCTCCGGAGGATGGAACTGCCTCCTCCTATGATTTTACCAGTCAAGACCGAATTGTTCGTGGTCGTCTGCCAACCCTGGAAATGATTAATGACCGGTTTGCTCGGTATTTTCGAGTGAGCCTATTTAATATGTTGCGCCGAACAGCTGAAATTTCAGTCTCGGGTGTGCAGATGCTCAAATTTAATGAGTATGTGCACAGTCTATTTGTACCGACGAGTTTAAACCTTGTTAAAGTCCACCCGATGACCGGGACAGGGCTTTTTGTTGTTGATCCTAATTTGGTTTTTACCGTGGTGGAAAATTTTTTTGGTGGAGATGGTCGCTACCATACCAAGATTGAAGGCCGTGAATTTACACCCACTGAGTTAAGTGTTGTTACAAAAATATTGTCCAATGCCTTTGCTGATATGAAGGAAGCTTGGAGGCCGGTATTGCAAGTTGAATTTGAGCAGGTTGGTACAGAGGTCAACCCTCAGTTCGCTAACATCGTAAGCCCAACCGAAGTGGTTGTTGTATCTACCTTTAATATTGAGTTAGAAGGCGGTGGAGGGGATGTTCATGTCACCTTCCCATATTCTATGCTTGAGCCAATCAGAGATTTATTGGATGCAGGTGTACAAAGTGACCGAGGGGATCAAGATGACCGTTGGGTTATTTCATTACGAGATGAAATTGAGAGTGCTGAAGTTGAAATTAAGTCATCTTTGCCCGATGTCGGGTTATCTGTTAGGCAGTTAAATGAGTTGAAGGTTGGGGATATTATTCCTATTGAATTACCTGATACCGTTATGGTTGAGTGCGAAGAAATTCCAATTTTCAAAGGGAAAATTGGTGTTTCAAGAGGGAATAGTGCACTTAAAGTAGATGCGTGGTTAACTCGCCCTGACGATCCTGCTGAATTAGCAAAAAGGCGAGCGCAAGAAGTGCAAGATGAAATTACTAATAATAATGCTAAAAAAGGATAATTCAGTTAATGAGTGATGATGATGATTGGGCAGACGCGTTAGCGGAACAAGCTGAATCAGAAGGCGGCGGTGGCGATGCTGACTGGGGTGATGCGTTAGCTGAACAAGCGGCTGCAGAAGGGGGGGATGGTGGAGAAGAACCTAGCTGGGATGAGGCATTGTCTGAGCAAGGTGGTGATGCGGCAGAATTTGAAAATTTTGAAGTAGAACAAGATTCCGCCGGCATTAACCCGGATATTAACTTAGAAGTATTGCTGGATGTTCCGGTGAATATTTCGATGGAAATTGGTCGGACTAAAATCAGCATTAGAAATTTACTACAACTTAATCAAGGCTCTGTAGTGGAGTTAGATCGACTTGCTGGTGAGCCGATGGATGTATTGGTTAATGGTACATTGATTGCCCACGGTGAGGTTGTGGTAGTCAATGAGAAATTTGGTATTCGTTTAACGGATATTATCAGTCCGACAGAGCGGGTGAAAAAATTAAAATAACAGCGCAGGTCTTAGCAGTTGTAGCAGTGATGGGATATACATCAGCTGTTGCTGCCTCATCTGTTGTGGACTCAACTTTGGCTGAGCGGCCAGAGATGTCTACGTCAATGGAGCTGGTTAAAATGCTCTTGGCGCTCGCGGTGGTGTTGGGGCTGTTTTTTAGTGTGGTTTGGTTGATTAAGAAAGTGGGTAATATCCAAACTCAGAAAGGCAATGATATACAAATTATTTCAGCAACGGCAATTGGTGCTAAAGATCGATTGGTGTTGGTGCAAGTTGGGAGTGAGCAGTTTGTTGTTGGCGTATCTAACAGCGGTATTCAGAAAATACACACGTTATCCGTACCACTTAGTTCTGGTGAGGGCGATGAGTTAACGCCTTCTTCAAGCTTTTTTCAAACATTAAAATCAATACAGAAACCAAAGGCATCGACATGAAAATGCTGTCTCGTTGGTGGTCTGTGTTATTCATTTTTATGGCCTGGGGGTTAAGTAGTCAAACCGCTTTAGCGGCTGCAGGCTTTGATGCCATTCAAATTTCACCCGATGGTAAAGGCGGCGAAACCTATTCGGTGACCTTGCAAGTGCTGATGATCATGACCTCGATCACCTTCTTGCCTTCTATTTTGATTTTAATGACATCGTTTACTCGGATTGTGATTGTATTGGCGTTATTGCGTCAGGCGATTGGTACTCAGTCCTCTCCTAATACGCAAATTATTGTGGGGTTGGCGTTATTTCTGACCTTTTTTATCATGTCACCGGTGATTGATAAAATTTATGACAACGCTTTTGTGCCTTATAATGAAGATAAAATTAATTTTATTGAAGCGGTTAATACGGCAAAAGAACCCTTAAAAGACTTTATGTTGACGCAAACACGAGAGGATGATTTAAAGTTGTTTGTTGAAATTTCAGGTAATGATGAACTGGAAAGTGTTGAGGATATTCCGATGACGCTGCTTATTCCTGCATTTGCCATTAGTGAGTTGAAAACAGCTTTTCAGATTGGTTTTTTGATTTTTATCCCATTCTTGATTATTGATTTGATTGTGGCCAGTGTGCTGATGTCGATGGGAATGATGATGTTGTCCCCCCTAATTGTATCCTTGCCCTTTAAGCTCATGTTATTTGTTTTGATTGATGGTTGGGCTGTGGTGATTGGCACGTTAGCTGCAAGCTTTGTAACAGCATAGCTATTTAATTGTATCAGTGTGCTGTTGTATAAAGGCCTGAATTCGTATGATAAGTGCATGACCTCTGGTCGTAGCTAAATAAAAACACCTATAGAGTAAAGTAAGACTCAGGTGTAAAGTAATAAGCTACCAAACACATTACAGAGGCCAATATGACCTATAAACACCTGAA
>JABHGC010000151.1 GCA_018672285.1 Methylococcales bacterium
GTTCGCGGCAGTTCACAAATTAAATAGCCGGCCAAGAAAATGCTTAGGCTACAAAACACCTTATGAGGCTTTTGAAGAGCTCACTGGCATTAAACAAGAAAATTTAACCGGTCATGCACTTATGACTTGAATTCAGGAAATCTTGATAAAGCGCATAGTCATAAAAGAAATATATTCGACCCTCTTTGTGAACCTCGAATAACGCGGTGCCAGCAGCTTGGCTAACTTGCTTGGGCTCGACAACAATAGGCTTTTCAACTGTAGCCACTTGAGCCTGCTGTGAGGCACACCCAAATAAAGAACCCAGTAAAGCAAGCGCAACGAGGTGTTTCATATTTTTCTCCTATCAAAGTCATTGGTCATATTATTCATCGATTGGAGGCAATCTTATATGACAAATATTTCAATTCTGTGACACACAGATATTTGCACCGCTCCTACCACACCTATTGCGTAATGTGTAACGGTGAAACCAAGTCAATCGCGGTCAACATCTTCTGATAAATGAACTACATGCTCTGCAACAAAAAATCAAACCTGCCTGTGCCACAAAAATGTAGAAGAAATAGCGGCCGTCACTCAGAGTCGTGAGGAAGCGCTTTGATCATTTTCGCCGCCAGCGCCGTCCATTCCTCCAGCAATGTTCTTGCCACCACCCCCATCCCTAAATCAAGATTCCCTGCCTGACTAAAGGTCACAATGGCCTCAACCACCGCCCTAACCTGATATGAATCTAACTCTACCTTAAAAAAATCAGCGTTTTTATTATCAGGCTGCGCTGACAATTTAGGCAGAGGCACACCACCCGTAATATTTCTAACATTCAAAGCCAATTGAGGGTCAATTTTTCGAACAAGGCTAAACGTCAACATTAAACTACCCCGACTAAAAACGTCAGGATCATTAGGGCTAGGCTCACCGTTTTCGTCATTCATTTTATGTACCTACTCTCAACACAGCGACTCAGTTTAACAGAGAATTTTTTTGCTTACGCGACACAACACCCTATCACCTACCGCCCATTACGCTAGAAAAAGTGATATCGGTATTAGGAAGCCGGTGCTTTAACCAACGGAAATCCGCTTCATTCAGATGAGTATCAGTTAATATCAACGTTTTAAGCTGAGCAAATGATCGCCCTCTTGGGAATTTAATCGTCGAAATAGGGTTACCAGATAAATCTAACACACGTAATACAGGGAAGTACTGCAAATATTCAAAATCAGCGACCTTAATCGTATTCCCACTTACGTTCAAAACTTCAAGATTTGATCGCCCCTTTTTATCAAAGTAACCCAAATCACTTAGCCGCCTGATCTTATTGTCTTGCAAATTAAGTGACTCAAGCAACCTTGAATCATTCACGCTGATAGATTCAAATTGGTTACCCGCCAAATCTAGCACAGATAAATTCGGTAAAGCATACACACAAGGCGGGAGGTATCCCGCATATTCAGTATGATATTTAATCTCTGTGAGTTGAGTTGTATCACACAATAGCTTATGATCTCTTGTTTTAAGGCGAACCGCATTATCATAGACAAATACAAACTCATCAGGCCTAGACTCAAGTACCAATTTAAAATGCTCTGAAGCCGCATTACTGCTGTAAAACAGAAAAGGTGCCTGCATCAGCAATACCAACCCAATCGCTGCCAAATCGACTCGCTGACCGACCACCGACTCTTCATTTGTATCAAGGTAATAAAGGATGCGAAAGGGCACAAAAAACATCAAAAAAAACAAACCCACAAAAATCATCGTTATGATCAAATAAATAGGATTTAGAGAGACATCTAATAAGGGTTTATCAAACAGACTCTCAATCATAATCAAGGAATATTCAGCGGTTAAAATAATGATAGCATCAGCGATAAAGACCAATAAACTAACTGGCTGCACACGTTGTTTTTTTCGGCTTTTACTGTTAGACACAAGTAACGCCAGCACAAATATCTCTTTCATCCCAACGAGAATAAGGATGATATTTATACTTGTTTCAGAAAGTGACACACCAAAGATTACCGGCATCACACCGATTAATATGGAGGCAAAAACAGCAACTCTAATAACGCAAAAAAAGATCCATAAGATAAGATTATCTGGTAATACCGCGTGACCAAAAGACGCTTCATAACGAATAGATTTTAATTTATACCAAACGGCCCATATATCTAACACAATAACAAGCAAGAAAAGGGTGGCTAACCAAACGGGCATTTCCCCGGAATTAAAATCAAAATGATGGTGCAGCAGAGAATAGCAGCCTATGAAAGTGGCCTCTAAAATTATCAGCTTTACCAGTAGCGTAGGATGCTTTAAAAAATACTGAATTGATCTCTGTAGTGCCTTCACTCCATTTTTTCTGCATAAGCAACGGTGTATACAGGACCTTGCTTAACTTTTTTATAATGACCGAAGGTCTCTTTAAAGCCGCGTTCAAAGAATTTACGTAGCCCTGTAATCGTGACAATGTAAAACCGCCCCCCCGGCTTTAAATGTTGAAGAGCATCCCATATCATAATATTATATAGCTCTTTTCCTGATTTTGCAGGTACATTTGAAACGATTAAATCAAATTTATCACTGGGTTCAACATGGCTGAAACCATTACTTAGCCGAGCAGTTGCACTCACTTTATTGCTTTGGACGTTTTTATTGGCATATTCAACCGCTAAAAAATCTTTATCGAGCATCAAGACATTCCCAGTCACAGATTGCTTCGCCATATGAATACCGAGCGGCCCGTACCCACAGCCCAGATCCAGACAATCCATCCCTTCCTTTATCTCTAAATATTTCAGCAGCATCAAAGTACCATCATCCAACCCTTTTGGAGAAAACAATCCCCACGTTGTGGTAAATTGGTAATGAACTCCTTGCACAGATATGTCATAAGATTGGTCTTGCTTGAGCGTACTAATGGTCTTTGAATCCATAATTAGCGACTTCTTTGATAAGAGTGAATACGATCTACAGCCTCTAATAAACGAGACTCATCTGTCGTGTAAGCAAAGCGAACATAACGTTCAGCGGATTGGCTTGAGAAATCACGGCCAGGCGTAATCGCAACCCCTGCTTGTTCCAGCAACGCATGACACCACTTAAAGCTGTCCGCAGCAAACTGGCTAGATTCAGCATAAATATAAAACGCCCCTTGAGGTGGCGTTGCAACCCCAAAGCCAATGTCTTTTAACGCTGGCAACAATACATCTCGGCGCCGCTGAAACGTGTCGCGTCGCAGCTCAAGTATGGCCAAGGTATCATCTGAAAATGCAGCCAAGGCTGCATACTGTGATGGTGTTGGCGCACATAGATATAAGTTCTGTGCTAACCGGTCAAAATACTCGACCTCACCTTCTGGCACCACCATCCAGCCTAAACGCCAACCTGTCATGGAGAAATATTTAGAAAAGCTATTAACAACAATAATCTCGTCCGATAAGGCCAAAGCCGTTACCGCATCGACATCATAATGCAAACCCAAATAAATCTCATCAACGATTAATCGAATCGATTTTGCTTTCGCCCACAATACAATTTGCTTCAGCCTGTCTTGGCTGAGCACGGTGCCTGTTGGATTCGCGGGGGATGCAATTAACAAAACCTTAGCGTTAGGCTTCCAGGCTTCGTCTAATTGCTCAACATTCAATTGAAAGCCATCTGCTGCAGACAAATTAATCGGTAGAACCTCGCCACCCACTAATGTCACAAAATGCTTATTACAAGGGTAACCCGGGTCTGTCAGCATGACGCCATCACCAGGATTCACCAATGCATGCATCAGTAAGTGCAACGCCGATGACGACCCAGGCGTGATTACCACCCGTTTGGCGTTAATTGATAACTGATCAGTTTGCTGATACCTAGCAGCTACAGCTTGTCTTAACTCAAGCAAGCCCAAGGCGGCAGTATAGTGCGTTTTACCTTCTTTTAATGCCGATATTCCAGCGTCGATTATTGGCTGAGGCGTCGTAAAGTCTGGTTCGCCAACTTCCAAATGGATAATATCTCGACCAGATGCCTGCAACTGCTTTGCTTTTGCCAGCAAATCCATCACATAAAAAGGCTGTACTTGCTGACAACGCTTAGCAATCATTCAGGTTCAAACCAAAGACTTAACTAAGTCAACAGTGACAAACTCAGCATCTGATTTACCCTCTAAAACGGTCATTGGGTCACCGGGGTCACCTAGCTGGTCCAATACAATCAACGCATCTGTAAAATCATGATCTTTGGTATATTCGTTAATGGTCACAACCGTTTTTAACTTAGCGCCAACAGACGACTTAATCCCATTTTCGGAATCCTCAAAGGCCACGCACTCTTCTGGAGAAACCTTCATCTGCGCCATCGCATAAGTGTAGATATCATGAGCCGGTTTTTTTGCAGGCACAATATCCCCTGCGGCAATCACTTCAAACCAAGATTCTGCATCTGGTGCAAAACATGCGCCTAATAACGCTGTCACATTTGCAGGTGTCGTGGTGGTTGCAATCGCCAACCGCATACCTGCTGCACGAGACTCGGCCATTAGCCGTTTAACACCAGAGCGCAAAGGAATAGCTCCCGTTGCCAATAGCTCAGTATAAAACTCTGTTTTACTCGCGTGTAATCCGGCGACAAACCCGTCAAAGTCGTCTGGCTTAGCAAAAGCCGTATTAAATTTTTCTAGATAAAACCGAATCCGCTCTTTACCACCCGTTACAGCCAGCAACTCACCGTACAGCTCTACAGACCAATCCCAATCCAAACCGGCTGCCTTAAATGCTTTATTAAACGCAACTCTGTGTCCATCTCGTTCTGTATCCGCTAACGTGCCGTCAACATCAAATATAAATGTTGTTACTGTCATATTTTTCTCTCAGATAAACATTAAGGGGTGAATGATGCCAATTTTCCCGCTGCTTTATCAAGAAAAATCGATTCATATTACTGAAAAAACTATCCCCTAATATAGGAATGCCAACCAAATGTGAATTTCAAATATATTAATATAATGGGTTATAATAAATGAGCAAATACAACAACTTAAATTATCTCGCCGCCTTTTTTATTTTGCCATAGATTTTTTATATGCTAGACTAAGTTATCTGTATCCATAAATTCATTGATTTAATTGCTTATTAACTTAAAAACTGATAAGTATTCGCCTTTACTAATCATTTCCGGCAGGAGAATGCCAAATGTCAGAGATTCGCAAAGAAGGTGGTCACTTTACCCCATACGAAATCGTAGAAGGGGAAGAGTACATGAACGACAATCATAAAGCCCACTTCGCCAACATCTTACAGAACTGGAAGAACGAGCTTTTAGAAGAAGCAGATAGAACTGTTCACCACATGCAAGATGAGGCAGCTAACTTCCCAGATCCAAATGACCGAGCAACACAAGAAGCTGAATTCAGCATGGAGTTACGAACTCGTGATAGAGAACGTAAGCTACTGAAGAAAATCGACGAATCCATTGAGACGTTAGAAGCTGATGATTATGGCTACTGCGAAACATGTGGTGTTGAAATCGGCATACGTCGGCTCGAAGCAAGACCTACAGCTTCATTATGCATAGAGTGTAAAGAGCTAGACGAAATTCGCGAAAAACAACGCGCTTAAACAGCTTGAACCCGACAGCTTATCGAGGGCGGTTCGCCCCCTCGCCGACAGGTGCCTTACATTTTGGCTCCTTACTGACGGCTGTCGCAAGTTACTTAGAAGCTCGCACCCAGCAAGGCCTTTGGCTTGTTCGAATGGAGGACCTAGACCCTCCACGAGAAATAAAAGGTGCTGCGCGTGAGATTTTAAAGACCTTAGAACAATTCGGTTTTGAGTGGGATGGCGATGTCATTTATCAAAGCCAACAAGATTCTGCGTACCAAGACGCTTTACAGCAACTCAAGAATAAGCAACTCACCTTCGCCTGCAACTGCTCTCGCAAACACTTAAACAACACCGCTAGCCGAAGCTCAGAGGGCATCATCTACCCTGGAACTTGCAGGCACAAAATAGACATCCCCCCACCCTACACAACGCGCATCATCGCCCCGGATCAAACCTTCCACTTTATTGACCAACTGCAAGGCCCACAAAAGCAGAACCTACACCACTCGCTCGGGGACTTTATTATTCGTCGGCGTGACCAACTATTTGCCTACCAACTTGCTGTTGTCGTTGACGATCATTTGCAGAGTATTACCCATATCGTTAGAGGGTCTGATTTACTCTCCTCCACTGCACGGCAAATATTTTTACAGACCATGTTGAGCTACCAGACTCCTGAGTACACCCACCTTCCCGTGCTCACCAATGCTGAAGGTAACAAACTTAGCAAACAAAGCCATGCTCAAGCACTTGACTTAACCCACGCCAATCTTCATCTATATCGCTGTCTTACCCTGCTAGTCCAATCACCACCTACTGAATTAACTAACGCATCACTACATGAATTGTGGCAGTGGGCCTTTACGCACTGGCAAATAAAACACGTACCCGCTGTAGCAGCAATCGACCTGAGCCAAGATACAAACAATACAATATATTATTAATTAGTTGTGATAACCTTGAAAATTACGTCTAAACTATAAAGTAGGACTTTAACTCAATAATGAGGATTGCGATTATGAAGGCACTACACACAGGAATCATTACCTGCCTACTGGCTTTTTCCCCCATCAGCCATGCCGACACACTTTTGCTGGATGTACTAGGTGAAACACCTGCCAATACAGAAGCCGGTTTATTGAGGCCGACCAAAGGTATGACCGACAAACAAGTGCTACGCAAATTTGGAGAGCCTCTCACAAAAGCAGGTGAAATTGGCTACCCCCCAATTATCTCTTGGAAATACGATAAATTTACCGTCTATTTTGAATTTGAGCTAGTGATTACCACGGTTGTGCATAGAGAATAAAAACAGAACATTAAACGTCATGGCTATCGACCATACAGGCGTACTGTGACGCTTACCCCGCCCTATCAGAGCACAATACCAGCAAAAAACCTGTTAACTAAACAAATGCTATTGATTTTAAACTGCCGCCCAACATGAACAGCAGTGTGACTCAAGCTCAAATTAATAGGCAGGGTGGGCTGCCTTTAATGGTGTCGTCAACATGACTTTTACCCTAGAAGACGTTTTTGTCACCATATCTAAGAACATTTCTTTTGTGGTGTTACCCCAGTTATCCTTAACACCATTACATAGCATCCCTTCAGAACCTTGCGCCTGAATACGAATAAACGTATGAACTTTTAGCTCCACCAAATTCAATTCTTTCACTTGCTCATACTTTGGCGTATTGACCTTTTTAAAATTATCATCACGTAATTTTTGTAAATGGGTTACTGCTGGAACCAAATCAGCAGAAGGGACATGCTCTTTACAAAACTGCTGAATCAATTCGACTTGCTCTAACACCACAAAGGCACTTACCGACATCACCTGTTCATCTGTAAAGGCCTCTTGGCTTTGCGTATTTGCAGTTGCTGTACCAAAGGCCATAAACAAGCTTAACCATAATGTTATTTTCATACACGTATCCATCTAGTAAAGGGCTGAGTAAACACCAGTTTAGTACCAACACCAAACTGATACAATTTTTCGCTATTGACTCATTTTTTATCATTGGTAAGTCTCTTAAGTCGCTTACCAATGATTACAACAGCTCACTGATGAATCAATCATCTAACTTGTCATTTAACTCTATCTTTAGCTGTTCAACCTGTTCATACGTTAAGGTCACCTGCAGACCACCAAAGATAAGCCTGTAATTGTCTTCCCATAAATCCACAATGGGATCCATTTCATTTGTTACATCAATCTCAATTGCTAACGCCACGACTTCAACTCCAATTGTATTATGTGTCTTTCACCAGCTGCTAGTTTACAAGAAAAAGGTTGTAACCGCTGAATCATTTATTCACAATGCCCTCATGTTAAGATTTGTCAATCTCATCATTGGATGCTTACTTCTCGCCGCTTGTGAAAACAATGCGCCGCTAAATAACCCTTACCCCCAAAATACCTCAGTTAGCAACACCTTATATTCATCATTTAGTGAACGCCCCAAAACACTAGACCCTGCCCGCTCCTACTCTTCG
This sequence comes from Methylococcales bacterium, assembly GCA_018672285.1. Taxonomy (GTDB): domain Bacteria; phylum Pseudomonadota; class Gammaproteobacteria; order JABHGC01; family JABHGC01; genus JABHGC01. Next base: position 8,097 of record JABHGC010000151.1, read on the forward strand.
AATGAATATAAATTTATCGCCCAGATTTATGAGCCCCCCATCCAATATCACTACTTAAAGCGCCCTTACACTTTGGTACCCTTATCTTCCTCGACTATGCCTTTAGTCGAATACCTTGATGCTCAAGGTCAATTATTACCTAGCGATACTCCCACTAAGAGTATCGTGCAAACACGCTATACCATAGAAATCCAGAAAGGCATTCAATATCAACCACACCCTGCATTTGCGCCCTTACTAACAGATTTAAATAATATTAATGTGTTAATGGACTTCCCCGAACAATCAACACGTGAGCTAACCGCGAATGACTACGTTCATCAAATCAAACGTCTCGCACATCCCACATTACACTCCCCCATTTACAGCATTATGGGCAACTATATTGAAGGGCTGACAGAATTAAGAACCACCCTAGATGCCTTAAAAGACAAAACCAATATTGATTTAACCCAGCACACTCTAGAGGGCGCAAAAACCGTTAGCCGCTACCACTACCAAATTACCATCAAAGGAAAGTATCCTCAGTTCATTTATTGGCTTGCTATGCCCTTTTTTGCCCCCATGCCACCCGAAGCTGACACCTTTTACAACCAGCCCGGTATGAAAGAAAAAAACCTCACCCTAGACTGGTACCCCATAGGAACAGGCCCCTATTATTTGACAGAAAACAACCCAAACAGGCGAATGGTACTCCAAAAAAATCCAAACTTTCACGGGGAAACCTACCCCGCCCTTAGCGAACATTCAAACCAAGCACTACCATTTATTGACCAAGTTATTTATGTCCTTGAAAAAGAGACTATTCCCATCTGGAATAAGTTTTTACAAGGCTATTACGATGCATCCGTCATATCATCTGATAATTTTGACCAAGCAATCCAAATGGGCAGCACAGGTGAAACCGAGCTGACTCCCATCATGATGGAGAAAAATATTCAGCTTAAAACAGCGGTACAAACCTCCATATCCTATATGGGGTTTAACATGAAAGACCCTATCGTCGGCGGTTATGACGCATCCCACCGGGCATTACGCCAAGCGATCAGCATTGCCATTGACTATGAAGAGTACATCGCTATTTTCAACAATGGACGCGGCATTAGCGCCCAGGGGCCAATTCCACCAAGCATATATGGCCACTTAACCGGTAAAGAAGGCCTTAACAAAAACGTATACAACTGGGAAAATAAACCTGTCCGAAAACACATAACCGCGGCTAAAAACCTTCTTGCTACTGCAGGTTACCCTAAGGGCATTAACCCCAAAACCGGGAAGCCTCTAGTACTTCACTTCGATGTCACCGGCACTGGCCCTGAAAATAAAGCACGATTTTCCTGGTATCGAAAACAACTACAAAAATTGAACATTCAACTAGACATACGCGCAACTGATTACAACCGGTTTCAAGAAAAAATGCGTAAAGGTAATGCCCAACTGTTTCTATGGGGCTGGAATGCTGACTACCCAGACCCTGAGAATTTTTTCTTCTTACTCGATGGTAAAAATGGCAAAGTAGCGCATCAAGGTGAAAATGCGGCAAACTATAACAGCCCAGAGTTTAATACCTTATTTGCAGCCATGAAGAATATGGATAATAGCCCAAAGCGGCAAGCCATCATCACTCAAATGACCACCTTGGTACAACAAGATGCACCCTGGGTATGGGGCTACCATCCCAAATCATACACTTTGCACCACAACTGGTTGCACAACATTAAACCCAACCTCATGGCCAATAACACCCTAAAATATCAACGCCTTGATATTGCACAACGCAACCAACAACGAAAAGCGTGGAATCAACCGATGGTTTGGCCAATTGCATTTGTACTACTAACACTAGTGATTATATGTGTACCCGCATGGCAACACTACCGCCGTAAGGAGCAACAAACCGCCTTATGACTACCTATATATTACGACGAATTTTTTATGCTATTCCCATATTAATTGGGGTCAACCTGCTCACATTCACCCTCTTTTTTGTGGTGAATTCCGCTGACGATATTGCCCGAATGCACCTTGGCAACAAACATGTTAAGCAAACTGATATTGAATCCTGGAAAGCGAGCCATGGCTATGATAAGCCACTATTGTTCAATCAAAACGCGGCAGGCATCAATAGCATTACAGACACTATTTTTTACCAAAAATCGGCACGCTTATTTGTTTTTGATTTTGGCCGTTCAGATTTAGACCGAAACATTGGCCAAGATATTCAAACCCGAATGTGGCCAAGCCTCGCTATAGCAGCGCCAACACTGTTAATCGGCTTAGCAACAAACATTACTTTCGCATTACTACTCACCTTTTTCCGCGCCACACGGCTGGATACAGCGGGCGTCTTTTTATGCGTCGTACTCATGTCTATTTCTGGCTTATTCTATATTATTGGCGGCCAATATTTAATAGGTAAAATATTTCAATGGGTACCGATATCTGGATATGACAGCGGCACAGACGCACTCAAGTTTATTATCCTCCCTGTGCTGATTGGCGTGGTTTCTGGAATTGGCTCTGGCGCAAGGTTATACCGCACACTGTTCATTGAAGAGCTTGGCAAAGATTACATTAGAATGGCGCGCGCAAAAGGAATATCCGAACTGCGCGTGTTATTTCGGCATGTGCTCAAAAATGCCATGATCCCAATTTTAACAGGTATTGTGGTTATTTTACCGATGTTATTCATGGGAAGCTTGTTAATGGAGTCTTTCTTCGCCATTCCAGGGTTAGGTAGTTATACCATCGATGCCATTAATGACCAGGACTTTGCCACGGTTCGAGCGATGGTCTTTTTAGGTGCGGTATTGTACATCATAGGCTTGGTGTTAACCGACATATCTTACACCTTTGCTGACCCTAGGGTTCGTCTATCATGATCGTCTACTGGACCGACGGGTTATTTTTCATTCTTGTACTCGCACTGATCGCGAGCATTATCAGCATTCGCCGCTCAACACACCTACGAGCAACTTGGCGAGGTGTTTTTACCCGCCCATCTGGCATGACCAGCGGTGTGATTCTCAGTTTTTTTTTAATCATCACCATTTTAGATTGCATCCACATCAATCGCCCGGCAAACTCAAGCCTAACTGACCCCATTGTTAGTGTACTTGACCTAACCCTGACCCCACTCATCCTTAACACCGAAACCACCTATTCCGCGCCTTTTGCCATCATCAGTTATAGCAAAGACAGCATCACACTGAATGGCAAAGCCACACGGGACTTTAAGCGACTAGAACACGCAGGCAGCCACCTAGAAAGTAGCCAAAAACGCAGCACCGACATTATCCAAAAAAGCCTCACAGGGATAACGGGTAGCTTATTATTCATCACCATTTTACTGTTTATTTTTATCACTCAATTTGCCAAAAAACGCAAGTTCACTAAAAAAGCTGCATGGCATGTTTTAATCAAAAAACAAACTGAGATTGCATGGCGTAGTGGCTGGATATGCTTTAGCATTATTTTGCTCACCCTTGGATTTGTCATCGCTATAGCTCCCTACTACCACATTCTCGGCACAGACAAAGTTGGCGAAGATATATTGTACCAAAGCCTTAAAAGTATTCGAACAGGCGTTTTAATCGGCACCTTATCCACCTTGTTCATGCTCCCTTTTGCCCTGCTACTTGGCATGATGGCAGGTTACTTTAGAGGCTGGGTTGATGATGTTATTCAATATATTTACACAACACTCAGCTCAATCCCTGGTGTGTTATTAATTGTTGCGGCTATTTTAATTGTTGATATTCAATTTGCAGATGTTGATATTAACGCCAACGACAAAGCAGACTTAAAACTGTTATTCCTCTGTATTATCCTCGGCCTAACAAGCTGGACAGGCTTATGTAGATTACTCAGAGCTGAGACCTTAAAACTACGTGAATTAGACTATATTCAAGCAGCACACGCGTTTGGCATCCATCATTTCTCTATTCTCCTGCGACATATTTTTCCTAACGTGATGCACTTGGTACTCATCAGTATCGCCATTGATTTTAGCGGGCTTGTTCTCGCTGAAGCGGTATTATCTTACATTGGTGTGGGTGTTGACCCGACAATGAATTCTTGGGGCAATATGGTCAATGGTGCAAGGATGGAAATGGCACGAGACCCCATGGTTTGGTGGACACTCATGGCCGCTTTTTTCTTTATGCTAACGCTGGTCTTATCTGCAAACTTTTTTGCTGACGCAATTCGAGATGCATTTGACCCTAAAATGCGGGAGCGTAGCTAATGCCATTACTCGACATCCATAATTTAACCGCATCATTTAGTACTAACCAAGGTCCAGTACGGGTTCTAGACCAGGTCAGCTTAAGCATTAAAGCAGGTGAAACATTGGCGCTGCTGGGCGAATCTGGCTGCGGAAAATCGATGACAGCACTTGCTATAATGCGTCTTTTGCCTGACAACGGACGCATTAATCAAGGCAAAATCACGCTTAACGAACAATCTTTACTTTCTCTCAGCGAACGCCAAATGCGTAATGTTCGTGGCAAGCGGATTGCCATGATATTCCAAGAACCAATGACAGCATTAAATCCCGTTATGAGTGTTGGCCAGCAGATTGAGGAGGCATTACACACTCACACAAAGCTTAATCGTGACAACCGTAAAGCGCGTACCATTGAGCTTTTAACCGATGTGGGCATTCCTGCACCAGAACAACGCTACCATGAATACCCGCATCAACTATCAGGTGGTTTAAAGCAGCGCGTGGTTATCGCAACAGCACTGGCCTGTGAACCTGACTTAATCATCGCTGACGAGCCAACCACGGCACTTGACGTAACCATTCAAGCTCAAGTCTTATTACAGCTGAAAAAATTACAAAAAAGCAATCATTTGTCCATTTTATTGATCACCCATGATTTAGGCATCGTTAGGCAAATCGCTGACCATATTGCCGTAATGTATGCCGGGAAAATCATTGAAACAGCCACTAAAGACACCTTCTTCAAACAACCTGCACACCCTTATAGCCAACACCTTTTTAAGGCCCTTCCTGACCCCAACAAACGTGATCATGCCCTGAGTGTCATTAGAGGCCAAGTCCCCTCACTCAACCAAACATTTACACAATGCCGATTTATTGATCGCTGTCATTACGCCCAACAAACGTGCCTTGATGAACTGCCCCCATGGCTCCAGGTTACGGCTGAACAATCCGTTCGTTGCCATCGAGGCTTTGATGCCCAACAAGACTCTCAAGAGATAGAACAACACCAAAGTGCGACACTGTCTAACGCGCCTTTACTCAGCGTAAACAACCTACAAGTTCACTTTCCTATTCGTAGTGGATTATTAAAAAAAATCACAGGGTATGTTTATGCAGTAGACGGGGTCAGCATCACCTTGCATAAAGGCAAAACATTTGCCTTAGTTGGCGAGTCTGGTTGTGGAAAAACCACCGTTGGCAAGGCTTTATTACAGCTAATTCCTAACACCGGAGGGGAGATCAATTTTCAGGGTACAAACTTATCCACATTATCGGCAAGGCAACTCAAACCCTATCGCGCTGCTCAGCAAATTATTTTCCAAGACCCATTCTCATCACTGAACCCTAAACGCACCATTGGCCAAACTTTATTAGAAGGATTACAAGCACAAAATATTGGTGACTCACCTCAGCAACAACTTAATATTGCGACACAGTGGATTAAAAAAGTGGGGTTACCAGAAGATACATTACAACGCTTTCCCCATGAATTTTCAGGCGGACAAAGACAGCGTGTCGGTATTGCAAGAGCATTGAGCGTAAACCCACAATTAATTGTGTGCGATGAACCAACGAGTGCATTAGATGTTTCAATCCAAGCGCAGATACTCAACCTATTAAAAGCATTGCAAATAGAGCTAAACTTAGCTTACTTGTTTATCAGCCATGATTTAGCCGTTGTCTCTTATTTAGCCGATACCATTGCCGTAATGTATTTAGGAAGAATTGTTGAACAAGGAAAAACCGAAGATATCTTACACAACCCGAAGCACCCATACACCCAAGCACTACTCAATGCCATCCCTGATATCAAAACGGGTCGACTAGATGAGCAACAAGTGCTCCAAGGCGATGTGCCCTCACCAATTAAACCACCAAATGGCTGCTATTTTCATCCTCGCTGCCCACAAGCGCAATCAACTTGCCAGCAGAACTACCCAATGAAAACATCCATTTCAGATGAACATCTAGTTTATTGTCACCTCGCTATTTAGTATCTCTGCGTCGTTTCTCAATACGCGCGTTTAAAGTAATACCGCGTAACTCTGCTTCGCGATGGCGCCGGTATTGCACCCGCATCATAACTACAAGCACCGCTGCAAAGGACAATATTGCAGCAGAAAAAAATGCTAACCCTGACTGTATCAATGTAGATACAACCATAGCGATGAGCAAATAAATAACCGGTAATCCTTCATATATTGGTCTTGGTAACACCATCGTTCTTCTCCTTAACACCTGATATGGTGATATTGGAGATAGTATATTGAGCTACAGCTTAAGATACCACGTAGACCTTCACAGCTACTCACGGGGTAGTTGGCATGATTATTGAAAAACACAACCCATTGTTTTATATCAGTATTTATTCCTAACACCCAGTTTCAACCAAACTATGGCCAATGTGAGTCTTCACAAAAACTCAGAATATAACTATTTCCACACCCACTAAAAACCAATCATTTTAGTAGGCGCCTATATTTCCACATATTTGTAACCTGTAGAAAAATAGCATTTTCTGCTCTATATGTTATAGAATCAATTGAGCTGTACCCCATTGTTAGGACAGCAAAAGAGCCTACCTAAGAATATATTTTCTGTTTATAATTGATTGAAATGAGGAACAGAAAATGAGCAAAAAGAGACGAAACCA
>JABHGC010000125.1 GCA_018672285.1 Methylococcales bacterium
CACGAGGGGGCACCTTATTCTTAGATGAAAAGGGATGTCGCCCGTTTCATCTAAGAATAAGGTGCCCCCTCGTGCCGATTCCACCAAACCAATTGTTTGGTTTTTAGCGCCGGTAAAAGCCCCTTTTTCATAACCAAATAGCTCACTTTCAAATAAGGATTCAGTTAACCCTGAGCAGTCAACCGGCACAAATGGTTTGTTACAGCGTGCGCTGGCATCATGCACGGCTTTTGCCACGAGTTCTTTACCCGTGCCTGATTCACCGAGCAATAAAACGCTTGCGTCGCTTTTAGCAACGCGTTGAATCATGTGTAGTAATTTTTGGAAACTGGGCGATTTTCCAACCAGGCCGTCGGCTTTAGGCGAGGTGCTGGCGTTATCGATATGGTGTAGTTTTTCTAAAAAATATTGAACCTCCCCGTCATCATCAAAAATGGGGGTGAGTTCTACATCCACATGCTCTTCACCTTGATTGGTGTGGTGGAGGTGTAAGTCACGTTCAACCGTTTTATTGACCAAGCAGCGTTTAAGTGGGCAAGACTCCCCCTCTTGGTCACAAGGCTTTTTATAATGATGTGACGCTTCATAACACCTTAATACCTTTTTGCGCTTATGAGCTTCAATATAGCGGTCACGGTAAGCTTTATTAGACGCGACAATGACGTACTCCCGATCCATTAATATGGCGGGTTCATTAAATGCGTTGAGTAATTGGTTGAGTGTTTCTGGTTTAAACGTCATTTTATGCCAGTTATGTCCAAAGGTGGTTGTACCGTATGTCAAAACTGGCAGATTCTCAAAGGGTAATCTCCTAAGGTTTCGTCAGTATAAGCTGAAAAATGGGTTTCCTGGTTGAAGGTGTTTGTAAGTTGTTGAATCTATTTAAAATAAAAAACAGGAGGACAATGCTGTGTGAATTGGCACAACAATTGTAATAGTGGTGTTACAGCCTTATATAAAAACAACTGGAGAAAAATAACATGGCACATATCGTAATCTTAGGTGCAGGAACCGGGGGCATGCCTGCAGCATATGAGATGAAAGCCGCTCTAGGTCAGGATCACCAAGTCACGGTGATTAATGATAAACCGTATTTTCAGTTTGTACCATCTAACCCCTGGGTTGGTGTTGGCTGGCGTAAACGTAAAGACATTACTTTTGATATAGAGCCTTATTTAGCCAAGAAAAAAATTGATTTCATCTGTGATTTAGCCATTGAAATTAAACCCATTGAAAATCAAATTGTTTTAAAAAGCGGCGATGTGATTGACTATGATTTCTTGGTGATTACGACTGGCCCTAAACTGTCTTTTGACGAAGTCCCTGGCGCCGGCCCTATTGATGGTTACACAACGTCAATTTGTGATATTAGTCATGCAGAAAGTTCTAATGAAGGTTATGAGAAATTAGTGGCTAACCCTGGCCCTGGTATTGTTGGCGCCATGCCTTTTGCCAGCTGCTTTGGTCCTGCTTATGAATATATCTTTATTATGGACCGTGATTTACGGAAGAAAAAAATCCGTGATCAAATACCATTAACCTACGTAACGAGTGAGCCTTACATTGGTCATTTAGGTTTGAGTGGCGTTGGTGACTCAAAGAGCATGTTAGAAAGTGAATTACGCATGCGTGACATCAAATGGATATGTAATGCAAAAGTGACCAAAGTCGAAGATGGCACCATGTTCATTGATGAATATAATGAACACAGTGATGTGGTTAAGAGTCATGAATTACCTTTTAACTACTCTATGATGCTACCTGCGTTTAAAGGCGTCGATGTGGTTGCGAATGTTGAAAATCTATGCAACCCACGTGGATTTGTGATTGTGGACGAATTTCAACGTAGTCCAACGTACAAAAATATTTATTCAGCGGGTGTTTGTATTGCGATTCCACCGATTGAAGTGACGCCAGTACCCACTGGCGCACCTAAAACGGGTTATATGATTGAGTCAATGGTGACCGCAATTGTTCATAACATCCAAGAGGAACTAGAAGGGAAAGCACCGACTGAAAAGCCAACTTGGAACGCCATTTGTCTGGCTGACATGGGGGATACGGGAGCTGCATTTGTGGCAATACCTCAAATTCCACCCAGAAATGTGGTTTGGTTTAAGAAAGGTAAATGGGTACATGCGGCTAAAATTGCCTTTGAAAAATACTTTATTCGTAAGATGAAGAAAGGCACATCAGAACCTATTTATGAAAAATATATCTTGAGTGCTTTAGGGATTAATCGCTTGAAAAAGAAGTAATCATTCTAAACGTTTGTTGTTAGTGCCTGAGGTATGAGGAATCGGAGTCTTCATACCTTGTTTAGAGGTAACAGCCTGTATGTTATTCCCCGGTAGGTTGTTATCTCCTTTTTTTACAGCGATTCAACGCTCTGTTCTGAGCGACATTGTGTCGAGTGTGAAAAGTCTAAAGTGATTTTTTCCCATAATGTTTGATGGTTGGCACCAGGAATATTGATGTGCTGAATACAGTGTTTATTGTGCTTAAAGGTTGTTAAAAAATGGGCAATTAAGTGTGTTGGAATGACCTTGTCAGCCCCACCTGTAAAATGTATTTGGGGAATGTTTTTAAGCGTATTAAAGGCTTTATTGAGTTGGACTGAGTTGGGGAGTGGGCTGATGTTATGGTGCGTCGTGAAGGCTTGAACATCCAAGTTACCGGCAACAGTTTGTAAACTGAGCGTGTCTGCTCGGCTTGTCGCAAGACTTGCTGCGATGAGTGCGCCACCAGAAAAACCCACAAAGTGAATGCCTTGTGCTGGATGATGTTTAAGGTGCAGTTTGAGTGCGTCATGGGTGGCATCAACCACTGTTTGATTATAGCGGTGTGTTGTCCATACTTTGGGTGTGCAATGTGGCGCCTGGTTTACATCAACAAATTGACATGGGCGAGCAAGGTAGAGCACATTAGCATGGCGTGATTTTGCTGCTAACTGTAGTGCAATAGGGTGCTGAGGTGTTGGGTTTGGTGAGATTGTCGTGCGGTTTAAATAGGCTTTTCCATCTCCTTCAATAAGCACCATTAAAGGTTTATGGTCAGCGCTATGACGATAATAGCTTTGTAAGGTATAAAATTTTGTTTTGTACTGAGCAGGATATAACCCTCCCGTTTCAGCAATGGTTCCTGCATGTTGAATAGTAGAGGTGCAACTTGAGAGTATGAATACAAAAAACCAGCTTAATTGCTTCATTTAAAGGTCATCGAAAGGGGTTGGTGCATCCCGTTCATTTGAAATGCACCATTTGTGGCATGGTCGTTATTTACCACCAAATTGTAGCGTTTGAAGTTTTTCATTTAGAGCATGGTATTCGGTCCAGTCGATGGCATCCGATTTGTTTTGATCCGCTAATGTAGCGGCATGAGTTTTAATTTCGGCCAGACGAGTGTAAATTTTTGCCAGTTCAGGCTGACCATTTGCATTAAATTTGTTGGCATTAGCGGTAAACTCTTGTGCAGTTTGCCTAAATTCAGCGCCACCTTGCTCATTGTCATTGGCTTGTACGAAAGTACTGCTGCCTAATGTGGTTACAAGTATGGTTGTATACGCTATTTTTCTAATGTTTTTGAGTGTCATATAGGGTCTCCAAAGGAAGGGGTTGTCGTCAAATACTATCGGTTTCCAGATTAAAGCACTTTTTATCTGAACAGTGGCTAAATATCATGTCCTGAATTCAAGTCATAAGTGCATGACCGGTTAAATTTTCTTGTTTAATGCCAGTGAGCTCTTCAAAAGCCTCATAAGGTGTTTTGTAGCCTAAGCATTTTCTTGGCCGGCTATTTAATTTGTGAACTGCCGCGAACA
>JABHGC010000148.1 GCA_018672285.1 Methylococcales bacterium
CAGGTAAAACTCCTTCGTTTATTAGAAACCCGCGTTTATAGACGCGTCGGTGGTGTTGAACTCATCAAAGCAGACTTTAGGCTCATATCGGCCACCCACAAAAACATCATCAATATGGTGGATGAAAAAGCATTTCGTCAGGATTTATACTATCGAATTAACACTTTCCCAATTCAACTGCCCTCTCTTAAAGAAAGGGTCGAAGACTTACCATTATTAATTGAAAGCTTATTCAGCCGTATTGATGCCAATGAAAAAATAACCATTACTGACAAAGCATTAAAATGCCTACAACAATACGACTACCCTGGCAATATTAGAGAATTGTATAATATAATCCAGCGGGCGGCACTGTTGTCTGACGATAACGTCATTGATGAACAACACCTTCCAGAAGAATGTAGCCATCGGTCAACAACGGCAGCACAACCTTTTCAACACATTGTGCCACTACGCCTTGTTGAAGAAGATTACCTTCGTTGGGTGCAAAAACATTTCAAAGGCGATAACCGCGCGTTAGCCGAAAAACTAGGCGTGAGCGAGCGGACATTATATCGAAAGATCAGCAGCTTACCAGAGGATCTTTCAGGACCAATGGGATAAATAATTATGAATCAAAAACAAGAGAATGCGGCCAATAAAGTCTCACGTATCCCTGTTAAAGTGGATCACTCGAAGCCCTCTCCTCGAAAGCCCGACTGGATTCGCGTTAAATTATCCAGCAGCCCAAAAGTGAACCAAATAAAAAAACTATTACGGGAAAAGCAGCTCTTCACTGTGTGTGAAGAAGCCACCTGCCCCAACCTTGCCGAGTGTTTTGGTAAAGGTACCGCCACATTTATGATCATGGGGGAGATATGCACCAGACGCTGCCCTTTTTGCGATGTAACCCATGGCAAGCCCAACCCACTAGATGCAAACGAACCCAAACATTTAGCTGAAACCATTGCCGAGCTACAACTCAAATATGTGGTCATCACGTCCGTTGATAGAGATGACTTACGAGACGGTGGCGCCAACCACTTTGTCCAGTGTATCGAATCGGTCAACAGATTAACGCCAAGTACCACAGTAGAAGTTTTGGTCCCCGACTTTAGAGGGCGCAAAGACATTGCCATTGAAGCATTAAGCAAAACCCCACCGAACGTGTTTAATCACAATTTAGAAACCGTACCGCGCCTGTACAAGCAATGCCGCCCTGGCGCTAACTATGAATGGTCGCTCAACCTTATTAAAGAGTATAAAGCCGCAGCCCCTGAGGTGATTACCAAATCAGGCTTAATGCTCGGTTTAGGGGAAACACTGGAAGAAGTCGAAGCCGTTATGCAAGATTTGCGTGACCATCATTGCGACATGCTCACGTTAGGGCAATACTTACAACCCACCAAACACCACTTACCCGTTGACCGCTTTGTCACACCAGATGAGTTCAATAAGCTGGCTGAAATTGGTCAAAAAATGGGTTTTTTAAATGTGGCCAGCGGCCCAATGGTCCGTTCTTCATATCATGCAGACCTACAAGCCACCCCAATATTAGAGTAAAGCTACTCCTCTTTCAGCGCACCTTCATGCAAAAGCTCAAACTCAACTTTGTAGCTTTTATCGGCGAAATGCGCTTTATAAATGGGCACATGAGGGTAGTTCTCTTTCACGATTTTGGTAATCGCCACCCGCTCTTTTTTAGGCGCTTTCATACCTAGCGTCACACTCATTAGGTCTTGAGTCGCAAAAGGGAGATCCGTCATCCAAGTATCAGGCTTTGAATCTTCTGCCACAATGCCATCGGTCAATACATGAAAAAAGCGTAACTCACCCTCATGTGAGAGCCTTTCAGGCTTACGAGACATTAATTCAAGAAATTGATCTTGGGCACGTGTGTCCGCCTGGCCAATGATGTTGGCTACCTGCCCCTGCAAAGAGGTAATGCCTAAACGGTCGTTGGTATATTCAACCGGTTTGCACAGATCAAACAACTCATCATTACTGCCCTCAGCGTGACAGTCAAACTGCAGAGCAACCCCACGGTGAAACAACGCATTATTCCGCCACGCCTCAATATTCGCATGATCACTCACACCGTTTAGCACACGCACGCGCTTATAAAATTTTGTCCAATCTGACTCAATACTATCGAGCTTAGGTTTGTACTGTTTCAAGATTGGTACAAAGATATTCCTAAGAGAGCTTTCAATATCTTCTTTAGAGCTAAATTTATCCCCTTTTCGCCAGCGATGCATCGCTTGGGTCACTGAGTGTCCAGGCAAACCTCTAGGGTGTTCTTTCTGTAAAATAAGAGAGGACACTTGGCGCATCACCTCATCTAGTAACTCAGCCTCAGTAAAGGGCAACGACTCAAGATGTGTTAACTCAACCGGATCTCTAAATAAAATAGGAGGCGACCAACGCAACATTTTTTTCGCTAGGGCATCATGACCGACTTGAGGGGTAAAAAATTTATAAAAAGACTTTATATCACTGTTGGGTTTCACGTCGCGTTCCAAGGCTTAGACATTATTCGTTCAGATAAGTATAGACAATAATTCAAACCTGTTGACGGCCATCAATAAACCCCGCATAAAACACCGCTATCATGGCTCAATCAAGGACTTAAAGGAACACAAATGGAATACCTCAGCTTAAAAATGCTACATATCTTTGGCGCAATGATCTTTATAGGCAACATGACGGTGACCTTATGCTGGAAAGTCCTATCCGATAAAACAAGAGATGCAAAGATAGTGGGATTCAGCCAAAAGGTCGTCAACATTACCGATTTTCTTTTCAGCAGCGTGGGTATTTTTATTATTTTAGTCACAGGCCTAATGATGGCCGATCAACTCCCACAAGTGGAAGGCCAAGAACTCAACTGGGTAAACTGGGGAGTGCGATTACTCATAACCTCGGTCGCATTATGGATTGTCATTTTACTCCCCATTCAGGCCAAACAAGCCATGATGGTTCGCGATTTTTCGACAGAAGGAATACCTGAGCTTTACTGGAAGCTAGGTCGTACATGGTTAGTTTTCGCCGTTATTGCGATCGCATTACCACTCGCCAACTTGTACTTCATGGTTTACAAACCCATGTAACCATTAGCCCATGACAATTTGGTGATCATTGGGGTCACCATTATCACCAAGCACTAAGCCTGTGCAGTTTTCATGGCGAGACAGAATATACCCCACCATCATTTGCATCAGCGGGTAGTTTTCAGTATCCAGCGCGCTAACAATGTGTTGCGCGGGAATCTGAGAGCGCTGATAAAGCGTTGGAGATTCGACAAACTCAGGCCCCATTCTCTGCCCTTTTGCCATATCTTCATCCATTTTTTTAAAAAAATCTTCAGCTTCATTTAACTGTGATTTATCAATCTCTAACTCTAATGTTTCTTGTGCATGGCGAATGGTAAATATCATAACAATCGAATCCTTGACTACGTTCCTATTCTTTAGTCTGATTGATCCACTCAATCTCGCAACAAGGAACAGTGTGCCATTATGAAAAAAATACTGAAATTTCTCTTCCTCACGATTTCTGCGTTAATTCTCTTAGTCGTTGGTGCCGTTCTATTTCTTGACCCTAACGACTTTAAAGGCCAAATCACAGAACAGTTTGAAAAAGCCACGGGTCGTACCATGACCATCACAGGCAATTTAGGCCGAACCTTATGGCCCAACATTGGTTTTTCGATTCAAGGTGTCAGTGTCGGTAATGCCGAAGGTTATACCAACGACGCCTTTGCCGAGGTTGAAGAGCTTTCTTTAGGGCTTGCTATTATCCCACTGTTCAGCAAACAGCTTGAAGTCAAAGCCATTAAACTCAGTGGTGTTACCATCAATGCCGAAAAGAACAAAGCGGGAAAAGGTAACTGGGAAAATTTTGGGCAAGGCAAAACAGCAGAACACACACCTGACACACCATCAGAAGCAACCAATACCGATTCTAAAGACAAAATTCCGGATTTATCACTCGATGGCGTGACCCTTGAACGGGTCAATCTCAAATATACCGACCACCGTGCAGGGCAAACATACGCCATTCGCGATATGAGTGCTAAAATTGGTGCCTTCTCTTTTGGCAAGCCATTTGATTTTCAGTTGGCACTGACAGCAGATAACCAAGAGCCAGAAGCGACGGTTAAATTAACCCTAAGTGGCGTCATCACCGCAGACCCTAATGCACAAAAATTTGCCATTGCAGATATGAAGTTCACCTTAAACGCCTCAGGTAAAGCGGTTGGCCCTAAACCTCTATCCGTCGCCATTGCCAGTGACATTTCAGCAGACCTTAAAGCGCAATTAGCCTCACTAAAAGCACTTCGCATCACCTTAGGTGAGCTTGAATTTACCGGCGCAATAGAGGCCAAACAATTCATCACCAACCCCCAAGTTAATGTCAGCCTTGCGAGCAATACTTTTAACCTAAAAGAAACCTTAGCCGCTTTAGGCCAGGCACCCATAAAAACGCAACTAGAAACGGCTTTAACCCAAATTTCAACGGCCATTAACCTGACTTACTCAGGCAACAATTTAACCGTTAGTAAATTAGAGTTAAAGCTTGATGAAACCAGTATTACCGGCAAAGCGAAAGTGGCTAATTTGAACAACCCAGCCATTCACTTTGACCTTAATGTTACAGACATCAACGTCGACCATTATCTCCCTCCTCATGACCCGAAAGCGGCCACAACAAAGACCCCTGAAGCACAACCTAAAATGGCAAACCCAAGCCATTCAGGCTCCGCTGAATTACCTTTAGATGCTCTTAAAGCCCTCAACATTGATGGCAAGATTGCCATTAACAAAGTGGTTGTCAGCAAACTGATACTCAGCGACATCCGCACAACCGTCACCGCTAAAAATGGGAAGGTTACATTCCATGAAAGCATTGGCAGCGTATACCAAGGCAGCCATTCGCTTGATGTCACGATTGATGCCCGCAGAAAGCCGGCTAAATTTTCGGTTAAAGAGCAAATCACCAATGTCGAGATTGGCGAGTTACTGGTTGATTTAGGTAACCCAGACATCATTGATGGAACCAGTAACATCGTTGCTGATGTCACAGCATCAGGTAACACTGTCGATGCCATTAAACGAAGCTTAAACGGAAAAGTCGGCTTCGCCTTTGCAGAAGGCTCATTAAAGTGGCTTGATGTGACTGGCAGCTTAGGAGCAACCCCTGAGATCTCAGCCTTCGTCTTAAAAGAACTGGGCATTGACCCTTCTACCGCGACAGGCAGCACCGACTTCACTGAACTCAAAGGCAACGGCATTTTACGCAATGGCATTATGACAATGAACGACCTTTCCTTAACCTCACCTAAGCTGGGTTTAAAAGGTACCGGAACGGTCAACATTCCGGCTGAAACGCTAGACTACAAATTGGCCATTCAGCAAGTCAAAGTTGTGACCTTAAGCAATGGCAGAAAAGACTATAAACCGAAAGGCCGCAGCATCAACTTAAGTTTAACCGGCCCACTGGCCAACCCGAACAAAAACGTTGATCTCGTCGCCATGTTAAAAGACAAAGAAGTGAAAAAAATCACTAAAAAATTAGACAAGAAATTGGACAAACTTGGTGTTCCTAAAGAAGCTGCGGATAAGCTGAAAAACTTCCTGTCTTTCTAATAACCCCTCATAGACTGTGTGCAACACCCTGTTGCACACAGTGATTTCAAGCGTGCTACAATCGCCGCCATGACGGACTTCACGCAGCACATACTCACTTGGTTTAAGCAATACGGCCGCCAAGACCTCCCCTAGCAGCACAATACCACGCCATATCGTGTGTGGGTGTCAGAAATCATGCTACAACAAACCCAAGTCAGCACGGTCATTCCTTATTATTTGAAATTCATGGCCTCCTTCCCAACCATTGAAGCACTCGCCAATGCCAGCCAAAATTCGGTTCTGCACCACTGGACAGGATTAGGTTACTACGCCAGGGCCAGAAATTTACACAAAGCGGCACAATACATTCAAACTGAACTGGCCGGCATATTCCCCGATGATTTTGATGACGTTATTGCCCTCTCAGGAATTGGCCGATCAACGGCAGGTGCCATTTTAGCGCTCTCCATGAAGCAACATCACAGTATTCTCGATGGCAATGTCAAGCGTGTTTTAAGCCGCTACCATGCAGTTGACGGGTGGTCTGGGCAAAAGAAGGTCAGTGACATTTTATGGGGTCTGGCAGAACAACACCCCCCTAAAAAGCAGGTGGCAGAATACACCCAAGCCATCATGGACCTTGGCGCAACACTCTGCACCCGAAGCAAACCTAAATGCGACAGCTGCCCTGTTCAAGCAAACTGCCAGGCCAAAGCCTTAGAGACACCAACGGCATTTCCGGGCAAGAAGCCCAAAAAAGCGAAACCCAGTAAAAGCACCCAGTTTGTTGTTCTCATCAATAACAACCAAGAGGTATTGCTGCTACCAAAGCCCAACAAAGGTATTTGGGGTGGACTGTGGGTCTTCCCTGAATGTGACATGCACGATACGCCTGTCGATTGGTGCTTAAAACAGTTACAGGTAATCGCGAAAAATCCTAAAATACAGCCTAATATAGTGCATATTTTTACCCATTTTAAACTCACCATACAACCTGTCATCTTAGACTGTCACGTAACTGCTCTTGATCAACCTCACCACTGGTTCCATCCAAGGCAGCAGCGCCAATTTGGTTTTCCAGCGCCAGTTCAAGCGTTACTAGAATCCCTTTATCCACAATAACATTCTGGGTAAATAGCCAGTACGTAGTGTTATACTAAGCGCCACTTTAGATCGAGGAGAACAACATGGCACGCATGGTTCAATGCAAAAAACTCAACAAAGAAGCCGAAGGTATGGATCGACCACCTTACCCAGGTGATGTTGGTAAAGAGATTTACTTACACATCAGCAAAGAAGCTTGGCAACTTTGGATTAAGCAACAGACGATCCTCATCAATGAGTATCGCCTCAGCGCAATAGACCCTAAAGCACAAACCATGTTGATGCAGGAAATGAAGAAGTTTTTATTTTCAGACGCTGAATACCTGATGCCAGGAGCCTACACGCCCGAGTAGAAAACACTTGACCTAAACCTTAATTTCGCGTCTAATTAACCGCTCGATTTAGGCCAGATAGCTCAGTCGGTAGAGCAGGGGATTGAAAATCCCCGTGTCGACGGTTCGATTCCGCCTCTGGCCACCATATAAATCAAAAGCTTGCATGATTATTCATGCGAGCTTTTTTTATGCCTGCTAGATATCACCAAATCTAAAGATCAGCCTAGAACAACTCCAACTCACCTTCATCCATGAGATCCATGTTATTTTCTTCGACTGAAAACTCCATATTCTCATTAAAGATTTCAACCGATAATGTACAACCACAGATTTCACCATCTATGTCAAAATACAGGGTAAACCTGCCACTATTTTCCGGCAGTATATCGTCAATGTCTTTTTCGTAATACGTTTCTGGCAAACCAAGCTTAAGATTACAGTCGTGTTTTAATAGTTGATTTTTCAAACGCCCAATCAACTGAGTAGACAATTCTGAAATCCAGTCTTCTAACGCCTCATCCGTTAGTGTCAGTACGTCAGGCACAGGGTAGGTCATCGCCAAAACAGACAAAGGCATTTGGAGCACTGAAAACAATTCAATATCATCAGAGCCCAAATCGATCACTGCAGAATAATCATTCTCAAACTGATCAATAATATAGTCGATTTCTATATAAGGAACCAACGTTACCTCGCATTGATAACTGCTAAATAACTCATAACAACAACCTTCAAATACGGTTTGTAAACTGTCGACAATGGGGGATCTTTTCATTCAGAACTCTTGCGAAAGGTGAAAAAAATTCGAATTTAACCAATACTGGTCAGTACAGTATAGTTCACAATCACGCCCAGGGACGGTTATAACAGGGCAATTTTTGGTAAAAACTGACACTTTGCTTTGTCAAAGATGCCCTTCAGACCAATCCCCATTGAGCGCATTTAACATTTTGACTTAACCCTTTAAATCAAAAATAGTCGCTTTTCGCACTTCACGTCATGTCGATCTTGTGTAATTATGCCGGGAATTTATAAGGTTTTACTCAATATCAAAGGTAGATATGATACCCCGACTATTTTACCGGCACTCAACGCTATACAGGGCAAAGAAAACAGTAACACTCGCACCTTCCTGCCGCTCGCCTCTAACCCCAGCTATTACACTATAAATCAAAGACTTGATACAGTCACCAGGTAACGATTCAATGGAAGAATACCAACACATCATCAGTTTAATTGCGCTCACGATGGGTGCATCATGGGCCAGCGGCTTAAACCTCTATGCCACATTAGCCATACTCGGTTTTAGTGGCACAACAGGTGCAGTTGATCTTCCCGTGGGTTTAGAGGTTTTACAAAACCCGCTGATCATTGGCGCTGCCGTCGTCATGTACATCATCGAATTTGTTGTGGACAAAATACCCGGTGCTGACACCGCTTGGGATGGGCTACACACTTTTATCCGAATACCCGCAGGCGCGATGCTGGCTTCTGGCGCCATTGGTGATGCAGGACCAGTCATGGAAATTGCTGCCATTATTATGGGTGGCGGACTCTCTGCCACCAGCCATGTCACTAAAGCGGGTAGCCGTGCTGTCATCAACACCTCGCCTGAGCCACTTTCAAATTGGGGCGCTTCTATTTCAGAAGATGTCGCCGTATTTGGTGGTATGTGGGCAGCACTAAATCACTCTGTGTTATTTTTGGTTTTTCTCTTGCTCTTTATCTTATTTGTTATTTGGCTACTCCCTAAAATTTGGCGCGCTGCCAAAGGTATTTTAGGGTTTATTGGCCGTTTATTTGGTGGTGGTGATAACCCTCCCCCTGCTGCTGAACCCAGCGACACACTGACACAACTTGAACGTCTCAAACAATTATTTGACTCTGGCGCACTCACGGAATCTGAGTACCTACAGCAAAAACAAAAATTGCTCGATGGTTAACCTCATCTCGATACTCATACGCCTTGCCTAATAAGAGATTGTTTCATGCAACTGAACACCGAAATACGCCGACTAAACACATTATCTGTCGTTTTTTACATCGCGACGCTACTCACCCTTAATCTATACGTCGTTTGGTATGGTGAAAATGTACTCAAACCTGCAGGTTGCACGCTGCAGTACTTAACCATTTGGCTATTATCGCTAGAACTGTTTGTATATGACGCTTTCATTCCACTGAACATAACCGTTCTAGCAGGTGCCCTTTTTCTCTACACCGCTCGAAATAAATGCCATACCTGCCATAAAATATTCAGTAGAACCTTAATTACCGCACTACTTGCCCTCATGTGCCTCATGTTTTACATCATTGTGTTTGTCTTTCCCCATGATGCTGCTTGCTCATAATGAACGCCGTATTCTAGACTGAAAGCCGAGTTCCCTTAAGCTGCAGATGGTTGAGCACAACGTTCTAATCGCTCTATAATCAGGCTGATTCCTACCTTTGGTGAGCGCACGGCAATGAGCGACAAACATCCTTTACCCACAGATATTGTTCTTAACCAAAAAGA
>JABHGC010000184.1 GCA_018672285.1 Methylococcales bacterium
AATCAACTCGACTCGAAGGTAAATAAAATAGTTAATAACACAGGTACGCTGACAGTGCTGCTCTATGGACTTATGATCCCCTTTTTGATACAAATCCCATGTATCTATATCATCTTCGACTGAGGGTATTTTCAACCATGTTGCCACCGTTTCTAGAGTAAGCTGTGGGTTTTCAATGGGCGATATCACCTCTTGCAAATCAACATGCGCCCTACCTTCTGATTGCCTCTGCCAATAAGTTGCACTGGCAACACCGTGTAGCAGTGCTCGGTGTTGTAGAATATCTTGAAAAAGCTTGCCATTTTGCCAGCTCACTAACGGTGAATCTATGCGCTTAACCGTATGAAAAAACTGCATTAAAATATCAGTTTCTTGCTCAGGCGTCGCAATACTGTGAAAGCTCAGCTCATCTTTGTTCAATGCTATGGCTGATATGGCGACAATTTTCTTTAAGTGCGAAGGTAATTGCTCAGACCCTGTTCTTGATTTTTGTATGTGACACATGGCTTTAACAACATCTGCATCACTCAATTCTGTTAAGCCAAATAGCTGAACCCCAGACTCTATATCTGGGATGGTGTGCATTTGATAGACAAGTACATCCATTAACTTGCTGCTCCTTGTGCAAATACCCCGGTAGACAAATATCGATCACCACGATCACAAATAATGCAAACAATCGTCGCATTTTCAACTTCTTGAGAAAGCTTTAAAGCTGCTGCCACAGCCCCCCCAGATGAGATCCCTGGGAATATGCCTTCTCTGCATGTGAGTTCACGAGTCGTATTTTCCGCTTCTGTTTGGCTGACATCAATAATTCGATCCACCCGATGCGACTCATAAATTTTGGGCAAATAGGCTTCTGGCCAACGCCTAATGCCCGGTATTTTGGAGCCTTCTTCCGGTTGCACGCCGACAATTTGAACCTGCTCATTTTGTTCTTTTAAATATCGCGAGGTCCCCATAATGGTGCCCGTTGTACCCATTGCACTAACAAAGTGGGTAACCTCACCTTGGGTGTCACGCCAAATTTCAGGCCCTGTCCCTTCATAATGTGAGATGGGGTTATGAGGGTTGGCAAATTGATCTAAAATTAGCCCCTCACCATTGGCCTCCATTTCCCGCGCCTTATCAATCGCACCTTCCATGCTACCCTTTGCAGGCGTGAGTATAATCTCCGCCCCATAAGCCTGCATTAATTGCCAACGCTCTTCACTCATATTGTCCGGCATGATTAATACTAATTGATACCCTTTCATGGCTGCCGCCATCGCGAGCGCAATCCCCGTATTACCACTGGTTGCCTCAATCAATTTATCACCTGGCTTAATCCGCCCTTCGGCTTCAGCCCTAATAATCATACTCAAAGCAGGGCGATCCTTTACCGAACCTGCAGGGTTATTGCCCTCAAGTTTAACAAGTATGGTATTACTGGTATTACCTGGAAGCCGTTGCAGCCGAACCAGTGGGGTAGAGCCTACAAATTGTTCAATTGTTGGGTACTGCATCTTTCATTCCTCATGCCTAGCGCAAGCGAAGCATGTTACCATGTTTGACAAATTTCAAACAACGCCGAGATAGACATGTCTTTTGGGATCCAAACCCGCATATTTCTTCTAAGTATCATCCCGACTTCCATCTTGGCCATTTTGCTCAGCAGTTATTTTATTCATAGCAAATTCAATGATATAGATTCCATTTTATCCTATAAAGGCCAAGCAGTTGCCAGTGTATTGGCCACCCACGCCATCCATTACGCTGAAACCCAACAAACTTACCACCTCTCCCAAGTCAGTTATGCACAAATGCAACACCCTAATATTTCAGGTATCAGGTTCCTGAAAGGGAATGATGCTTGGCTGCAAATGGGCGATACCCAAATTAGCGATACAATCAGAGTTTTTTCGGCTGCTATTATAGATTCTTCCAGCCCCTTTACCCGAAATGATAAAAACTTAGTACAGGTATTTTACTCGACCACTCAGCATCTACGAGATAAGCAACAATTACAGCTACATATCTTATTATTAGTGCTTGCAACCTTACTGTTCACCGGCATTATTGCGTGGCGGTTTGGTAGAAGTATTTCTAAACCTATTGTCCGCATGACAAACACCGTTAAATCCATGCAAGCCAGCGAGTTAACACCCAACATCAAACCCCATGACAGTGAGCTAGAAGTGTTACAGCAACACTTTGAGGTTATGCGGAATGAAATTGAACAGGCCAATTTGTCCCTGAAAAAACAAAAAACGGATGTGGATGAGAAGCTTACTGAAACGTTGCGCCAGGCTGAATTACAAAATGTTGAATTAGAACTGGCTCACCGCCGAGCCATTGATGCCAACACAATAAAATCAGAGTTTTTAGCCAACATGAGTCACGAGGTAAGAACCCCATTAAATGGCATTGTCGGCTTCACTAACTTACTGCTTCGAACCACTCTTGCCACCGAGCAGCGTGATTTTGTTCAAACCATTAAAAAATCGACCAACAATCTATTAGCCATCATCAATGATATTTTAGATTTTTCGAAAATTGAATCCGGTAAACTAACGTTAGAAAATATTGACTTCAACCTCCGCCACTGCCTAGAGGATGCCCTGTCAATACTCGCACCAGCAGCTCATGCCAAAGACTTAGAGCTGGCGTTACTCATTTACTCAGATGTTCCTGTGAAATTGATTGGTGACCCTGTCAGAGTTAAACAAATTATTATTAACTTGGTAAACAACTCCATTAAATTCACCCCCTCAGGCAATATCGTCATCCGAGTGATGTTAGATGAGGATGAATTTAGCACCTCAGATGCGCGAGCATCAGCAACCACCCCTATTAGAATTACGGTAACCGATACCGGTGTTGGCATCCCTGAAAAACACCTCGAGACATTATTCGCCGCATTCACCCAAGTTGACTCCTCCTCTACCCGCTTAGTTGGCGGCACAGGTTTAGGTCTTGCGATTACCAAGAAACTTGTCGAGCAAATGAAAGGTCACATTGAGGTTGAAAGCCAACCCGGTGAAGGATCTACTTTCTCATTGGTGATTCACTGTACAGAGCAGCGTCAAATCAATGAAGCGGATACAAAAACCCGGCTAGAAAACCTCTCTGCACTGCTCTATGACTCTCGTAATTTTTCACAACTTGCACTTTATCACATGCTCCAAGCATGGGGCATGCAAGTCGCCGCTTATAGCAATATTGAGGATATGCAGCGTTATTTTTCAATTAATCTCAATGCCAAATTTGACCTGATTGTTTTAAGCCTAACCCGTTTTGAAGCCAATAAAATTAATATTGATGAGATTTTATCGGCTCTCGCGCCGATTGCCCACGTCCCTATTGTCGCCCTGATCAACACAACAGAAAAAGAGGTGACCAATAACCTCTACTCTGCCGGTATCCAGGTGTGCTTACCCAAACCCCCACAGGGAGATATTTTATATCGAGAACTCGTTAAACTCACGCTACAAGATAGCTGGGTTCTGGAAGATGAAAAAACAAACAGCCCGTCTTTCCACGGCTTAAATTTCTTAGCCGCTGATGACAACCCAATCAACTTAAAATTAATTGCGACCCTACTACGGGAAACTGGCGCGAATGTCGTTGAAGCGATTGATGGCCAACAAGCTGTTACCTTTGCAGCCTCAGACAGTTATGATTTGATTTTTCTAGACATTCACATGCCACGCTTAAACGGCA
The DNA here is from genome assembly GCA_018672285.1 of Methylococcales bacterium. Classification (GTDB taxonomy): domain Bacteria; phylum Pseudomonadota; class Gammaproteobacteria; order JABHGC01; family JABHGC01; genus JABHGC01. Next base: position 3,706 of record JABHGC010000184.1, read on the forward strand.
TAGAAGCCACTGAAAAAATCAGAGAAAACGAGCCATTAGGCAAACGTGTCCCCATCATTGCTATGACTGCAAATGCACTTCCTGGCACGCGTGAACGCTTAATTGGCAGTGGTATGGATGACTTTATCACCAAACCCATTTTAGAAACGGAACTCTGGGAAATGTCACAGCATTTGCTCCAGACAGCAGAAGCACCACAAGGGTTACTCACCGACGCCTCCACCATCACCCAGTTACAAAAAAACATCCCCGTTTATGACAAACAACTCGCGCTAAAAAGTACGGGGAACAATGAAGCTCTAGCCAAAAATTTTGTTGAAAAGTTACTCGCGGAACTGGACGAACAAACGCCGATCCTACAAACCTTATTTGATGAAAAAGCGTATTCTGCGCTCAAAGAGTTGGTACACAAATTACATGGATCTGCAGCCTACTGTGGTGTCCCAGAGTTAAAAAATGCTGAGTTAACGCTAGAAAATTTACTGATCCAAACCCTTTCAGGAGATACCACCCCTGACCTAACTGGCCCCTTCCAAGATTTACTAGAAGCCATTGTTAGAGTAAAACAACATTTTACCAGTGAGTATCGGTTCTTTGACATTTAACCTGATCCGGTCTCAGCAAATTGGTCTTTGATCAAACGTATATCGTCTTCACAGGCCAGTAATGCTTGAACGCAGTTTGGATCAAAGAATGATCCTGACTTCTCTTCAATAAACTCAAACGCTCGCTCAATAGACCACGCCTCTTTATAACTTCGGGCACTGGTCAATGCATCAAAAACGTCAGCCACAGCAACCACCCGAGCCTCAATGGGTATGGCATCCCCACTCAACCCAGCAGGATAGCCCATACCATCCCAGCGCTCATGGTGACACAGAATGATATTCAACAATGCATCAGCAAAAGGGACTGTTTTCATGCTTAAATTATCTAAAATACGCTTGATAATTTCATGCCCTTTACTCGGGTGACTTTTCATTAAAGTCATTTCGCCTTCTGTCAGCTTACCGGGCTTCAATAAAATATTGTCTGGTATCGCAATTTTACCGATATCATGCAAGGTTGAGTAAAGGAAAATATATTCCACGTGCTCGTCACTCAATAATCCAGTTTGCTGAGCAATATAGCGCGCTATTACTCTGGAGTAACGGGACATTCGCTCTAAATGATAACCGGTTTCTTCATCACGAAATTGAGCTACATCTTCTAATGAGTGCACAACTCCATTTAGCGTGGTTAACACATTAAACTCATTATTGATAAGCAGGTTAACCAAATACGCCATTATGCTTAAGTCTTGCTGATACTCTTCTGTAAATGCACCTGGATGCAAAGAATTAAAAAAAATAAAACCTGAAAATCGCTCATTGTGATAAATCGCTTGAGTAAAACTTGACTGAAAGCCGGCTGAGCGAACTCTTTGTGTATGTTGTTTATCCAGGGGCAAATCTGACATTTGATTAATCACACGTGGTTTACCTGATTGACTGATTGCCAGCAATGCAGGCGCATCAGACAATTTACACTCATATAAAGGTAAGGGATTTTCTATATCAGTACTATGGACAAACGTTTTCAGCACGTCTGTTTTTTCATCGTACACCGCAACAGCAATGCGATTGACCTTAGGAATTTTTTGCTTGATTAGGTCGTGTACCCAACGAATACGCTGAGCTAACGTGTGTTCAGTATTAAAAAAATTGGGATTACTTCCCTGAGACATGAGATCCAGTGGCACAACTACGTCCTATAATTAAAATTTGCATATTACAAGATTAGCAGATTTAGCATACGTTATTTTGGAAAAACCATCAGTCGTATTAGTAAGCCCCTGTAATGTCAGCTAACAAACACCATGCTATAATTTATTTAAATGCACCCATAAATAATATTTGACAATTAAACCTAGTTCACATAAATCCAAAAAGGAATGATGTTGCTAAGAAAAGCTGCCCAGTACATCAATCAATCCATCAGCAATTGGCTGGTCAAAGAAGAGGCTCCTGCCAGCATACCGCTATGTGATTTTGAGCGCTTACAATACGAAGTAAGACCTGCTGATGTTATTTTGGTTGAGGGGCGAAGTCGTGTCAGTGAAGTCATTAAACTGATCACCCAGTCGTCATGGACTCATGCCGCCCTTTATATCGGCAGGCTGTATGACATATCTGACCCTGCCTTAAGACAGTTAGTCCAAGAATCCTACCTTGGAGACCCTAATGACCAACTGCTCGTTGAAGCACAGCTTGGTATTGGCACCGTTGTTGTCCCGATTACCAAGTATGAAGGTGAGCACTTACGTATTTGCAGACCTCAGGCGCTTTCCCCTGTGGATGCCCACAAAGTGAGTAAATTTTGCATCCAACGATTAGGCATGGACTACGACGTTCGTCATATATTAGATTTAGCCCGATTTTTATTTCCTTGGACCATACTTCCAAGGCGCTGGCGCTCTAGCTTATTCCAGCACAATGCTGGGGCACCTACCCGTACTGTTTGCTCTACTTTACTGGCAGATGCTTTCACCAAAGTAAAATACCCCATACTGCCGTTTATAGAGCGCAGTGAACAAGGCGATGTCAGGTTCTATAAACGTAACACTCGCTTATTCTCGCCCAAAGATTTTGATTACTCCCCGTATTTCGACATCATTAAATACCCATACATTGGGTTGGATGATCTTTCAATGTATCGAAATCTGCCCTGGAGTGACATTGATATCGTATATAACGACGATAAAGACCACCTACATCGCAGCCTTGATGAATATGACAAAGAAAAACAAGCAGAAAAGCAACGTTCTGCACTATATTTTAATGAAGGCGGTCCAAGCAATTTTTTACAGCACTGCGAACATTTTCTGAAAAATAATACACCTGTGTTAAATACTAAAGAACGAAGGTAGAAACTATGATCATCACCTGCGGGTTTATGTCATTTATTCTGTTATTTTGTCTGTTAGCTTATCATCGAGCAAATAGCCTCTACTGGCTTATATTGCCTAGTGCATTGCTACTCACCCTAACATTGGTCGCGCAACCTAGTCCTGCCGTCATTGCCATTCTCTGGTCCATCTGGGTTGTTGTTGCGGCACTACTAAACTACAAACCTTTACGCCAACTCATCCTCACAGCACCCATGCTGTCTGTTTACAGACAATTACTCCCCGTCATGTCTCAAACAGAAAAAGATGCACTAGAAGCGGGTACAGTTTGGTGGGATGGGGACTTATTCAGTGGCAATCCTGATTGGGAAAAGCTCCAAAATATTCCAACGTCACAGCTCACAGCTGCCGAACAAGCGTTTATTGATGGCCCTGTAAATACCCTGTGCGATATGATTAACGATTGGGAGGTCACACAAAAACACCTAGATTTACCAGAGGATGTTTGGGCCTATATTAAAGAACAAGGGTTCTTTGGCATGATCATCCCCAAAAAATATGGTGGCTTAGCCTTTTCTGCCCTTGCCCACTCACAAGTTGTAATGAAAATCTCCAGCCGCAGTGTCACCAGTGCGGTAACTGTGATGGTGCCAAACTCTTTAGGCCCCGCAAAATTATTACTGCATTACGGAACCGATGAACAAAAAGCGCATTACCTACCCCGTCTCGCTAAAGGCCAAGAGATTCCTTGCTTTGCCTTAACAGGCCCAGATGCAGGCAGTGACGCAGGTGCCATGCCCGATTTTGGTGTGATATGTAAAGGCACGTTTGAAGGCCAAGAAACCATCGGCATCAATTTAAACTGGGAAAAGCGCTACATCACCCTAGGCCCTGTTGCCACGCTATTAGGCCTTGCCTTTAAACTCTATGACCCAGATAAAATACTCGGTAGCCAGGAAGAGCTAGGCATCACACTGGCTTTAATCCCGACCAACACCCCTGGGATCACTATTGGTGACCGACATTTCCCACTGAGCATTCCCTTTCAAAATGGGCCTAACAGCGGCAAAGACGTATTCATCCCTTTAGACTGGATCATTGGTGGCAAAGCTCAAATAGGCCATGGTTGGCGAATGTTGATGGAATCGTTGGCTGATGGTCGAGGCATTTCATTACCAGCACTGTCTTCAGGCGCATCCAAACTTGCCTCTCGATATACAGGCGCCTACGCCCGCATTCGTAAACAATTTAAAACACCCATCGGTCAATTCGAAGGCATTGAAGAAGCCTTAGCCGATATGGCGGGTAAAACCTACCAAATTGATGCCGCGAGAAAACTCACCTTAACGGCGATTGATTTGGGCGAAAACCCTTCAGTGATTTCAGCCATCATCAAATACCACTTAACCGAACGGATGCGTACCGTAGTCAACCACGCCATGGACATACAAGGTGGCAGCGGTATTTGCTTAGGCCCCAAAAATTTAATTGGCCGAGGCTACCAGTCCATCCCCATCAGCATTACAGTTGAAGGCGCAAATATTTTAACCCGAAGTTTAATTATTTTTGGCCAAGGTGCCATTCGCTGCCACCCTTATGTGTTGCAAGAAATGGAAGCAGCCCACAACCCCGACAAACAACAAGGTCTAATCGATTTTGATCGCTCTTTATGGCAGCATGCTCAATTTTACATCACCAACATCACCCGCTCATTTTGGTTCGGTTTAACTCGGGCAACACTTGTATCCGCTCCAGGTTACGGTCCTGCACGCCGTTATTACCAACAGCTCACCTGGATGAGCAGTACCTTTGCGTTGGTCGCCGATTCAGCCATGATGGTCTTAGGTGGTTCACTGAAACGAAAAGAACGCATGTCAGCTCGATTAGGTGATGTGCTAAGTGAGCTGTATATAGCTTCTGCTGTATTAAAACAATATCACGACGAAGGTAAAAATGAAGCGGATTTAGCCCTGATGCAATGGTCAATGGAAGATTCTTTACTACGCTGCCAAACAGCCCTACTCCAGTTCATCAATAATTTACCACTGGGTATTTTAGCCAAATTGTTAAAGTGGACAATTTTCCCAAGTGGCGCCCCTTTCAAAGGCCCTAGCGACAAACTCAGCCAACAAGTGGCAAGACAACTCCTAAGCCCTTCAGACACGCGTGACCGACTCACCGGTGGCATTTACATTCCTGAAGATCCAAATGAACAAGGGCAAATGCTCGAACAAGCTTTAACAGCCTGCATTACGGCGCACCCTTTTGAGAAGAAACTGTCTCAAGCGGTCAAACAAGGCACGGTGCATGATCAGATGGGTCAGGATGTTATTGCTGATGCCATTGACAAAGGCATTTTAACTGAAGACGAGGCGACAGCCGTTCGTCTCGCCGTCGATTTACGTCGAAAAGTCATCATGGTGGACTCATACAGCCCCGATGAACTCATTCCACAAGGTAAGGAGTAACAAAATGGCAACGACCAAAACCAGTTATGCCCGCCCCGTGTGTATCGTAGATGGATTACGTACACCTTTCATCAAGGCCGAAGGTAAGCCAGGGCCATTTGAAGCCTCCGACTTAGCCGTGAATGCCGGCAAGGTGTTATTAGCCAGGCAACCTTTTGCTGCCAACGCACTAGATGAAGTCATTTTAGGCTGCGTCGCTCCTGGTCCTAATGAAGCCAATATCGCACGCTTAGTTGCATTACGCCTAGGCTGTGGTGACAGTATGCCAGCCTTCACTGTGCAGCGTAACTGTGCCTCAGGTCTACAAGCATTGGATACCGCCGCACTCAATATCGCCGCAGGACGTGCCGAGATGGTATTAGCCGGTGGCACCGAATCCATGAGCCATTCCCCCATTTTATTTGGCCAAAAAATGGTGGATTGGTTGGGCGCTATGATGCGCTGCAAAACCTTACCGAAAAAGCTCAGGCACTTACTCAGGTTACGGTTAAGTTACTTGGCACCTGTGATCGGCTTAAAATGTGGCCTAAGTGACCCACTACTGGGTATTTCAATGGGACAAACAGCAGAAAATGTCGCTTACCGGTTTAACATCAACCGAGTCGAGATGGATGCTTATGCCGCAAACAGTCACCAACGTTTATTACAAGCACAACAAGCCGATTTCATGGGCGAAGTCGTGCCTCTATATGACGACAAAGGTAACGTGATTACCGCAGATAATGGCGTAAGAGAAGATTCTACGGCGGAAAGGTTAGCCAAATTACGCCCCGTATTTGACCGTGGCGGTAACATTACCGCGGGTAACAGCGCCCAAGTGACCGATGGTGCCGCTCTACTCATACTGGCCTCAGAAAAAGCCGTCGAACAACACAATTTACCCGTCCTTGGAAAAATCATTGATGCACAGTGGTCAGGGCTTAACCCTGCCGTTATGGGATTAGGCCCAGCCCATGCCATGTTGCCGCTATTACAGCGCCAACAGCTCGGCATAGATGATATAGACAACTGGGAAATCAACGAAGCCTTTGCCGCACAAGTATTAGGCTGCCTGGCAGCCTGGCAAGATGAAGACTATTGCAAAACCCAGTTAGGTCTAGATGCGGCATTTGGGGCTATACCAATGGATAGACTCAACGTTGATGGCGGCGGCATTAGCCTTGGACACCCTGTGGGCGCAAGTGGCGCCAGAATTGTTTTACACCTACTGCACACCTTAAAACGAAACCAACGTAAACGTGGCATTGCCAGTTTATGTATTGGTGTTGGCCAAGGTGGCGCAATGATGATTGAGCAAGGGGAGTAAAGACTATGAGCAACAACACTCAAAACTGGCGTATTGACATTGATACCGATAACCTCGCTTGGCTACACTTTGATAAAGCGGATGCCAGTACCAATGTATTGTCAAAAGATGTGCTTGCAGAACTGTCCGAAAAAGTCACTGAACTTGAAAACAGCAAAGCGAACTGCGTCATCATCGTATCAGACAAAGACAATGGCTTTATTGCAGGTGCGGATATTGAAGGGTTTACCGTACTTAAAAATGCGGATGAAGGCGTCGCCCTCATTCAAGAAGCACAGCAACTTTTTGACCGCATAGAATCATTGCCCATGCCAACTTTGTGCGTTATCAATGGTTTTTGCTTAGGCGGCGGTCTTGAGTTGGCTCTATCATGTCGCTACCGTCTAGCACTTGATGACCCCAAAACCAAACTTGGCTTCCCAGAAGTCAACCTTGGCATATTCCCTGGGTTTGGTGGCAGCTTAAGAAGCACACAGTTATTAGGCGCACCAACCGCCATGAACATGATGCTAACGGGGCGCAATTTATCGGCACGTGCCGCCCGTAAAGTCGGCTTAGTAGATGCCATTGCACCGCAACGATTATTACTACAAACAGCCAAACAAATGGCGCTGAAGCCACCATCACCTCATAAAGCCAGTTTTTTGCAACGCCTCACCAATAAAGCCATCATTCGTAACATTCTCGGCAACATGATGCGTAAGCAGGTCAGAAAAAAAGCCCGCCCAGAGCATTACCCTGCTCCGTTCGCGCTAATAGACCACTGGGTCGAAAATGCGGGTCGTCGAGGCGACATGCTATTAGGAGAAGCCCATAAAGTGGCAGAACTCGTCACAGGCCCTACCGCCAAAAACCTGATTGATGTGTTCTACATGATGGAGGCCATGAAGAGCCAAGGCAGTGCTAAGGACTGCAACGCACAACACGTCCATGTGATTGGCGCCGGCGTCATGGGCGGCGACATTGCCACATGGTGTGCCTTACAAGGGCTAACCGTTACCATTCAAGACCAAAAACCTGAGTTCTTAGTCAACATGATGACGCGTGCTCACAAGCTATTTAAGCGCAAACTAAAACAACCAAGACTCATTCGTGAAGCCCTCGACCGCATTGTTCCAGACATCGAAGGCCTTGGCGTACAACATGCCGACGTGGTCATTGAAGCCATTTTTGAAAATGTTGAAGCCAAGCATGCGCTGTATCAAAAATTAGAACCCGTCATGAAGCCCACCGCGTTACTGGCAACCAATACCTCCAGTATTCGCCTTGAGGTGCTTTCGACGTGTTTAGACAACCCAAGCCGTTTGGTCGGATTACATTTTTTTAACCCCGTCGCCATGATGCAATTGGTAGAAATTGTTAAAGCCGACAACACCGATGATGCCGTGGTCAAGCAAGCGTGTGACTTTGCCCGCAGGATCAGCCGTTTGCCACTGCCCGTTAAAAGCGGCCCAGGATTTTTAGTCAATAGGGTATTGATGCCGTATTTAATGGAAGCAGTTACCCTCGTCGAAGAAGGTGTCCCTGCGCCGCTCATCGACAAAACAGCCAAATCCTTCGGTATGCCGATGGGCCCTATTGAACTGGCCGATACGGTTGGCTTAGATATATGCCTACATGTTGCAGAAATTCTCACCCAAGACATGGATATCAACGTTCCAACAAGGCTCAAAGACATGGTCGAAAAAGGGCTATTAGGGGCTAAGAGTGGCCAAGGATTCTACCAGTACGAGAAAGGGAAAAAAGTCCCACAAGCGTCAGATGGCAACATGCCAAAGCATTTGCAGAACCGCTTAATGATGCGAATGATCAATGAAGCGGTGAGCTGTTTAGACGAAGGTGTTGTTGAAAATCAGCAGTTACTCGATGCGGGTATTATTTTTGGCACAGGCTTTGCGCCCTTTAAAGGCGGCCCTATGCACCACATAAAAACTGAAGGTAAAGAGACAATGGTCAGCTTGCTGGATGAGTTAAGCACCACTTTCGGCGATCGCTTCAAGAAAGATGATGGTTGGAAATCATTAGAGATAGGATAAAACCACAGAAATTTGAAATGAATGCGTTTAAAGTTCAGCAAATAGAAACAGCTAATTAGGTTGAGTAATGACAAAGACAACAGATTACATTAACTATGAAAACGTCTCATCATTAGCAGGTTTATTTGCTGAACGCATTAAACGCACCCCAAACAATATTGCTTACCAACAATACTGCAATGCCGTTAATCTTTGGCACAGCTATACCTGGCAACAAATGGGTAGCATGATTGCGCTTATGCAAGCAGCCCTTGAAAACGAGCAGCTCACCAAAGGTGACCGCATTGCCATTATGCTGCCCAATTGCGTCGAGTGGGTTCAGTTTGACCAAGCCGCATTAGGCCTAGGGCTTGTGGTTGTCCCGCTATATATGAACGACCACCCTGATAATGTGGATTATATTTTAGAGAATGCCTGCGCCCAAATTTTAATCGTCGACACTTTCGGCCAGTGGCAAGCCATCAAAGATGCGGGTGCACCTGAGTGCTTAAAAAAAGTCATTGTCCGCTCAAGTATCGATGTTGATAGCCATGACCTTATCGCCACACCACTAGAACAGTTCTTAGCAGGCCAAAGCGCTGGTGAGTTAAAAAATCAGGCCGCCAAGACTGATCTTGCCAGCATTGTCTACACCTCTGGTACAACAGGTAAACCGAAAGGCGTCATGCTCAGTCACAATAATATTTTATGGAATGCCTATAGTGGATTGCAATCCATCAAAGTGTATACCAGCGACCACATGCTGTCTTTTCTGCCGTTATCACATACATTAGAACGGTCAATTGGTTACTACCTGACGGTCATGTCGGGTTCCAGCACCTCTTTTTCACGCTCTGTACCGCAGCTAGCGGAAGATTTAATCACCCAGAAACCAACCATCTTAATTTCAGTACCCCGCATTTTTGAGCGCGTTTATGCCAAGATACAACACGGTCTCGCGGCGAAGTCACCTGTTGCCCAGAGGCTATTTCAATTTGCCGTATCTACCGGCTGGAACAGATACCAACACCAACAAGGTAAACAGTCCTGGCAACCGTCGTTTTTACTGTGGCCAATTTTAAATACATTGGTTGCTAAAAAGGTCATGGCAAAACTCGGCGGCAACATGCGCTTTGCCATTGCTGGAGGCGCACCAATGTCTCCTGTGGTCGCCAAAACCTTTATCGGCCTGGGCCTGCCCATACTACAAGGGTATGGGCTCACAGAAACCAGCCCCGTAATCAGCGTTAACCCATTAGAAGACAATGACATCAACAGTGTTGGCACCCCTTTGCAGGACGTTGAACTTAAAATTGGCGAACAAGACGAGCTACTCACCAAAAGCCCTGGCGTTATGCAAGGCTACTGGAAGAATCCCACCGCCACCGCTGAGATCATCGATACGGATGGTTGGTTACATACCGGTGACAAAGTCAGTATTGTGAATAATCACATCGTCATCACGGGTCGATTAAAAGAAATTATCGTCTTGTCCAATGGAGAAAAGCTTCCCCCAAGCGATATGGAGCAAGCCATTTGCCTCGCACCAAAGATTGAACAAGCACTCATCATTGGAGACAACCGGCCATACTTGTCTGCTTTAGTCGTATTAGCTAAGGAGGAATGGCCCGGTTTAGAAGAAGCCAATAGCAAGGCCATACAAAAGGAAGTGATCCAAATCATCCGAAAACAGCTGGCGCAGTTTCCAGGTTATGCAAAAGTCCATACCGTTTATTGCACGCTCCATGCTTGGACGGTCGAAAATGAATATTTAACCCCCACGCTCAAGCTGAAACGGTCTAAAATTATTGCTAACCATAGCACTGAGATCGACACACTTTATGAAGGCCATTGACCAAGACACCATCGAGTTTCACCAAATTTTCCCAGAGCAACCGTTACCCACACTTGCCAGTGCAAGCACCGCTGAAATCCCGAAGCGGGCAAAGCACTTTTGCTTGCCGTTTAACACCGCAATGCAGCGTGGGGTTTTGTTATACCCGCCCATCAATTTTCAAGTGAAGCTTGAACAAGACCAATTACAACTTAAGCTACAAAAAGAAGATGGTTCAGACCACTGTATTCGCATTCAAAAAAATTCAGAAGAACCTCAAATAACCTACCTGCTGCTGCAAGACCAATCAACAGAACAAAGCGAACGAGCACTGAGCTTCTACCGAGAAAAGCTGGTCGACACTGACATGCCAGATTGGTTAGACCGCAATGATTTTGGCTTTTATGAAATCATGGTCAATGCTTTATACGAACCAGATGTGGATACTTTTTATCTGCAAATATGGCTAGGTGGCGCACTTAAAACAGCACCAGGACAAAGCTTATGGTTTAAACAACCCACTAACCACAGCCCATACCTAGGTTACACGCATTTAGATGCCATTATAAAAACCGACCAATGGCACGGCTGGCTCGCAACCGTTATTCGTATAGACACTGAAGATGAATGGATTAGCATCAAACGAGATACACCACTGAGCCAAGCTTTTTTATGTGAAGCAAAACAGGAAACATTAACCACCATTCCCTCAAGCGAGGTCTCTAGTAGTACGGTATCTTTACCCGTAGAGTGGCATATATTGGACCCAAGTTACGGTCGAAAACCGGGCAAGTATCAAAGAACGTATTCCGAAGAGTAAGTGTAACAATAAAAAGCCCTGATGTGCTCAGCGCACAACAGGGCTTTTTATCGCCTTTAATCGCTATTTTTCAACAGATATTAACTGAACAGAACCATCCTCTAAAATTTCAGTCATGTGACCTTTTGGCTCTTTTAAAAATAACAGGGTACTCACCAACACGGCAGCGGCAACAATGCCAACTGACATAAACAGCGCATGAGGCGAGCCTGTTTCAAGTAACACCAAACTAAAGGCAACCCCACCAACATTGCCATACGCACCCGCCATACCGGCTATTTGCCCTGTATATCGACGCTGAATTAAAGGCACCATGGCAAAAACAGCACCAGAACCGCCCTTAGCAAACACACCAGCGACTAAGGTAATCATAACCACCACACCGAGTGACCAAGTTGCCTCAACCTGACTCAGCAGTATAAAAGAAGCCGTGATACCAGAAAAGACAATCACTAATGTACGCTTACGGCCAATTTTATCACTAATCCAACCACCGCCAGGGCGTGCCACTAAGTTAATGAAAGGGAACAACCCCGCCAAAATTGTTGCGAGTAGTTTATCTGCGCCAAAATAATCCACATAAAACAAAGCCAACATTTGCACCAAGATCAACTCAGTACCAAACGTCACCATATACGCCAGGTCCAATACGGCAACTTGTGAAAATGAATAACGATGCAATTCAGGAACGGGTGCCGTAAAAATCGCCTTATTAATAGAAATGATTTTCCAAGACTGGAAAAAGTAAACCACGATCAATAATGCATAAATACTATAAGATAAGGTGTTACCGATAAAATTTAACTTAGCGGGTGACAGCTTCCAGCACAACAAACCCAAAGCTAAGTACAAAGGAATGTTCATTAATAAGTAGAGTGCCAAATCCCCTTTACTCGTGACCTCAAGCCCACCCATTTTTTTCGGTTTGAAATAAGTAGAGCCTTTTGGATTATTTTGTACCGCAAAATAATAAAACACCCCGTATACAATAGAAATAGAGCCCGCAATCCCAACAGCAATTCTCCAACCGTCATCGCCGCCAAAAACACTTTGAGCTAAAAATGGCAATAAGATAATGCCTGCTGCGGAACCGAAGTTACCCCAACCGCCATATATCCCTTGTGCAAGCCCTGCTTCTTTCGCTGGAAACCACTCACCAATGATGCGAATACCCACCACAAACCCAGAGCCTACAAACCCTAACAAGAAGCGAGAAATGGCAATTTGCTGATAATTTTCTGCAAGCGCAAAGGTAAAGGTCACAAGACCACCTAGGATCAAGATGCCCGCAAACAAAAGCCTAGGCCCGTATTTATCAACCAACATCCCAACTATCACTCTTGATGGAATGGTTAATGCCAGGTTTAAGGCAATCAACGTATTCACTTCAACCGCTGATAAACCAAGTGTTTCACGAATAAACACCATTAGCCCCGCGTGTGAAAACCACACCATGAAACTAATAAAAAAGGCAATCCAAGTCAGATGCAGAACACGCATTTTCCCAGTAAAGGACAAAAGGTTAAATCGACTACTCACCTCATTCATTCCAGCTCTCCATGATAAAAAAATTATATAGTCTGCCCTAACAAATATTATGCCAATTATATTTTATCTATATTTAACAAGATGATAGAAGGAATTAGTAAGGGTAAGACTATTAAGGTGCACAGCATGTGCTCAATATTTCATGTATCAAAGCAAAACCCGCCCTAGCACACACATTTTTGAACCATTTTGGTGCAAAGAAAAGAAGTCAAAACCACCACTCATAAAGAAGCTTGGTGAGCGACAACAAAATCCAAAGAGAATCTTCTAAAATTGACATAGTTCAGATTATGTTCAGGGAAACAGGCGCATTATACAGACATGGAATATACATACAGACGGAGAAACCCCATGAAAATCTATGCAACCATTATCGCAGTCAGTGTCATTTTATTTGGACTATCAGGTTGTGCTAACCAACCATATTCACAAAACCAAAATGGCGGAGCAGTCATTGGTGGTATTCTTGGTGGCGTTTTAGGTAATCAAGTTGGGCACGGTAGAGGCAGAACTGCAGCAACGATTATTGGTACCATTGGCGGTGCGGCACTCGGTAGTAATGTCGGCCAATCAATGGACGATGTTAATCGAATGAAAGCTCAGCAATACCAAAGCCAAAGCCAGTATCGACAATATCAACCTAGAAAACGAATCCACGTTCATCACTATCATAACAACCATCGCTATGATAACAGCCACAATGATTACGACTACGATTATTAAACAAATAGTGTACTAAACGATTTCACATTAAAACCTAGCCTACGCGCTAGGTTTTTTATTCGTGTTTTTACCCCAAAAATGGCAATATTCAGGTTTTCAATTAACCGGCCATCCTCCCATGACAGTTTCTGAAACTGAATATCTTGCATCCTACAATATTCACGACTTTGATATTCCCCTAACCTCTGTTGATGTTGTTATTTTCACCTTACATGAGAATAAATTAAAAGCACTCATCGTCAAACGTGCAGAACATCCATTTATGCATCATTGGGCACTACCTGGTGGTTTTAGTGATTTACAATTAGATGACTCAATTGAGCAGACAGCCTATCGCAAATTATTTGAAAAAACCCAAGTAAGCTCACCCTACCTTGAGCAGCTTGAAACCGTTGGTAACAACAAGCGGGATCCGCGCGGTTGGTCTACGACCATTGTCTATTTTGCGCTCATTGCATCAGACAACGTAACGCTTCAGTCGGGTTCAGGCACGTCCGATGTAAAGTGGCTAGATATTGAAACATCTTGGCCACAACTTGCTTTTGACCATGCTGAATTATTAAAAAATGCCATTACCCGGCTTAGAAATAAAGTGGAGTATACCAACCTGCCCCTGCATTTGTTGCCCCAATCCTTTACATTATCTGAGCTTCAGAATGTATTTGAAATTGTATTAGGCCGCAAGGTGGATAAAAGTGCCTTTAGAAGGCGGATACGAGAAGCCGCTTTACTGGAAGAAATACCTGGAAAAATGAGACTGGGTAATAACCGACCTGCCCAGATGTATCAAGCAAAAGCCGAGAACTATTGCCATTATTTTAGCCGTAACATCATTGGTAAAACAACAAAATAACTGTAATTCCCTGTAATAGAGAAAACAGGCTTAAGCTATATACTCACTTCAACCAACTGCAATACCTTTAACGGTATTGCATCGGCTTCGTGTTCTTCAGGCAACCCACCCTCTAATCGTAAGACTAGATGCCTGAACAACACGATTTTTTTTGCTTAAATTTTGACATTAGAAGAACTAAAAAACATCAAAATAACCATCAAAAGCGAAATAGTACATTAAACCTATTCCACTTTTAACTCACCAAGCACCGTTACACACTAAGGCCTTTGATAAGGCTGGCGAGGCTGCCCCCAAGGATTAGCTTGATAAGGGTATTGCGGCTGCTGACCATACCTTGGTTGATAAGGGTTATAAGGCGCAGTGTATGCAGGCTGTTGTGGTGCAGCAGGTGCTACAGCTGCAGGCGTGGTAACCGCAGGCTCATGAATAATTTCAGGTGCCTTTTTCTCTTTGACAGGCCTAAACGTCACAGGATCTTGCGATGCTGATGTGTCTCCGGCTTTAACCTCAGGCTTACTCACGCTGGTAGTTGCTGATACGGGTGATGTCGCAGGTGTTGTATCAGTGCTACTAGAGGGCACAACCACTTCAGGTTCTGTCGGCTTGTACACTTGCGTTTCAACTGCTGTACTGCCGGCTGACTCCGCTGGCAATGGTATCGCTTCCGTCGTCTCGCCAGTGGCTTGTTCAGCGTTCTCATCATCACTGTAAAGGTAATATACGATGGCAGAGATGCCTAAAACAATAATGAGTTTAGACATGAACCCCATCCCTTGTTTTTTAGGCAATTTTTTAGGTGCGTAAGGGTTCGCAGCAGCCTTAGGTGCCACAGCTGCTTTCGAAATTTCTTCAGCAGTGGGTTTAGCTGCCGCTTTTTCTGCAGGAGCAGCATCACTTGATTCAGCTTTATCCTCTACTTTTGCTGCAGGTTCCGCGGCTATAGCAGGCTCAGCTTTAGGCGGCTGTTCTGTTTTAGGCTCATCATTTACTGTTGCTGTCTGTTCAGCTTTTGCTGCTGCATCAACCTTGGCTGATTCTTCAACGACAGGCGCTGCACTATTTTCAGCGGCCGCAGAATCATCAACAACGACTTTTTTAGCCGTGACAACTGCAGCTGATTTTTTAACCGTACTACTGGTTTTTTTAACGGCTGCCTTTTTCTTAACCGAAGCTTTCTTTTTAGTTGCTGATTTTTTTGTTGAGGAAGTTGCAGATGCAGCTTTCTTTTTAGTGGCTGTTGATTTTTTTTTGGTGGCTGATTTTTTCTTTGTGACCATACGTCCTTTTCCTTCCCTATGCTATTGGAGAATCGCTGCAAGCGATGCTATCACAGACATCATAGGGAAATACCCCGTACAAACGCAAGTATTTCATTCAATTAAAGAACTATGCACCCAGCCAACGATGGTTTTATTTGGCAAACCAATTTGCAACCACTTCCCTTTGCGTCGAAATTCAACAAACTCATCCCCTTTATTGGCGTACAGAATGGTTTTGTTTTTACTGCTTGGACCACTTCGAATATTCGCACGATTTGAGTTTATAAAATTGGAAGTACCCAGCATTCGCCATGATTGCTGGAGCATCTTTTTCTCCGCGTAGCTTAACTGTTGAAATTGGCCTGTAATCAAATCGTATAAAATGGCTTGAGAGTCTTCATGGCCAAGCTGACTCGCTTCTATATGCCACTTAATGGCTTTTAAATCATCCCTTTTGACACCTTCACCAGTGGTATAGGCCAATGCCATTGCAAAGTGTGCATCCGGGTGACCAAGCGCTGCAGACTGGCGCCACAACTTAATGGCAGTCTTAGCATCTACAGCCAACCCTTCACCATTGGCGTACATCCACCCCAAACTATATTGCGCGACAACGTGGCCTCTATCAGCCAGCACCTTCCAAATACAATACGCTTTTGCATAATTGCCTGCATCATAGTGATCTAAACCAGTCTGGTAACGATCTGCTAATACAGTTTGCGAGAACAATAATAAGCACACAAAAAGTTTTTTCATATAGCTGAAATTAAACGAGTAAAATAATGATTGCAATAGAAAAAGCGTCAGGCTGCGAGGTCACTCGCAGCCTTGGCCTTTAACATAAGCACATTAGGCGGTCACATTTAACTGACTTCCTACACGCTCATCTGCAGCAGGTTTTACTTCCTGCACTGGCGCGGCAACTTCTTTAAGAGGTTGCTGTACTTGAGGCGGCTTAGCCAAATTAGCTGCATATGCAGCTGCTCCGGCGCCCCCAACTGGACCAACACCTGACATAGGTCACCCCCATATTGTCGCTGGTAGAAACCCAAAAAATTTGGGCTATTGAGACTATCGGCAGCCAATACAAATTCTTTAATGTTTTTTAGCCATCTATAGATTTAGTACAAGTAAATACCGACAAACATTAGAAAATCAGACAATCTCAACCTATACTCGTTATAACGCTTTAGAGCAACCTAAATGAAAATACTCATTGTAGATAGCAGTCAATCAATCCGCATGTTCCTTGCGATGCATGTTGAGCACTCTGGCCACGAGCATGTACTTGCCAGTACAGGGCAAGAAGCGATTGACCTCTTTAACCTGCATAACATTGATATCATCATCATCAGCGTTGAATTACCTGATATGAATGGCTACAAGACGACCCAAGCAATTCGTAAAATCTCATCCATCGACTGGGTGCCCATCATTTTTTTAAGTGGCAGCAGTGACGACCGAAGCTTGGCTAAAGGTTTAGCCTCTGGTGGTGATGTGTATTTGACCAAACCTGTTTCACAACTCCAGTTGCAGGGCCAGATACAAGCAATGACCAGAATTTGCGACATGCAAAAACGCTTGCACCTTCGTGAGCTAGAGCTTGAAAAAATCAATACAGAACTCACCCTCAAACAAAAATTATTAGATGAAGAGGCGCAAGTTGCTAAAGAAGTCTTTGAGAAAATCACCAGCCATAACGTTGAGTCAGACAATTTAGAAATTCACCTTTCCTCAATGTGTAGCTTCAATGGTGATATTTTATTAAGCGCAGAACACAACGGTACGCTATTTGTCTTACTAGGGGATTTTACAGGGCATGGATTACCGGCGGCAATTGGCGCAATTCCACTGGCCGATACGTTTACAACTCTCGTCAGCCAAGGTTGTCGTTCGGAAGATATCATGAAAGGTATCAACCATAAACTTTACACCGCACTACCCGTCAATCGCTTTTGCTGTGGCGCGTTACTCACCTGGGACCGCAGCAAGCAAACCATGACGATTAGAAATGCGGCACTACCTGATGTGATTATGACAGGGAATGACGGCAAGCTGATCAAGAAATTTCCATCCAATTATGTACCATTAGGTGCGACTAGTAGCTTGATCTGCTCTAAACCTGCTGAAAAATTTAATTTAGAATACGGATTGCACTTTTTCTTTTATTCAGATGGTGTCAATGAGACTGAAAACCCTGAACAAGCGTTTTTTGGCACCGACCGTATCGATGAAGTTTTTGACGGTAAAACACCAGCAAACGAGATGGTGCAGCGCTTAGTGAAAACATTAGATGATTTTTGCAATGGTGCCGAACAATCCGATGATATCTCAATCGCGCGTCTTGCCATTACCAAATAAACGCCAGTAATTGTCGGCTGTTTGCATCGCAACCTCTTCCACGCTTAACCCTTTCAATTTAGCCACCTGCTCCGCAACATGACATACATACCGAGGTTGATTCCCTTTTCCTCGATGCGGTACTGGTGCTAAATAAGGAGAGTCTGTTTCTATCAGCAAGCGATCCATAGGCACTTTTTTAACAACGTCACGTAAGTCTGAAGCATTTTTAAAGGTAATAATCCCTGAAAAAGAGACATAAAAATTCAAGTCTAAACCGGCCTTTGCCGTTGCCCAATCTTCTGTAAAGCAATGCAGTACACCACCCACAGTATCAGCCTGATGATCTGTTAACAGATTAACGGTATCGTCTCTGGCTTGCCGAGTATGGATAATAAGGGGTTTTTCAGCTTGTTTAGCAGCCTCGATATGCACAACAAAGCGCTCTCGCTGAACAGATAAACCAGTCTCTTTACCATAGAAATAATCTAAACCCGTTTCACCAATCGCCACATTTTTTTCGTGTATTGCCAAGTCAACCAATGTGTTTATATCAGGCTCACTCGAAACCTCTGCTGTAGGATGAACCCCCACCGACACATCAATATCTGGGTCACCCTCAACAAGAGATAACATATCCGGGTAGCTCTCAAGATCAATACAGACACACAGCATCTGTTTAACATTTGCCTGTTTAGTCGCCTGTATCATCTGGTTAAAATCAGTGTATCCCGTTAAGTCAACACGATCTAAATGGCAGTGAGAGTCAATAAACATTATTTTGCCTCGATATAGCGCAGTGGCGCCACATTTCCTGTTGCTTTCCAGTGCATATAATCTTGTAACATCAAAGCATGATCAAACACTAAGTCATCAGGCAGTTGATCCAATGGTGTCACAATGACCTTAGCAGCATCATCGGCAGCTTGCGGAGTGCCATTGGCTTGTGCGATATATGTGGCGGTAACAGTATGCCCTCTAGGGTCACGACCTGGATCCGAGTAGAGACCTAGCAAAGTAATTAATTCAACCTGCAAGCAAACCTCTTCCATTGCTTCTCGAACAGCAGCCACTTCAATAGGCTCGCCCTCATCGACAAACCCACCCGGCAGAGCCAATCCATGAGGTGGATTTTTTCGTTCAATCAAAACGATTGGGCGATCTGGTAAGTCGGTTAATTCGATGATGATATCTGCTGTTAGCAAGGGGGTTTTGGGGATTGGCATAGAAGTCCTAATACGGCGTCATACTTATTTATGATTTCAAACGGACAAGGCGTGTGAGCAATAATAACCGAGCAATGAACCCACCAACTAGCCCTCCAAGCGCATCAGCCACCAAGTCCCAGCCACTCATATCTCGGTTGGGTACAAAGGATTGGTGCCACTCATCGCTGATCCCATATAGTAGAGCAATGGAAAATGTTAGCAACAAACACATGCCTTTCTTAGGGTCACGGCAAAAAGCTAACGCAACAAATAGACCTAGAATACTATAAATGATGAGGTGGCCTAGTTTATCTTGGCCAGGAAATAATGCGGGCATTGGGACGGGCATCGACGATTGTGATGACAACCAAAAAATGACAAGCATCCATAAAACAACTAACAATTTGAACCAGTGACGAGAAAAAGTCATAACGTTACTTTAAATAAGTTTGAATACTCGCCCTCAACTTTACCATATTGATTGGCTTGATAATGTAGTCCACAGCGCCCCATTCTAAGCAGCGATCGATGCAATCCCGTTCATTTTTTGCGGTCACCATAATAACAGGAATGTCTTGTAACTCATCCTCACCCTGCATAACACCTAAGACATCTAACCCATCCATAACGGGCATCATCACGTCTAGCAGTACCAAATCAACAGAATTATCCTGTAAACACTGCACAGCCTCTCGACCGTTAAAGGCTTCAATCACCTTATAATCATCACGCTGCAGTCTGCGCGATAACATATCCACATTCATTTGGTTGTCATCAACCACTAGAATCGTGTATTCACTATTACTCATGTAGCATCCGGTAAGAATGAATTGATCTTATCTAGTAGCGCAGGGAAATCTACCGGCTTTGTTTCATACTCATCACATCCAGCTTCTAACCCTTTTTCTCTATCACCCGACATAGCATGTGCAGACAGTCCAATGATCGGAATTTGCTTTACAGTGGCATCCGATTTAATAATGCGCGTTGCTTCCCACCCATCCATCACTGGTAAGCTCATATCCATTAAAATGATATCGGGTGTTTCAGAGGTTGTTTTATCAACGGCTTGCTGACCATCTTCAGCAAAAACAATTTCATACCCTTTACGGGTAAGCCGCCTTGCCAACATATCTCGATTCATTTCATTGTCTTCTACTAATAATATTTTCGTCATCTCTACTCCACTTAAGTATATGATATAACAGCATTAAACTCTACTTCGGCGGATTCATCAAATTCAATGGGCACTTTAACTGTAAAACACGACCCCTTAGATTCAACACTGGTCACAGAGATATCTCCACCCATCATATTGCAAAATCTACGGCTAATCGCAAGACCCAAACCGGTACCACCATATTTTCTTGTTGTTGAACTGTCTGCCTGTACAAATTCTTGAAATAGCTTCCCTAATATGGCTTCAGACATACCGATTCCAGTATCTGTAATTGAAGCAATAAACCAAGGCTTATGATTTATCATAGTTCGTTCAACGCGCATTTCAATTTGCCCATCCTTTGTGAATTTGCCCGCATTGCTGAGTAAGTTAAACAGCACCTGGCGAATACGCATAACATCGGCTTTCATCATACCCAAATTGTCATCACAATGGACAGTTAATGTATTATTACCCTTTTCAACCAAGGGTCTAGCCATACTATTCACAGTTTTAATCATTGCCAGTATATCGAAAGTCTCAATGACTAACTCCATTTTACCCGCTTCAATTTTAGACAAATCAAGGATATCGTTAATCAGCTGAAGCAAATGTGAGCCTGCCGTATGAATACGCTTTAAATCCGGCACATACTCAACTTGACCGGCATCAGTCACATCGTCTTGGAGTAATTCACTGTAGCCAATAATGGCATTTAACGGGGTTCTTAATTCGTGACTCATATTGGCTAGAAAGGCACTTTTAGATTTATTCGCATCCAGCGCTTGGTCTCTAGCCAGCTTAAGCGCCATGGTTAAGGTTTCTAAATGAACCTGATGTGCCTCTAACTCTTTAACCGCATGCTGTTTTTTTGCAACCTCATGCTCTAATATTTGCTGGTTATGCCGCACACGCTCTAGCATCTCATTAAAAAATGATGCCAGTACGCCAAATTCATCTTTACGATTCAGTTGAACTGTTATTCCAGTTTCACCT
Source organism: Methylococcales bacterium (assembly GCA_018672285.1). GTDB lineage: Bacteria > Pseudomonadota > Gammaproteobacteria > JABHGC01 > JABHGC01 > JABHGC01. The sequence continues at coordinate 25,125 of JABHGC010000184.1, forward strand.
GCCGAAAACCGTTTTGTTGCATCAACCAGTTGCTCAAACGGCTTTCTAACATTAATATCAATCACCCAACCGAGCACTAAGCTAAAAAGGATGATACTCCCTCCAACCAATACCACTAATTGAATTTGTTTTTTACGGATTAACTGTTTTAACGGCGGATAACAGCCCTCAATCATCAACTGGTCTGCCTCTCCGTCAGGCCATGTGAAATTGATTGTTTTTTGATGCACATCACCATTTTCAGGAGATTCACCAAGTGTCACCTGGCCTTTTGATGTCGCCACTTTAAATGAGGCAATATTTGAAATTAGCTCGGCATTTTTGAAAATAGATTCAATATCTGAGTCGCGCCAGTCATTCATCACTAACACAGACTCAAGTAACGTTAAGGAAACCTGATCAAATGCAGACTGATGTTGCACTTGTACATAATGGGTCAAATTACTGAGAAAAAAGGCAGTGGACATTAAACCAAGCAGACCTACTGACCACAGCACGATTGAGCTGATTCTGGTCGCAATTTTGGCTTGCCAATTGTGCGTCCAATCATTATTGATAACGATCGATTTTTCATTCATGAGAAATGACCATTACATTATCGAAACCCAAGCCAACGAAAGAACATGACCATTGGGCAGATACTGGTAATGCCTGCCAGCATCAACATAAAACCGACAAACCAAGAAAGCCACCAGAGCTCATCAAATACAATACCGCACGCAATGAACAAAACCACGACTAAACGCAGTATCCGCTCAGCCTCTAACTGATAACGGGCAGATAAGTTGCCATCATCCAAATGGTTTTGATAAGAGCTACCATAACGCAGACGAGTGATAATAATGGTTAAGCGCCAGTTAGTAACGGCTTCAAACATCATCAGAGCAATAAAGAAATACTCAATAAAACGCCATAACCCAATTGGTTCAGGAGACAGAAACGCAATGGTTAGTTGGTAACTGGGGAATACCCACTCACAGTAAAGTATGCTCATCAGGACTAAGCCCAATATCAATCTAAATAAACGCTCGCTCATATTCTTAAGTTCAGTTTTATTAACTTGCCTCAAAGTATAGGTCAAAACCACAAAAAAAAAGGGAGCAACCGCTCCCTTTTTTTTTGTTTTCAGATAAACCTATGTCACGGCCTCTGGCAATGTCACATTTAACTCTAATATTTCACAATCATCATCTCGATCAATCACCAGTTTAAGATCATCATCTCCAATATCAACATATTTTCGAATCACATCTAACAAGTCCTGCTGCAGAGCAGGCAAATACGATGGTTGGTCTGCTTGAGCACGTTCGTGTGCGATCAAAATATTCAAACGGTCTCGAGCGACAGTTGCAGTATTACGGCTTGCTTTAAAGTAGTCAAATAGTCCCATGTTAACCTCCGAAAATACGGCTCATAATGCCGCGTTTTTGCACGTCAATAAATTTGTACGGGATTTCTTCTCCCAAAAAGCGTGCAACAATGTCTGCATACGCTTGCCCTGCATCACTTTTTTCATCTAAAACGACAGGTACACCTGAGTTAGAAGCCGCCAAAACCGATTGAGACTCTGGAATCACGCCAATCAGCGGAAGCGCAAGAATTTCCTGCACATCCTCGACACCCAGCATTTCTCCCATTTGCACGCGTTCTGGTGAGTACCGAGTTAAGAGCAAATGCTCTTTTACTGGTTCAAGCCCTTCTGCCGCACGTTTTGTCTTACTTGCAAGTAGACCTAAAATTCTATCAGAATCACGTACTGATGAAATTTCAGGGTTTGTTACAACAATCGCCTCATCCGCATGATACATCGCCATAAATGCGCCATGCTCAATACCTGCTGGTGAATCACAGACAATATAATCAAACGTCTTTTTAAGTTCGTCAAAAATACTTTCAATACCTTCCATACTCAACGCATCTTTATCCCGCGTTTGAGAGGCCGGTAAAACATACAAGTGGTCTGCACGTTTATCGCGAATTAATGCTTGGCTCAAGCGAGCTTCGCCTTGTATCACGTTAACAAGATCATAAACAACCCGCCTTTCACAGCCCATGATCAAATCTAAATTACGCAAACCAACATCGAAATCAATAACAACTGTCTTTAAACCTTTACGAGCCAAACCCATTGCGAAAGCTGCACTTGTCGTGGTTTTGCCAACACCACCCTTACCTGATGTAATTACTATAATTCTTGCCAAAATAACTTCCTCCGAAGCGCCAGATTGACTGTTAGTTATTATTTTTCCCTATCTAACAGCTTAATATAATTTATTTAATGTTTTATGCCTGTAATAACGAAATCCGTAACTTATCCCCTTCTAGAAACACTTGCGTAGGCCTTCCCCGTACCGCTTGAGAAAGATCTTCATTCACTTTGTAGTGTCCTGCGACCGAAACCAACTCTGCATTCAAACTTTGACAGAAAACGCGCGCGCTTTCGTCGCCATTGACACCCGCTAATGCACGACCTCGCAATTGCCCGTAGACATGAATATTGCCTGACGCCAACAATTCTGCGCCTGAGCCAACTGAGGCCATAATAATCAGGTCACCATTAGGTGCATAAATGCGCTGCCCTGAGCGAACCGTTTTAGTAACCAGTTTATTTTCAGGTGCCGCTACAACCGCTTTTAATTCTGGAATTTTTTCTTCAATTTTTTCGGTAATCACAGGTGGCGCTTTAACTGCACCTGTATTCTTACCCAGCGACAAAATGGCTAAATCCATGGCTCTTGCCATTTCTTTATCATCATGGCTGCCACCAACAATACCCACAGGGATAAAACCAAACCCTCTCAGCAAACCGACCAACAGCGCAAAATCCACTTTGCCGTTTTCCGGTAGCATCTGGAGGTCTATTACGATGGGAGCACTTTGAAAAAAAGCAGGGGCTTGATTGACTTTAATGGCTAGTTGATCTGAGACGATGTCCAAATCATGGCTCATCAGTTTCATAACAGTCAGCGTAAATAAGCTGCCTTTCAAATCAAAAGCGGGTGAAGGAGACGGATTACGTTTTATTCTTTGAGTCGCCATAAGTTTCTTTTTTATTATTGTTTTTATACTTAGACTTGGTTATACCGCTATTACGCAGGGGTACGCAAGCTTTTTTTACATCACAAATAAGAATATATATATGACTATATTGCAATATATCAAAACAAAGGATTTTACAGGTTAAACGAAGACATCTATGCCAGCGACAACTGAACGAACAAAATCTTTTCGGTCATCATCTGTTTGCACCTGATATGCATTAATGGCTTGTTGATTAAAAAAAAAATCCGCTTCTGCATTTGCTGAATTACCCTGGCTACTAGGAATTAACTCAGTTGCTTGGCTCAGGACGACCTCAACTTGCTCGGGCGTTACCTCTGGTAGTTGCTGAACAGCTTGCTTAGCAGGTTCTCTTTTGGTGCGGTTTTCATCCGCGCGCTCAATGACTTGAGGCTTAGAGTCCACTCTTTTAGGGGATACCTGCTGGGGTATCATCAGCTGAGTTGCACTAGGAATTTTCATAATTACTTTACATTATAGCAAATTGTGATAGATACGCGAGAGCAATTTTTAACCATTTATGACATGATGCCGATCATGACGCCATCCAGCCAATACCAATTAGATCTCGACCAACTACAGATGCAGCCCAGCGAAGAACAAAAAAACGTTGTGTCTGAGCTTTCAAGGATCCATAGAGACCTAACTGCCCGCCGAATAAAGATAGAAACGCTTCCCTGGTGGCAGTTTTGGCCAACCCCCATTACCCCAATCACAGGCTTATATTTATGGGGCGGTGTTGGTCGAGGCAAAACCTATTTAATGGACTTACTTTACGACACACTACCACTGAAAAAGAAGATGCGAATTCACTATCATGCTTTCATGCAGAGCATCCATAACGCCCTTGCCAAATTACCCGAACAAGCCAACCCGTTAAAACAAATTGCCAGTGACATCGCAGAGCAAACACACATCCTCTGCCTTGATGAGCTCCAAGTCTTAGACATCACCGATGCAATGCTATTAACTCAGCTTTTACAGTTGCTCCACGACAAACACATCGTCATCGTCACAACATCCAATTTATCACCTGACCAACAATATCTTGATGGCCTACAGCGCAGTGCATTCTTACCCACAATACAGCTACTAAAAACGCAAACCAGTGTTATCCACTTACAAGGTGACATTGACTACCGCAAACAGGAGGCACAAAGCTTCCCCAACTATAGTTACCCCCATACCGCTGAGCAGCAGCAAAAGCTTCATAAGGAATTCAAGCATCTTGCAGGGCCAAAAAGCCTCATCCCTAATACAACCATCACCCTTCAACAAAGACTCATACCCGTAACAATGCAAAGCCCTCACGTCATCTGGTTTAGCTTCGAACAAATTTGCATGACCGCCAGAGCAAGCCAAGATTATTTTGAGCTGAGCAAACTCTACCGCTACATTATCATTAGCAATATCCCCAAGCTTTCCGAAGACTCAGACGATGCGTGCAAGCGCTTTATTCAACTCATTGATGCTTTATATGAAGAGCATCGCTGGGTCATCATTACCGCACAAACACCACTAGACAAGCTCTATCAAGGCCAAAAACACCAGCACACCTTTCAGCGCACCATCAGCCGCCTACTTGAGATGCAAAGCCAATCATATTTGTCTGATTGCCAGTAACACCAAGCTATTCAGCAAACTAACCACAGCCTCTGCAAAACAACTATACTTAGTATCATTAAATATTTTCTGACTGGAACCACTGCATGAGTGAGCACTACAGCGCATCAGACTACGTTGCGAACATCACAAACTTGGTATCACTACCTGAGGCATGCCAACGCGTCAATGAACTCATTGAGCTCCCTAGCACTAACGCTCAAATTCTTGCCGAAGCAGTCTCACTTGACCCTGCCCTGGCCGCTATGCTGCTAAAAGTCACTAACAGTGCTTTTTTTGGCTTTAAACAATCTATAGGGACTGTCTCCCATGCCATTTCCATCATTGGCAAAAATGAACTTAGAAGCATTGTTCTCTCAGCAGGTGCCGTCGATGCGATGGCCAATTTAACCACTGAATTTATCGAAATGAGCCAATTCTGGCATCACAGCATCTTAACTGGCTTACTAGCACGCTCAATCGCACCTTATATCGACTGCAACAAAGAAGAGCTGTTTATTATTGGCTTACTCCACGACATTGGAAAATTAGCCATATTTCACCAGTCCCCTGATGTTGCACGGGTCATTGTAGAGCAGTCAACGAACAGCGAGCATTGGGTGCAATTAGAAAATAGTCTTCTAGGGTTTTCACACAGCGATATTGGCTTTCAGCTAGCTAGACAATGGAAGCTACCAAAAATATTTTGCGAATGCATTATGCTGCACCACTCTCCGTTAAGCTTCGGAGAAAGCCCCATGCAACATGTCGTGTATATTGCCAATGAACTTGCAAGTTATTTAGACAACACGCCCCCAAATCTCACTCTGGAGCAGTTACATACAAAGTTAGATATTTCGCTATCAGGACTTTCACTGGAAGACTTAAAACAAGCGATAGAGCTTGCAAACAGTCAGTCATTCGAAGTAATGGAAACCATTTACCCAGGATCGACTGCGATCTATTAACCCGTTAAGTTTCGTATACACTTTGTTGCGTGTGTACACAGCTGCTTGAAGCTTGCATAGTCTTCAGGGCTCACATCCGAATCTAATTGATATCTATCAGCATAAAACAGGCCAATCGGCTTTCCTTTTGCAAAGATAGAACTGGCACAGAACGAGTCAGTTTGAACCATACTTTTAAAGCTTCCTGGCACAAGTGGCCAATATTTTTGCCGATTTGCATCATGTATATGCACGCTTTGCGATTTCTTCATCAGCAACTTAAACAAATCTTTCTTTTCTAATGAAAACGATTTTTTGAGAAACTGGGCAGCGTCCGCCTCTTCCTCATCGACTAAAAAGCGGATGGTTATACTGGTCTTATCTTGATTTAACATGGCAAAAAAGGCACGGTTCATACCAATCCCCTGGAAAGCCCCTTGCAACACAAGTTCTATCAAGTCATGCACACCCACCTTGCCAGACTTCTCTGCCTTAATGAGTTTTGCTGTAACCGATGATAAAAACGCCAAATCTGCGATGGCTTGACTAGGTAATGTTTTTGGCTCAGGGTCTTCTGTCTTATCAAAAGGCATTTGAGGTATGGGCTTCTCAACCTTTTTAGCGGTATCTAAAGTGGCAATTTCAACCTGTTTTTTCTTAGGCTCTACCGCAATATTATCAAGCACAGGAATGTCCGAATCAGCAACGGCTGGAGACTCATCTAGCTCATCACCTGGCCTCAAGATTCGATATGCCGCATGCTCTACACCATAAAAGGTACTTTTTTGAGCCGCTGATACCGCACAACTTTTAAGCCTATCAGTGGTTAAATCAGGATCCAATGAAAGAAAGTCCGATACACCTTCGATCGCTTTTAAGACATTTGGGCGGTTCCAACCTAACTCGACCGCATTAACGAAGTCTCCAGCGAGCTTTAATGCATTGGCTTTCGGAAATGCTTTCTCTTGGCCATTCATGCTATTTTTTAAATCAATAGACAAATGCCACTTTTCAGCCAACTTCAAACCCAAGCTATTCAAGCTAAAGCCAAGCACTTCCATTTCCGCCGCGACTTGGTCATGTCCTTGCGCGACCATTTGAGCAATTTTTGTCATTTGCATACTGCCACCACAGGCCCACATCCCCATCTCAGGAACACATCTCATGTGTGCTGCGACAAAAATGTCTTCAGATTCATGGTGGTTTAAATAATTATCCCAATCAAATGCTTGGCATGCAGAATGGTATGACTTACTGGCCGCTTTTCGATATCCATCGGATACGGATTGAGTTTGCTTTTCAATTAAGGGTAGGCGCATGCCTAATTTAGACACTTGGTTCATCCCAAGCAGTAAAGAGGCATGACCGATAGTATCTATGCTATCGCCTTTACTTTTTTTACGTAAATTAACATCACGAATTAAAGAGATGGTCAAACCAGGGTCGGCCAAAACAACCCCCCGATAGTCATTAATCGTGGGATTTGCATTTTTTTGAATTTGCTTAAGCGCTTGCCTACTATGATGAAAGATCGGAAATTGCCCTTGGTGTATCCGAGTAATCCACTTATCCATTGCCAACCCTAATGATGCCGAATCATACTAAATTGAATTCCGTTAATTATAGCCGAGCTTTAGCAAACCACAAAAATCCCTGCTATTTTTAATAGTATCAATCCTCTTTATATTAAATGAGAACTACCATGCGATACTGTCTTCTTTTTTGTCTACTTAACTTTTTTCTTATGCCCTCCGTCTTCGCAGAGGGCGAAGACGAAGTTGAAGCTGAAGAAGCAGAGGAGGGTGAAGCACTTCCTCCACCGAAATCCATCTACGTAAAACTCAAACCCTCCTTTACCACCAATTTACGCACCAAGAGCAAGCGTAAATTGAGCTATATTAAAGCCAGCATTCAACTACTGGTCAAAGGTGAAGAGAATGCCACTGAACTCGAAATAGTGATGCCAGCAGTAAGACATGCACTGATCACCTACTTAGGCGCACGAACAAAAAAACAAGCCAGCGCTGTTAAACATCGAATAAAACTTCGCAAAGGGGCATTAAAGGCCGTAAGAAAAGAAGTTGAAGCGGTGATTGGTAAGCCACTTGTTGAAGATATTTTCTTTACCAACTTCACCATTCAATAAACACTCATCAAACTCACCCACGACTACTGACTATTGGCCATAGGTGTCAGTGAAGCACAGTAATGACAAAATTCTGTGAATATCATCACAAAATATTTTGATTTAAGTTTTTCGCACAGAGATTGTGACTGTCATCACGCTTTCATCCTTTCACTATTACACCTTCAGTTTTTTAGCACTATGTTTAAGGTAACAAGACAGTAACAAACGAATACGCAAACATTGTTACTTAGTGAATTAACGAAAAGAAGGGTGAACACATGGACAACGCAATCGATGCAATGGTTCAGTTAAGAGCAGACAACAGAGAGTTAAAGCGTGAGATTAAGCGCCAGAAGTTGGTCAACGAATTAAACATTGTGATGTTTGAGGATGCCCAACAACACGTACAAGATCCAGCTGAAGAGTTAGCCTTTTTCACCGCGGCAAATGATACTTAAAAAAAACCAGGAGCGTGGTAAACCACACTCCCTCCTCTAACACTATTTAAAACACCTGACGCCAGTTCAACCGTCTTGGTCCTGCTGAACAAATAGGCGCTGCAACTTGGTTCGCTGCTGCAAATATTTCCCCATCCGCTTTCGGGAAAAAGCCGAGCATCCACTCAGCCCATGCAAGCGGGTTCATCGCTGAGAAAAACCCGTCTGCTATTGGTGCAGGCCCTGGGCAGGCAATATATCGATTAAATGGTTTATTCATAACATCCGTCATAATATCCATCATCCCACCAAATAAATTATCTGCGACATTGCCCATAATATCGGGTAAAAAGCCAACCGTCCCCCCTACTCTCGGCATCATCGTTTCCATCATTTGTTTCATCGCTTGACCCATTGAGCGCATATCAAACTCAATACGCTTAAACACCTCAGGAGTTGGGTCACCCGCGGTACAGTCCATCAGCATGACCATATCGAAACCTTTATGTGTATTTATTCGATATTGGTCATTACCCATCATATCCATGATCATAATCATGTCACCCATATTGGGTGAAATTCCATCTTCTTTACGCTGTCCGGTATTGATTGCATATGTGTCATCACCACCACCATCCATCATGCCGATGAAGTTCATGAAACTACCGTTTTCACCTAGATTGATTTGGTAACGATCAGCATATTCTATTTCTGCCTTATCACCAGAAAGCTTCATAAATTTATCGAAGAAGGCCAACATATTGGTGCCCATCATGTTGTCCATAAAGCCCATCATTGAAGACATCATACCTTGCATCATGTTGGCCATTTGCCCAACCATCTCACCAAAAAAGTCACCCATGACTTGTTTTGCCAGAATCCCCATGATGTCGGCCATACTTTTACCATTACCAAAATCCATAGACATCAACATATTACCCATGTTGCCATCCGCTGAGACACAGATATTGCGTGTATCTCCACCTAAATCAACCAACATCATCATGTTGCCCAGAGAGTTCTGGTTATCACGGTAGCCACTGATATTGATATTCAGCTTTGACATCGTGAACCCTTTAGGGACAACGCGATCAACAATCCCTTTAGAAATATCCGCACCTGTATCGACTACAACTGTGCCAACATTTTCCGCCATATCACACATGGATTTCATGAATTTAGGGACAGGTGACATATTACAGTAGTCGCCCATTTGCCCCATCATGCCTTTCATCATGTTTTGCATTAAGCCAAACATTTCCCCAACTAAGCCTCTGAAATCATCATCAGCAATCAAGTCACCAACAAAAATACCATTCATGTGACCATTAAATTCAATATCCACCGTAGTCGCACGGCCTTCTATTGGTGGTCGTAAATGTGTAGGAAATAGTCCGTTACAGTTTTCACCCGGCTTCAATAAGCTAAAGCACTCAGACAAACCTAAGTCTGAAGACAACATCAGCATGTTCATCATGCTATTGCCGGTAATTTTTAAAACATTGTTATAAGGCTGACGGTAAAACTCCTCTAATACCACTTGGGCACCAGGTGCAGCGCCATGCCCTAATGCGGTAATTTTATAAATACCTTCGTTATCGACAGTGTCAAACTTACCCACTTCCTCAATCACATACTGTGGTTGTGAGGCTAAATTTAAGGCTAGCAGCCCTGCGTGAGTGCCTTCACCAAAGGTACGTGCTTGTTCATCCCAACTAGGTGAACCAGGTTTTGGCGCAAATCCAATTTTAAACACACCTTTGTGGGCGCTACAGTCATCACCATCACACGGCTTATCGTTTAAATGATTGAGAAAAAACCGGGCATCTTTCAGTGCCGATTCTGCAGCTTGAAATGCAATCGAAGAATCTTTTGCATTATGTACCAGCTTCTCATTCATCACCGCATTGTTCATAGAATGAATCGTCAGTAGCGTCAGCATACTTAGAATCATCATAACAATGACCAAGACAGCACCTTGCTGCTTATGTGGTCTGTGAATTAACATTGGACTATCCTTTTAACTTATAAAATTCTTTTCAAACTAAGCGCTACATTACCCTGTATTGCTGTCGTTTTTTTATTTAACCCGATTACGCATTAAAATACGCATATCATACTGGTGACGTAAGCGCCGATCATTAAATGTGACCTTAGTCCCTAATAAATCAAATTCTTGGCTGACGACACTGCGTTTAATTTTGGCTGGGTGTTGCACAATAAAACTCATAGACACACTCACGACAGCATTCCAATTGGTCACTAAATCAGCAGGAATATAGCCATTAGCAATATCGTTCCCATTTGTGTCAACGCCAAACAACAGTTGTAACTGTTCAATTCCTGAGACAATCGCAGCTGTCTGGCCATTAGAGCCGGTGCACACTAAGTCATACTGATAGCTTGGATCAGTGTCATAGGTAATATTATTACCGTCAGCATCTTTCGCTTGAATAAAAAAGGTATTGGTCACATTACTGCCTAATGACAGCGTGTTACCCAAGCAATCTTTTTCGCTACCTGTACTTTGGTAACGCACAGTAAACGTGTCTGGATTGCCAGAATCACCATCTTGCCCTTCAGCACCTTCATCTGATAATTTATTGAAACAGCCACTGCTTTTATCTGGATTCTCACAGAAACCCGCCATACGAATACTCTGAGATAATACCCCTTCAGCAATTCGACCATTCTCTTGTAAACTCGTCAGCGCTTCTTGATAGGCTGAATTTTGCTTAGTAGAAAACAAAATAGAGAGTCCACCACTAATAATAATCGCCCCAAGGGTGACAGATATCAGCAGCTCAATTAAGGTAAAACCAGAATGCTTCACTCGCATTATAATGACTCCAATGTGATGCTTTTAGCCGCGTCTTTGGTATCAACACCCCATTGAGAACCCCCTCGTTCAGTCCAGTTAACCGTGACTCGATATAACTTCAACTGATCAAAAGTATCTGTGCCTGGCGTGGTATTTAACTTATCTTGAGTAATCACGCCTGTGGCACCAGCAAGCCTTTGGTCTAGACTTTGCTGCCAAACAAACTTATCTACTGCAGCAATATCTGTAGGCGAACAGTCTGATGCAGAAGAACGACATAGATTAGCAGGAGCGCTCAAGGTTGTGTTCGCCTTCAAAATATAATCCCCTGATGGGTTAGCCCTGATCCGGTCCATCATTGATTGAGCGAGTATGGTTGCTTGTGAGGTAATATAAGCCGATTGATTGTTATTCAACGCTTTATTTTGCAGCAATGACAACGCTAAAAAGCCCAATGAAAAAACCACAAGAGACACCAAAACTTCAACCATTGAAAAACCACCAGAAGACTGTTTATTCATATTTTGCCCTTTATTCACAACTATCCACCCTAACCATTTCAGCACGACCCTGTGACCTGAAATGTAGTTGATTACTACTCTCTTGTCCTGAAATACCGCAGATATTGATGTAGGACATTGGCCCCTGGTTCACCATACCTGTTCGGTTAAATACAATATTGTCACTCGTTAAACTTGTATTAAACGTCACATTATCTTGCGAATGTCGCACTAGAATCACAGTATCTTGAACACTGAGTGCAAAAGGCTTACTTTGATTTTGCAGATTAACCGCAATGATGCGCCAACCATTGGACCAATCAGACCCGCATAATAATGGGTTACTATCATGTTTTGCACACACCACAACACGCAGGTTATGTTCAATTGCGTATTTTCTCGCATTGAGAAAATCCACTAATAGCACTTTGGTTTGTCCAGAGACGACCTGTTCTTTTGCATAGTCTGTTAAATGCGACACGATAACAATACCAGACCAAACAACCACAATAATGGCGATGAGTAGTTTTAATAAATCCAGAACAGTCGCACCACGCTGCTTTTTCACTATACGATGCCGCCCAACTTGAAGATCGGTAAGTACATAGCAACCACCATCAGGCCAATGCTCACACTTAAAGACACCACTAAAAATGTTTCAAATAGGTTAGTCACTGCATCTAATTTGTTCTCAACATCTTCATCTATTTGTTGAACAGCACGGTCCACCATAATCACGATGTCACCTGTTTGCTCACCCGTTTTGGTCATTTGCACTAAAACTTCAGGAAATAATTTTGAACGAGCCATCGCCTCAGAAAGCTGATCACCACGCTCGACCGATTGGCTTAATTGCTCACAACATTCATCATAAACAACGTTTCCAGTTGTTCCAACAGCCCCTCGGAGCGCTTGTAGAATAGGAATTCCAGCTTGAACTTGGGTCGATAATGAGTGCATTAATTGGCTAGTCGCTGAAGCGGCAACCAAGTGTTTAATGCCCTTAATTTTAAGTTGTAATCGCTGAAAGTTTTCTCGAACTAACTGCGACCGCTTAAAGCTACGTGCAAGACCCCAAACCGTGATCACTATGCTTGCTAACATCCACAACCAATATTCAGATAACCAAGTAGACATCCCGATCACAACTTCAGTGATTAACGGCAATTCAGCATTTAAATTGGTGTACATATTTTGTAAAGGAGGCACAACAAACAACAACATGACGGCCAGTAAGATAATTTCACTGGTCAACATCGTCATCGGGTAAATCAACGCCCTCTTAAGGCGACCTATACGGGTGTGTTGCTTTTCTTTTTGTTCTGCTAGACGCGCTAGCACTTGCGGCAAAATACCTGTTTGACCTGCTGTTTCCACCATACTGACGGTCATTTTATCAAATTGATCAGGAAACAGGCTCATCGCTTCTCCTAATGAATGACCTTCATCAATTTTCAAAATCATGACTGACAGCATGTTCTTAACACCAACATGTTCAGCGCTTTCACGAACCGCACGTAAACCTTCTAATAAAGGCATACTCGCATCAACCATTGTTGATAGCTGGCGCAAAAACATCGTGATGTCGACATGTGAAATTTTAGAAGAACGAAACCAAGTGGGTAACTGCTTCTCATAAATAAGGTTAAGGCTGACTTTTTGTTTGCGTAACCGTAACTTTGCTCTCTGTTCAGAAAAACAGTAAAAAATACCACTTACCGCCTCGCCTACTTTGTTTTTTCCGCGATAGTAAAAAGGTTTCTTCTGTTGGATTACGGCAGATTGCATCATAAAAAGAGTCGCCTTATAAAAATTTCTTTTAGTTATTTAGTTTGTATATGCTAATTCTTTAATATTATAAAGCAATACCGCACACTGTCTATACGTACTGGTATAGAAGGTAGTGTTTTGCAGTGTGAGCGGTCAAACCGTTTCGCTTGCTCTATATTCATGCCTTTTTAGTATTTTATTAATTATATTTTTATTAATTTTTCGTTGATATTATCCGTATCATGGATTAGTATATTACCCATTACTAATTATGGGTAATCACAATGAATAAAACACCATCATGCCATGAAAGCTTGGCGCATATATTAAGGTACCCGCTACATAAATCAATTATGGTGAGCTTAGTCGGCTATGCATTTTTGATGGCACTGGCAAGTGACTTTGCCTACGGGGTTGTCACCTTCTTTTTATACTTAATGGTTTTTCGATATGGCTTTGCCATTCTAGGATCAACGGCTAGAGGTATGAATGCACGCGGCCTCAATGAACGTAAATCCATGACCCACGTAGAATTACGACAAAGCGTACGTATACCACTACAACAAATGGTCGTGTTTGCATTAATTATCGGTATCGCATTAAATTTACAAGTAAGCTCAACTGAGTTAGCCATTTTATTTTTAGCGGGAGTTAGCCTCGTTATGCCAGCTAGCATCATCACACTTGCCATCACTCGAGACTGCACGCTTGCTTTGAACCCATTGGTATTAATCCAGTTTATTAAAACCATTGGCTGGTCTTACTTTGGCTTACAAATTTTGAGCTTAGCATTGACCGTGATAGCGACTGCATTTATCAGCGCGATTATGTCTCTTAACGAGATGGCTGTTGAATCCTCCTTTGCACTCGTGCTTGTCGAAATGGTGTTGCATTTGGTGTTAATATATTTCTTTGTTGTGATCTCTTATTTATATGGTTACGTTGTTCGTGAACACCATGAAGCACTTGGTGTTGAGCAAATCACCCCTTTTGTTGCAAGCAGCGCACCTACTGAGCTAAGCCCAAAATCAGAAGACTAAAGCCACACAACACTCATTAAGCCAAAGGATTGGATTATGAAAAAAGGGATTTTAATTTGTCTAAGTATGCTCTTAGGCAGTTGTGGTGACGGTAAGACCATTGAGATCAATAGCGATCAGTTCAGCGATCATTTTCCTGCAATGTGGTTTAACCCCAGCACCGGTGAAACTGCAGCGGTGACAACGCTAGATAAACCACCTGAAGCAGGTTATGAAATCTTAATAGAGCCTCGAAATGCTGAAATTAGAATGAGGGCATGCGGAATCGATGGCCCTTGTGGGTTTACTGAAATCGGTTTAGGTGATCAATACTTTCAACAAGCATCTTTCGAAGATGTTGCACCACCAGTACAATCTCGTTTGAAATGGACTGCCAATAAGACGGTATTTTATATCAAAGGAAAGACTGAACAGTCACGCGGATTAATGATGATTTTAGACATGAACAAACGTGATGAAGAAGTCTCTTTTCGCTGGAAGAGTTTAACCAACATCGATTAAACATTAAGGCCAGCTTTCGCTGGCCTTACCTTAAATCAGACTATTTTGCAGGCTCTTGCACAGGCGCTGCAGGTGCAGCAGGTTGTGCATAGCCGTATGGTGCATAGTAAGGGTTGTTATAATAGTATGGTGCATATCCGTTGTAATATCGGTTGTAGTAGTTGCCGTTACCATTGCCTCTTGCATTAGCTGACATACCAAAACTAAAACCAAAGCTACCATCGAAATCGCCATCACCAGCCCAGTTATTGTCGTAGCCATTGTTATAGCCATTATAACCGTTGTTATTCCACCAAGCAGATGCACTGCCTGCCATTAACATTGCGCCAGCAAAAGCCATGACCATTGCCATTCTTTTTAAGCTTCTCATGATATCTCTCCTCATTTCAATGCTCTAATTTGCACTTAATCTGTGTGCCGTTACTTCCTTTAAGTTCATACTATGCCTATTCTTAATGACTTTTATTGACATAGGTCAAAAAACCTAGTGGATAACCCTTACACCTTGACAGATAAGTCAATAAGACAATTTACATATAAAAATGACACCTTAAGCGTTATCAGGCATTGTAATCAGTGATTTGCTGATTGTCTTGAGTCCTGAATTCGTATGATAAGTGCATGACCTCTGGTCGTAGCTAAATAAAAACACCTATAGAGTAAAGTAAGACTCAGGTGTAAAGTAATAAGCTACCAAACACATTACAGAGGCCAATATGACCTATAAACACCTGAAT
>JABHGC010000144.1 GCA_018672285.1 Methylococcales bacterium
TTGGTGTGCCTGCTTCTGCTTTTTTCAATATCGCGATGATTTGACTGTCGCTATAACGTGATTTTTTCATGTAGATTCTCCTGGTCAAATATTACTGGAAAATTCTACTTTCAACCTCCGTTAATTTTCGGGGGGATTACCACCTGATTCGGACGGTATTAAATTATTCATCAATATCTTTACCTTGTTAAAAATAAAAATTAATTAAATATATTATACCTTATTATCCCGAACGATATATTAACAATTTATGAAGTGGAGTGGATTCCTGACAGACGGTATAAATATATTCGTTAGGCTGTGAATTTGAAGCTTTTAGTTTGCCTTATTTAGTGTTTTGAAAATGTCTGCAAAGCGCTTATTTCGGTCGCGAGGAATATCCACATCAAATTGACCATATTCAGTCGTTAATGTCTTGCTGGAGAAGCCATTCCTGCTATTTTCTGTTGATGACTCTTGGTGCTTTTCATAACCTAAATGATCATCTAGTTCAGCATTAAGAGCGGCTTCAACTGTGATTTTAGTGAGCATCTGACTGAAAGCACTTAAGTCTTTTTCTGTCTTAATGCTTTTGGCTGCTTCACGTGCAAAGCTTTCTAGTTCTTGTCTGTTCATAACTACCTATCCTATACTTTTTTAGTATTAAATATAGGCAGTTACACAAAATAATTTACAGTCTCCTGTTAAGTCAGGTTCGAGCTTAACTCTTTTCAACTCAGGTCATTGGCAAGTTCGTTAACTTACTCTTTCATAATAAATGATGATTTTAATGCTAATGTCACTTTTTTGAGATTATCAGTTAAATTCACTTCAACTACCCATAGCCCCATTTGATCGGTTTTTTCAGCACTAATTTTTATAACAGCAGCAGTTAAGCGAGTATTGTATGGGCTACCATACAACTTACCCTCGGCACATTGGATACCTTTTTGATCAGCTGATTTCGTACCATCTGGACGAATAATCTTTAGATCACATAAAATATCAATATTCCCCTCTGAATCAACTGCCGGGTTTCCAAAAAATGTTAATATTGTTGCAGAACTACCCACACTCACCTCTTTCGCAATTGTAAAGTGAGGAGTTACATCTGATGATGTATTCCATTTTTTCTGCCAATCCCCGTCACTCGTTATGATGACCCAACCACCAAAATCATTTTTGCTTTGCATGTCATCTGTGTTTTTACTTTGGTTGCCCGCTTTATCCCGCCAACCTACGCCATCAGCAATGGCCAAACCACTAAGTAACATCAGTGATAATAAAAATAATATTTTCATTTTTAAACTTCCTATAAGCTAACAAAAAAATGTGGAGAATCAGGAGTCAACGCTGAATACCATAGTCACAGGTTAACCCCTTGTCACTCAAACTTTTATCTAATGACCCAATATATTTAAGACTACTGAAAGAAGGTTTTTCTATCTGATTTTTTGTCGGTTATTTTTATACACTTCTATAATAATACAAACCAGTTTATTTGTTTTTTTCCGCATTATCAGCTAAACCTGTATGCTCAGAACAATCAAACATAAACAGCTACCTATACACAAGGAACCAGGAGGCTTTACAAGTTAAACCACGCACGACTATTTATGACCATTTTTATCGCGTTCATTCTGCCCCTCCTTGTTGCCCAAACCTTATATTTCACACTACATACTTTACAACAAAATAAATTAAGTCAATATAAACCTAGGTTTTTCTGCCCCCCCCCTTTTGCCGCTTATTTATTTCCATAATTTTACTCGTGATTAAAGCCAACTCCTACAACACTGCACCACACATTGCTCACGATTTTACAGCACTACCACATAATTTAACTGCCCCCATAATTCTCTAGGTTGTGGTAAGACTCTAAAATACGGACAAATTTTTAAAAAGTTTTTTCACCGTAATTTTTATTTTTTTAATCTCGTAGATTATTCCCTCTCGTAGACTAAAATTAATATAAATAGGCCATTAATTTGGTTCATTGCGCTTCGTGTTCTGAACCTCGTGTCTAAATCAAATCGTAGGTGTCATGGCAATGCAAAAGCCCGTTGTCCATCTTGTTACAGAAGTGTCAAAGCCGTTGCTCAACAAATTAACGGTGTTAGCAGCAGACCAACACACTGCCGTACTGGTGATGAGCCCAAATTTTGACATTGTTTATTCCAATGGACAGCTTGAAAAACAACTCCACCTAGACCTTGACTCACTGGTTAACACCAACCTTTCCTACCTTTTGATCAAAACGGGAAAAACACCAGAACACCTTGACCCAATATTTCAGCGCAATTGGTTACACACAATTTTTCAGCAATTGATTAGAAAACACGCATGGAAAGGCGAGGTTCACTGTGCAATAAACAACCAGCAATCCGTATTTTTTAGTACCAGTTTTATTCCGCATCAAGGCGAAAATGGTGAACTAGAACATATCATCTGCATACAAACCAATATCACAGAACACAAACAACACGAGTCAATCTTAGAAAAAAAACAGGAAATACTCAGCCACGAACTTTCTCATACCATTGAATCTCTTAAAGAAAGTGAAGAGCGCTTTCAGCTAGCCACGAAAGCTATTGGAGAAGGTATTTGGGATTGGAATATCAACAGTGGCGAAATCTATTTTTCTCCTCGCTGGAAGTCGATGCTTGGTTATGATGAGGCAGATATCTCCCCCTCATTTTACGCATGGCAACAACTCATACACCCGGACGATTTGGGCAAAATGCTCATGGTTTGGGTGGACTATATGGAAGGTGCCTTAGGGAGATACTATTTAGAATACCGAATGAAAACAAAGTCAGGGGAATACCTTTGGGTCCAATCACAAGCAGTGAGTGAACTAGATGACGAAGGCACCCCTTATCGAATGGCAGGGTCTCACTCAGACATTCATAAGCGCAAAATCTATGAAGCTGAACTCGAGCAATATCAGGAGCACTTAGAGCAAATAGTGTCTGAACGCACGCGTGAACTGGCTCAAGCTAATGAATCGTTACGACGCCTTGCCACTATCGACGCGCTCACGAACTTACCTAACCGCCGCACCTTTGATAACACCCTAGAACACGAATGGAAACGCTGCCAAAAAGAAGGCGCACCACTCTCCTTGGTCATGATTGATGTCGATTTTTTTAAGAGTTACAACGACACCTTTGGCCACCAAGCGGGAGACGATGTACTGCAAGCTGTTGGCTCAGTATTCGGTAAAACGCTAAAGCGACCTACTGACTTTGCTGCACGCTATGGCGGGGAAGAATTCAGCATGGTCTTGCCAATGACGGACATCGCAGGTGCAGAGAAAATGGCAGAGGCTGTACGAGTGGCCATTGAATTACTAGCAATGCCTGCAGCGACAACAACAGCGTCTCCGTATGTCACCATTAGTTTAGGCATGGCAACTTGCATTCCAACTAGCGAAGATAACCTGAATTTCGACACCCTGCTCCATGCCTCTGATGATGCACTGTATGAAGCTAAGGACTCAGGTAGAAACCGTGTCTGCTTATCGAACTTTGGCATGGGCCTTAAAGCTCAGCCTCGTATGCAGCAACTCAAATCGACCACAATCACCAAATCGATGCTCTACCAAGCGATGGAAGACAAACAATTTCGCTTAATGTTTCAGCCTCAGTGCAACGTCGTTAAAAAATCAATATTTGCTTTTGAAACACTCATTCGCTGGAACCATACGATGATTGGGCCCATGCCGCCCGGTCAATTTATCCCTCAGGCGATAGAGCTTGGTGTCATGCCAAGCATTGATAAATGGATCATTGCGCAGACTTTAAAAGTCATTAAATCTCAGCTAGATACCTCACTAGAAGATACCCGTTTCTCGATCAACCTATCGGAACAATTACTCGAAAACCCCGCCACACCTGAATTACTATTTAATCAACTCCAGGAAAACAACATTCCTAAAAGTATGATTGAATTTGAAGTTGCAGAACAAGTACTATTGAACCGGCAATATGAGCAACGATGGAAAGCATTTCATGAACTAGGGTTAACGTTAGTCATTGATAACTGCACAGTAGAAGGCATATGCTCTGGCATGTTTAGCCGACTGCCTGTCCATGCGATCAAACTCAACCTATTTGAACTACAAAAGATGGGGGACGAACAAAAAGCTTACAACGAAAACAAAAGGCTAATAGAGGCAATTGCCTCTATTGATCAAGACAAAACACGAATCACAGTTCATGGCATAGAAACTGCCGAACAGTACACAGAACTGTTGCATATTGGCTGCAAAAATATGCAAGGGTTCTATTTCCAACGACCCCTACCAGAGTCTGAATTAGTAAACCACTTTAGTGGAAAGCATAATATAAAAATAAATTGCTGGGAGGAAAAGTAATGAACGCCCTGTGGCTGGCGAATTACTGATTGAAGCAGAAATCGGTGCCTGAAATAATCCCCGACAATACTTTTGCCACTTAAAATTATCAAAATTCAGTTTTTCATGCGAAATCTCGCCTAATTATTCTAATACCATCAAATGAATATTAACCTACTCCTGCATTTTTTCGCACCTGACTAAAATTACAGGAATTGTTGCTCACTCCAAACAACCGGAATATTCCCACTCAAATTACGAGCAGCAACTCCATCTGCCACCTGGTCATGCAATATCGCCTCAACCATATCAGGAGCTAGTTGCGCGTATTTCAGAATCCGCTGCACATAGCTCGGATCTATTTTCTCTTTTTTCGCTATCGCGGCAGTAGACCGATATTTCCCCTCATCCAACCACCCCTGCCAACGGTACGCTTGTATCAACGCCTTTTGTAGACCTGTCAGTGGTTTTGGCTTTTGTGCAGGTAGAAACTCTTCATCATCAGGCACAACCACCCTCTTCCGTCCATCACGACGCTTTAACGTTACTGGTACGTGAACATGGTAGGTTTTATCATCATCGTTGGCGGCAGGCTCAATAATTTGGTTTTCGACTTCAATTGCTAAGCTTGCCAGCCCGTTAAGCCTGATATAAAAATCAATACCATCCACGTCAACAATCACTTTGGTTAGCAACAATGAAAGCACCCTAGCCTGCTCTGTTGGAAACAACTGCTGCCATACAGGCTCTAACCTGCTTACAGCGGCAACCACCTCTCCTTCGCTCACATTACCCTCAGCCGCTTTTACTGTTCCCATAATAACTTCAGGTGTTTTTAGTATCTCGTGAATTTGATTAATCGCAATTTCCTCAATCTCACCCGCAGGAATTTGCCGCAGATCACACTCACCATAGCCATGCTTGATGGCTTTTGCCGTTGTGTAATACCGGTACTGCTTGCCCTTTTTTCGTGTGTGCGTTGGTGACATGGCGTGACCATCTTTGGTGTAGAGCAACCCTGTCAATAACGCCGATGTGTTCATTTTTGTGTTATTGCTTCGGCCCCTGTCGTTCTGTTTGAAGATACTTTGCACTTGATCCCACTGCCGCTCTTCAATAATACCTTCGTGCATGCCATCGTACACATTGCCTTTATGAGCTACTTTGCCAACATAGGTGACGTTATGCAGTATTTTGGCCAAACTACCTTTATTAAATGGCTGGCCGCCTTGTTCTTTTCCGCTTTTCAATACTCGTTTTTTGGTTGTGTGGCCTTTTTTATTTAGCTCTTTGGCAAGTAAGGTTGTGGAGCCTGTTTGTGTGAACCGCTTGAAAATGAATTGAACTAACCCGGCTTCTTCTTTATGAGCTTTGAGTTTTTTATCCTCAACAACATAACCCAGCGGCTCACTTCCCCCCATCCACATACCTTTCTTTCTTGAGGCTAGAAATTTATCTCTGATACGTTCAGAGGTTAATTCTCTTTCAAACTGGGCGAATGATAAAAGTATATTGAGCGTCAAACGCCCCATGCTCGTTGTAGTATTAAATTGCTGCGTGACACTCACAAATGAGACGTTGTGTTCATCAAATATCTCCACCATTTTGGCAAAATCTGGCAATGCCCGTGTTAATCGGTCAATCTTATAGGTGACGATGCAGTCAACTTTATCCGCTTCAATGTCTTTTAATAGTCGTTTTAGTCCAGGTCTTTCCATGTTGCCACCTGAAAACGCGGCGTCATCATAATGGTCATTAACCGCAACCCAACCTTCATGCCGCTGCGACTCAATAAATGCCATCCCTGCTTCTCGCTGTGCATCAATAGAGTTGAACTCTTGATCCAACCCCTCCTCAGTTGATTTTCGAGTATAGACAGCACACCGTTTTAGCTGTGCCGCACTACTCATTGTGACTGCATGGTTCATTATGCATTACCTCTCAATCCAAAAAATAGCGGCCCATTCCATTGTGTGCCAGTAATTTTTCTGGCTATTTTAGAAAGGCTTTTGTAGTTTTGGCCTTGGTACTCAAACCCTTCAATTAACACGGTGACGTGGTGATCAACGCCTTTGTACCGCCTGATAAGCTCTGTACCAACCGGTGGCCGATTGTCTTTTTTATGACCTTTATCTGCTTTGTTTTTGACCATGTCTTCCAGTTGGGTTTTGGTACGTTCTGATAATCCGCCAAGGGCTAATTCTTGAATACGGTACGATAGCCTGCTGATTAAATAGAATTTGTGACATCGAGGTGCAGGCTTGTTGAATAGGTCTTGCCATTGTGATCTTAGCTCTTCTGTTGCCTTTAACTGTAGGTCCGCTAGCTGCGCCATGATTTTGTTTTGTGTGTTTTGTTGAGGTCTCATAGTGTATCTCCGCTTTGATAACGGTCACCATGAACGCTCTCTGTGGGGCAGAAGTCGAGAGAAGTCTTGCTGTTTCCTTGAGATTTTTTATAGCGGAGAATGCCTTGAGCGAGAATGGAGGAAA
>JABHGC010000121.1 GCA_018672285.1 Methylococcales bacterium
ATAAGTATGTGAATTAAGTTGAAGAGCCGTATGAGGGAAATCTTCAAGTACGGTTCTGTGAGGGGCATTATGTTTCCTTGCATTTTATTAATTTAAATAAAAGGAGACATCAATGTCTACTCTACAGTTAAGTGCATTAACCCTAACGGCAGGCTTGGCGCTCGCTAGCTTAAACGTATTTGCCAGTGATACTGAGTGTCATGGTGCTGATGGTGATAGAGCCACGCCAGCAGGTTCTAATGGCGGGGTGCCGTTGCCTGAAAAGCGTTCTTGCCTAAACCCTACAACTGCTCGCCTGATTGGTAGTAAAAAAATGGATATGCCGGCTGGTATGGTGGTGGATAAGGCCGGTAATGCTTATATAGCAGGTGAAACAAAGGGTTATCACGATACTTTTTATGGCGATATTTTCCTTTCTAAAATGAAGCCTGATGGCAATATGGAATGGATGATCACCTACGGTGGTAAACAAGATGACGGTATTCATGCTCACGATGAAAACACCGAGGGTGATGGTCAGCCCGCGATGGTGGCAATGGATGAAGAGGGTAATATTTATGTGGTCGGAAGAGGTAAAAGCCATCAAAAATTGTATGCAGGTATTGCGTTAAAGTTTAATCCCAAAGGTGAGTTGTTATGGAATAAACACTATCGGCCTAATTGGAAAAATCGAGGCAGCAGTGCGGCAGAATTTCATGCGGTAAAAGTCCAGAATGGGGTGGTGCACATAGTTGGTGTTACCTCGGGTGAATCGCAAACCTTAGTGATTGCTTTAGATGCAAAAACAGGGGAGACCAAGGCAAGAGTTGCACTAGACCCGAGTCGTGGTTATAACGACCGTTTATATAGCCTAGCCATAGACCCTACAGGCAATGCACTTTATGTTGGGGGCTGGGTTGGTAATGGTGGCCCTGGGCTATTAATGAAGCTTGATTTTGATGGCCAGTCTTATGCGGTCAACTGGGCAAAAACAATCCCTTTGCCTCGGGGCTCTAACTTTCCTTCAATGGCCATTAAAGGTGAAGACCTGTACGTCGTGGCGGATATTCATGGTGGCAGTACGTATTCAGAGCTACACAAATACAATACTCAAAAAGGAAAAATGGAATGGGTTCGCCGTTACAATGCGGGCGTTTCAAATGATCGAACCCAAACGCATGTGGTGAAATTTGTTGGTGATGATTTAATGTTGGCAGGGAAAGTGGGCTTTTCAGGCACGCATACACATGTCGATAGTTTTGGTGATGGCTTTATGCTGTTGCTAGATAAAGAAGGCAGCCTAAAGCGAGAGCATTTTTTCTTTACCGGAACCAACCCAAAATCCTTTGATGCGGTCAAAGATGTAGAGCGACATGGTAATGACTTATATGTTGTCGGTTGGCACTTTGGTCCTGCTGTGGTGGGTGAGTGGCGTAATCCTGCTGATTATGATGAAATCAAGCACAGTTGGACAGAAGGGGATCGACGAGATTACATGGCAAAAAATGCCAATATTACGGTGGATGATTTAAAGAAAGCGGCCAAAGTGAAAGATGGTAAGCAATTTAAAGAGTATTCATTTGCCAATAATATTGCCGAGTACACGTATTTTGAAAAGCCTCAGCGAGGGTTATTAACGCCGGGGTCAAACTCTGTCTATTTCTTCATTTTTAAAGATTATTTCGCAAAATAATACAACCGAGCATACCAACTCTGGTATGCTCGCGGTTTTACCTCTGAGTCATCCTCCGTTGAACATACTTCTGCTTGAACCTTCTGATTTTATCTCTGATGATACCGTGTCTATTTCAGGTCGGCGTTATAGCCACCTTGTGACCATTAAACGGGTTAAGTTAGGTGATGTCATTAGCGTCGGTGTTTTATCAGGATTGATGGGCACGGCTGTTGTAGAAAAGATATCGGATGACTCTGTTGCGCTAACCGTATCATTGAGTGACGAGCCGCCGATACCTGCTGAGGTACATATTGTATTGGCATTGCCTCGGCCAAAAATGCTTAAGCGCATTTTACAATCTATTGCCTCTTTAGGGGTAAAGCGGGTGTTTTTAATTAATAGTCAGAAAGTGGAAAAAAGCTACTGGCAGTCACCAGCGTTACAACCTGAGGTATTGAGGCAGCAGCTAATACTGGGTTTAGAACAAGGCAAAGATACGCTCACGCCAGAGATAACCCTGCATAAAGGCTTTAAGCCATTTGTTGAGGATATTCTACCTGGAGAGATTGTGCAGCGCCAGTGTGTGTTAGCCCACCCAAAACTGGGAGACGCTTGCCACTTGCTTTCCCAGGAAAAGCCTGTGACTTTCGTGGTTGGGCCAGAAGGGGGCTTTACGCCTTATGAGGTGAATTTACTCTTAAGTGCAGGTGCCAAAGGATGCCAGCTAGGTGCAAGAATACTGAAAGTCGAAACCGCATTACCGGTGTTGTTGTCTGCTTGGCTTCATTGAAAGGTTAATGTACCGAGGCGCTTGGCAGTAAAAAATTGTTGGCAACACTTTTGGGTTTGAGTAAGCGCCTTAAAGTGACGATGTCCCTAAAGTAAAACAGCTCACCTTTATCGTCTTTGTACTCGGTCAAGTACTCAGTGCCAACGTGGTTGGCATTAACGATACAGTTCATTGCATCATATCCATATTGGTTGATGATAGTTTGACTTAAGACTGGTGCCACTTGAGGGGGTAACGGTGGTGGAGGCGGTAGCGTTAAAAAAGGCACTGGATCTGGCGCTGTTGGTAATGAGGTCAGGTTTTCATTGGGCAGGGACAAATCAAAAGAATTTTTTTGTTCTGTTGATACCAATGTTGATGTGATCGTATTGTTCAACGAAAGGTTTGCTAACTGGTTGGAAACTGCTTGGGCAATATCTTGTGCTGACTGGCCCTCTGACGTCACAATGACAATGGTGATATTGGGTGATGGGGTACAACCAACACAGGGGGTGTTTGCCTGTAGGGTTGTACTGCTGAGAAATAACAATGCCAGGGTCAATAACTTGTTCATCGAATCAAATCCGTATAATTGTTATATAATAAAATAATGAACGTATTATAAATCGGGATGAACGGTTATTTCAAATGCGAATTTTCTAATATATTGACAAAAGGTTGAATTTTTCATGTATAAACTCTGTGTTTTTATTCCTGAGAGCCACATAGAGGTGGTTAAAGAGGCCCTCTTTGCTGTGGGGGCAGGTAAAATAGGGGCGTATGATTGTTGTAGTTGGCAAACATTGGGCAGCGGACAGTTTCGGCCTTTAGCGCACAGTACACCTTATATTGGTGAGCGGGAGTCGCTTGAAACGGTAGTGGAGTATAAGCTAGAGCTGGTGGTTGCCGATGATCTAATCAAACCGGCTGTGGCGGCATTAAGAAAAGCACACCCTTATGAGGAACCTGCATTTGATGTGTGGCCGCTGACTGAGTTTTAAGGTAAATAGTCGGTGTTATGGGGCGTCACTAAAAGAGGTTTGGCTGGTTGATTTAAAGGTGCTGCGGCCTGATTTCATTAGCTCAAGGAGGGCTTGGGGGCTAGTTCTATAGCTTTTGCCAATAATGATGATGGTATCAATAGGGATGATCGCTTTAAGGACTTTTTCTTGTTCATCGCCATGAACAACAAACACACCATTGGTGGAATTGAGGTCAGTTATTTCAACTTCTGTCTCTGATAAGACCACAAGTTGCATGTGGCAACGAGAGATGTTGCTATCCTCTAGAAGAATATCCGCACGAGCATCTCGGCCAGCAATATAGGTTTTGTTATCCATTCTGTTTTTCATTGTTTAGGCTATTTATAAAGTGTAGCTTAAATGGTTGCTGTAGAAAATACATAGCCAAATTTAATACATTGATTTTTTTGTCATCAAAATGGGAGTTAACAATGCTGGAGTGGGCGAACATCTATCTTTCTATGTCAGGTGAGCTTGCGACAGCGACTGCGAATAGTTATTTCACCGTTGTTTTTGGTTTGGTGATTATGCTGCTTGCTGTCATCGTGGCTAAGGTTAACTCAAAAAGGCGGCGTCAGAATGGGCTCAGTACTGGCGTGGCCGTGCTGCCAATGGTGTTGGTATTTATTATTGGTGCGGGCTATTCAGCTTACGGTTTTGTCCAGGCTAATGCTAAGCCACTTGCGCTTGACGCACGGTTTGTGGCTTGCGAATCTGGTGGGCATGGCGCAATGCGTATGCTGCTTGAAATTAGAAAAAGCCGGAACATTTCTGCAGATGGCGTGAGATCTCGGGCTTCACTCCTTGGCTTTCATTCCGTGTCAACGAGCAAAGCGATGTGTCAGGCTTTATCGAAGGATGCAGTTAAAACCTTCGTTTGCGTTCCTGGGGTAAAATGCATTGGCTGGGTTGAAGAGGGTAGGGTTGTTATGGGTGCTGTGGATAAAATGAAGCCACTCTAATGTTCAGTGAGTGGCTATGAGGCTGACAATTTAATAGCGGCCATGTTGATGAGTGACGTAATTAAGCAACTCAATATACTCATTGTTCATGGTTCTTAGTATGCTGTGTACAGTCCGTGTGATTGCCCTCATCACTTTGTACACAATGTCTGAGTCAGTATATATAAACGACTCTAAATCAGTTCTCGAAATACTGTAAATGGTGGTCATGCCATTAGCGTATAAGCTGGCAGCATGTGGTGTATTGTCAATAAACCCTAACTCGCCTGCCATGTCGCCTTTTTTGAGTGTGTGCAATAGTGTTTTATCTCCGCCTGCCGTGACTTTAAAAACGCCTAGCTCACCTTCAATAATGACGTGGATATCTTCGTTAACTTCTTGCTCTGCGATAAGAAGTTGCCCATCTTTAAGGCAGCTTACTCTGACAACACTACTGAGGGATGCACATTGCTCCATAGTGAGTTCAACGCCAAGTGAGGAATTGGCAAGGAGATCCGTGGCTGCGCCATAGTGAAACTCGAGAGGGGTGTCAGTGAGTGTGTTCATAATGGCTCTCCTAATTTTGTCATGAAAAGCATTTTTTCTATCTTCAGAATACGCTTCACAGCTGCGCCTTTGATTGTCTTAGATCAAGAAATGGTGCATCTGGTCTATACTCATTGACAGGCAAGGAAAAGTAACTTTATGAAGGTAGCAATAGAAAAATTAAGGCACTTTGATGTCTTTCAATATCTCACTGATAATCAGATAGAATCAGTGATGCAGGGAGCTAAGAAGGTTAAGCCTGCGAATAAAAAAGTCATCGCTCGCAAAGGGTTTCTCGATAAGTTAAATATGTATTTTTTGCTAGAAGGTGAGTTGCTATTAGACCCTGAGGTTGGCCATTCTAAAACGCGTGTTAAAGCCGGAGATAAACGTTCGAAAGAAGTCCTGGTTTCTAATCACCCCAGTTTATACAAAGTTATTTCTGTTCAAGATGTGGTTTTATTGCAAGTGAGTGTCGCGGTACTTGAGCAAAATACGATTGAGCACCGGGATGATGAGTACGAGATCTATGAGCCTATTTCAGAGTCTGAAATAGAAGAGAGTCATATTCTATTTGATTTGCTTGTCCGGCTCAATAATCAAGATTATGTGTTGCCTAGTTTGCCTGCTGTGGCGATGAAAATTCGTGATAAGTTATTGGATGAGCATTCTGATTACAAAGGGATTTCCGACGTAGTCATGATGGATCCTGTGATGACCACTAAAATGATCAAGGTGGCGAGTAGTGCCTATTACTCTAGAGGGAATGCGGTCAAAACATTAGAAATGGCATTGTCTCGTATCGGTTTGAACACCGTGATGGACATGGTGTGTACTTTTGCATTGAATGAATTGTTTAAATCTGATGACTCACTCATCAATATTAGGATGTACCAGCTGTGGGAGCACAGCATTGATATTGCTGTAATGAGTTATGTGGTCGCATTGCATGCGGAGAATTGTCATGCTGATCATGCGATGTTAGCAGGCTTGGTACACGATATTGGTGTGAATGCGATTTTATCTTTGGCAAAAGAGTACCCTGAAGTCACCAGTAGTAAAAAGCATTTAAGCCAAGTGGTATTGCGTATTCCGGTGAAGATGAACACCGA
>JABHGC010000119.1 GCA_018672285.1 Methylococcales bacterium
AAATTTCGATATAATATCTTTCTGCAAGATTCAGGTGTTTATAGGTCATATTGGCCTCTGTAATGTGTTTGGTAGCTTATTACTTTACACCTGAGTCTTACTTTACTCTATAGGTGTTTTTATTTAGCTACGACCAGAGGACATGCACTTATCATACGAATTCAGGTCATATAAAAAAGAACACCCACAATAGAAAAGATTGATGCTATTAAAATGTTCATGCTCAAGCCCCTTTCCTATTTTTCTCATCTTTAGCCAGTACTAAAAGGTAATCTGCCGTTAACCGAATATCATTTAATAAGGCACCGTTTTCCCTCTCTATTGTCTCAAATAAATTCAAATGGTGTGAAATATCTGCACTGGCTTTACTCTGCTCAGATAGCGCAGAGGTAATTGAGCTAATTTTATCCCACCCTTGTTGTGATTGATCATTAATGGTCACCAATGCCTGCTCCGCTTGCTCGGACATCTCAATCACATCAACAAACCCGGATTGAATTGCCCCGGCACCATCCACAATCTTATTCACCTCTCCATGGATTGATTGGACTAAATCACCAATTTCTATGGTTGAGTTACGTGTTCGTGACGCCAAACTTCTTACCTCATCAGCAACTACAGCAAACCCTCTCCCCTGTTCTCCAGCCCGCGCGGCTTCAATGGCTGCATTTAAGGCCAGCAAATTTGTCTGCTCTGCAATAGATTGGATCACATCCACAATTTGATTGATTTCATCTGACCGGGTATTGAGTACTTGCGTGGTGTCCGTAGTATCAGAAACCACCTGATTAATATTATTTAGCTCTGTAAACATTGCCTGGACCATTTTTTTGCCCCGCTTGGCACAATCAAAGGACGCTTGTGACATCACATTGAGCTGCTCAGCACTCTCTGCCGCTTGGGCAATATTATCTGAAATTTTGTTGACAGAACCGGCAATCGTAGAGGCACCTTCAATTTGTTTTTCCACCTCGGTACTGCCTTTTTTAGCAATACCAGTGAGCTCTTGAGCGGCATCAGAAACCTCAACCATTGAGCCTGCCCAAGCGCTTTTTGTGAGTCAGCTGTACATTCAACACACTCATCACTTCTGCCGCTTTTCCCTCGATACCTGGCTGATTCACCGGCCATGAAACAACATGACCATTAGATAGCTTTGATAAACCATCTATATATTGATTAATGAGTACATGATGGCTTTTAAATATCATCCAAACCAGTGTTGTGAAAAAAACAAACATCAAAGCGATACCCGCAACAGGGTACAGTACGGCATGAGAAAACCCTGACTCTTGTTGGTATAGCAAAGCGATGTATTCCGTAGCCAGCACCCCTGTAGGGATTAGGGTAGCTACATATAGGGTCACTAACTTATTCGCAAAGGGTAAAGAATTAAACCAGCTCAGTTTTTCCATAAAATAATCAGCACGCATAAGGGTTACGAGAGAAATACTACACAAAAAATAGTATAGTTAACGCCCTGAGATTAACCACTATCAATAACAAAGAAAACACGCTACTTCTCAACATGAAACCGCCATACCTTGCCAGTGTTATTACAAAGCCGATTATTCTATTATTGACCCGTCTAACAACAATGAGCACTGTGATCAGCGATGAGCAATTGGATACAAGCAGACCAAGACTACGTGTGGCACCCTTATAGCGCCATGCACAGCGAACAACCGACATACCCCATTAGTCATGCCAACGGCTGCATGCTCACATTAGAGGATGGCAGGCAACTTGTTGATGGTATGTCATCCTGGTGGTGCACCATTCACGGCTATAACCACCCTGTTTTAAACCAAGCGATTCAAACCCAGCTACAAAGCATGGCACACGTTATGTTTGGTGGCCTAACCCACAAACCTGCTGCCACGCTTGCCCAAAAGTTGGTCGAATTAACGCCTGAAGGTTTACAGTCTGTGTTTTTTTCAGACTCAGGCTCAGTGGCTGTTGAAGTTGCCTTAAAGATGGCCATTCAATATTGGCACAGCCAGAACTTCCCAAATAAACAGCAATTTTTAACCGTTCGCCAGGGCTATCATGGTGACACCTTTGCCGCCATGTCTGTGTGTGATCCGATCACCGGAATGCACAGCTTATTTAAAGACAGCTTACAGAGACAGTTTTTCGCGCCAGCGCCAAAAACACCTTTTGGCGAGCCGCTTGTCAGTGATGACTTAACAGAACTCACGCAGTTGCTCGAAGCACACCACAGCACAATTGCTGCGGTCATTATTGAACCCATTGTACAAGGTGCCGGTGGCATGCGCTTTTATAGCGCAGAGTATTTATCGGCTTTAAAACAGCTTTGTGAAAAACACCAAGTCCTGTTGATTGCCGATGAAATTGCCACAGGCTTCGGCAGAACAGGCAAGTTATTCGCCTGTGAACATGCCAGTATCACACCAGACATTATGACCATCGGAAAAGCCATCACTGGTGGCTACATGACTTTTGCCGCAACGCTGACCACAGCACACATAAGCGATAGTATCGACCAAGCCAAGCCGGGTGTATTTATGCATGGCCCAACCTTTATGGCCAACCCTTTAGCGTGTGCCACAGCCATCGCCAGCATTGATCTACTACTCAGCTCCCCCTGGCAAAACAATATTATTCGAATAGAGCAGCAGTTAAAGCAGCAACTCAATGTGTGTGCTGACCTTGCATGTGTTGAAAATGTCAGGGTACTCGGCGCGATTGGCGTTGTTGAGTGCAAGCACGCGGTTAACATGGCCGTGATTCAAGATTTATTGGTTCAACAAGGTGTTTGGATTCGCCCATTTGGCAAACTCATTTACCTCATGCCACCTTTTATCATCAGCCAAGAAGAATTGTCCCAACTGACGATGGCCATTCACGCAGTTTTAAAGCAATCCGTAGCAAACATATTTATTAATTAATTCACTTTAATGAATATTACGACCATTTATACGTAAAAAGAGGCACTTCATCGGAAGATCTAGGAGAGTTATTGCCGTTTTCATCACCGACTTGTAATATTAGTTTTATCTTATCAATGCAAAGGGTGGAACCGCATTATGAACGGCACAGTTTTACAATCAGAACCAAAACTTCCTGTCACTGTAAAGCTTAACGAGAGTTTAGTTAACGAAGTGGCCATACTAAAACAACAGTTTGAATCTAAAGGGAAATATTTCTCCATCACCAAATCTGTTGAGCGTGCCATCACGAAAGCCATTGCTGATGGCAAAAAAGAAATTACATCACCTCAAGAAACATTTTTTTAAACCGTTTGACTGAGATTGGGTTCAGCGTTTTCAAGGGCTGTGCAAAAAGCGATACGCGCAACTCTTCTAGTTGCCACCGATAACTCTCCCACTCTCGGTCAACCACGTCATCAAAAGCCACCTTTTTTTCGTAGTTTGCCCACAGCGGTTCAATCTCAAGACGATACTCACGATCTCTGACAACATCACGCTCAGCTTTTTCGACCCGTTTTTCAACAGCCTGCAAATAAACAGGAATCCGGTTCAACCACTGGCTCGGTGTTTTACTCAAAAAACCCTGATATAACAAGTTGTCCAGTTGTAGTTGACAATCCATCATAGTTTCCATTGTCCGCAAGCTTTGCTTCTTTTTGATTATTTTTTTAGCCACTTGATAACCGGTCAATATTTGAATTAATGTTTTAGCCAATGCTTGCCCTTGTGCGACCAGCTCAGTTTGCGCCTGTTTTAAGCGTTGGTTGAGCTCTGCAGGGGAGCCTGGCATTGGGCTCAATACAGATTGCTGTAAAATCCAATCATTAATGTCCGACAACCATTTTACTTGGTTACTCTGTGATTTATCCTGAGCTTTAGGGTGATGTGGCAAATTTGAATACAGTAAAAACAACTGCCCAGACTTTTTAAGCTCTTTACTGAGATATTTCAGTGGTTGTGATAACGCACTTCCTGCTAACTGAATCAACGCTTTTTGCATGCTTGCCTGAGCCAGTAATTCACTAGAAAACAATTGCACACCAACCGTCTTCCCTTCAGCCACTAGTGCAGGAAAAACAGCATATTTTACGCCTGCTTGCTCGCAAGCCACCGAGCTTGGTAATGGATTCAACCATTCAGTGAGGCCCGTCTGTTCCAGCGGGTGCTTGTTAACACTCACGACAACATCGTCCATTTTTAGACCCGATTGTAATTGGCCCAAATCACGACCTTGACCAACCACCTTTTGCTGCTCATCAATAATCTGGAAATAAGGGCGAAAGTACGGATCAATATCGGCTGTTTGCAATTGCTCAGAGGTCACTTTTACGCGCTTCAGGTCATACATCACCTTAGACAACTGCTGATACAGAGAGCCTTTATGTCGATCACATTCGGCCAAACACGTTTGTGCATATTGTGGCGCAGGGACAAAAGACGTTCGAATACTTTTTGGTAATGCCCTAATAAGTGCCGTCACCTTTTCCAGCAATAACCCGGGGACTAGCCACTCAAACCATTCAGATTTGACTTGTGATAACAAAATTTGAGGCAACCAGATGTTCATGCCATCTTGTTTTTCACCAGGGGTAAATGCATAAGTGACCTTCAGCCGCATGTTAACACCCACCACAATATGGTTGGGAAACTGAGCTTCACCGGCTGAATCTGCGCTGTGCACCATCAACTCAGATTGAGTTAACATCAATAACTCAGGGTCTTTTTGCTTTGCTTTTTTTAACCACTGATGGAAATTTTTTGTACTGTAAATACGCTCAGGAATATCTTGTTTAAATCGGCTGACAATGGACTGCTCATCAATTAAAACATCACGCCTACGGGACTTATTTTCTAAATCTTCAATTTGCTTAAGCAACTTGAGATAATGTTGATAAAACTTTTCTCGTGAATGTAATTTTTGCCCAACCAATGCATCACGGATAAAAACATCATGTGCGACTTTAGGGTCTATTGGGCCATAGTTCACCCGCCTTTTAGCCACAAGAATAAGCCCCATTAAGTTCACTTGTTCAAATGCAGCGACTTGTTGTTGCTTATTTTGCCAATGAGGCTCCGAATAGCTGCGGTTAACAATGTGAGATCCGATAGGCTCAACCCAATCAGGATTAATTTTAGCGTTGGTATGTGCGTACAGCTTATTGGTCTCAAGCAACGTTGCCGACATAATCCACTTAGGTGGCTGCTTTGCCAAACCAGAACCCGGAAATATTTGCACTTTGCGTTGCCGTGCCGCAATAAACTGTTGCTTTTCATCTTTTAAAGCAACGTGACTTAATAAACCTGACAGCAATGATATATGGATCGCATCATAATTCGACTTGGTACTGCTGGTTTTCATGCTCATGGTTTTACAGACAGAAACCAGCTGTCGGTGTACTTCAATCCACTCTCTAATACGAATAAAAGATAAAAAGTTTTTCTGGCAAATTTTTCGTAACTGACTGTTGGACACTTTCTGAGATTGCGTATGAAAAAATTGCCACATCGTCAGGTAACTCATGAAATCTGATTTTTGATCTCGAAATTTTTCATGTGCGGCATCTGCAGCTTGTTGTTTTTCAAGAGGCCTTTCACGAGGGTCTTGAATCGACATCGCGCTAACAATAATCAAAATTTCTGTCAGCGAGTTATGCTGATGACCGGCAATAATCATTCGAGCCAGCCTAGGATCCATCGGCAACTTTGAAAGCTGCCGACCAATACTGGTCATCGTGTTCTGGTCGTCGACTGCGCCTAATTCATGTAGCAGTTTATACCCATCGTTAATACTTTTACCGTCAGGTGGCTCAATAAATGGGAATGAACGGACATCACCGAGCTTCAATGACAATAGTTGCAGGATCACTGCCGCTAAATTGGTTCGACGAATCTCAGGGTCTGTGAATTCATCTCGCGCTAAAAAATCAGCCTTTGAGTACAATCGATAACAGATACCCGCAGAGACTCGACCACAACGCCCCATTCGCTGGTTAGCACTCGCTTGAGAGATTTTCTCAATCGGTAAACGCTGGATTTTAGAACGGACACTATAACGGCTGACTCGAGCAAAACCAGGGTCAATGACATATCGAATACCTGGCACTGTTATCGATGTTTCAGCCACATTGGTCGCCAGAATAATCCGCCGGCGCTTTCCAGGCTTCAGTATTTTTTGTTGTGCAGCGACGTTGAGCCTGGCATACATTGGCAATACATCGGTATCTTGCAGCTGGCACTTGCGTAACTGATTTGCACAGTCCCGAATATCCCGCTCTCCGGCCAAAAAGATTAAAATATCTCCCCGATCATTGCGGCTAATCTCTTCGACTGCCTCTTGCACCAATTGCAACCACGGCAGTTTGTCATCACATTGGGCCTCGGTAAGGTAATGTGTTTCAACAGGGTAAGTTCTACCAGACACCTCAATAATGGGCGCGCCTGCAAAATGCTTCGCGAAACGTTCAGGGTCGATAGTTGCGGAGGTAATAATGACTTTTAAATCAGGTCTTTTAGGTAAGAGCGTTTTCAGGTAGCCCAACAGGAAATCAATATTAAGACTACGCTCGTGTGCTTCATCAATAATGAGCGTGTCGTATTGATTAAAATATCGATCAGATTGTGTCTCGGCCAACAAAATACCATCAGTCATGACTTTCACTAACGTGTCAGCCTGACTTTGGT
Organism: Methylococcales bacterium; assembly: GCA_018672285.1. Lineage (GTDB taxonomy): Bacteria > Pseudomonadota > Gammaproteobacteria > JABHGC01 > JABHGC01 > JABHGC01. Next base: position 6,636 of record JABHGC010000119.1, read on the forward strand.
CAGTAAAGCGCATTTTACAAGCGACCAAGTTATTGCCGACTTTCAGCTCATCGCCAATTCTAGCGGCAACACTCCTGGCGGCAACCCTTCTAGGCTGAGTGTGACCTATGGCGCCAGCAACCCCCCGGCCAATGGATAAACAGATCTTAGGCAGTTGTGTGGTTTTGCCAGAACCTGTTTCACCACATAGAACCACCACTTGGTGCTCACTAATGAGCTTAGCAATTTCATCACGGCGCTGGTTAATCGGCAGATCATTATCAAAAGTAGGTGTTGGCACTGATTTCAAACGCGCGTCATAACGCTTAAGCGCATGTTCAAATTGTTGAACAAGTTTAACTTGCCCCGTCTCTGAAGGCTGTTTTTTTAGTCGGTGCAACTGCCTTGAAAGGCCATGTTTGTCTTTATACATCACGCTGGCTAATTTGGCTTGCCAACTTAAAAATTCCGGGTGGTTCACTTAATTTTGCTCAATAAATTCCAAGGCATTACCATCAGGGTCGCGTGTAAATAACGCTTTACGGCCTGACTTACTCACTGTAAACGGCAACTTCAATTGCTCACACTTGCACTTAATCCATTCAAGGTCATCAACATGAAAAGCGACGTGATAATCTCGACCGCCATGTAAGTTTGGATCGCACTGGTGAGTCGTGGGTAATTCTAACAGGTGAATTTGCTGTACACCAACATCAAACCAAGCGCCGTTGTACCCCATTTCAGGCCGGCTCGGGTTTAACGTTAAGCCTAATTCATTTTGATAAAAGTGGATGCTCACAGAAATATCTTTAACCAAGAGACTGAAATGATGAATTCTTAAGATGGCCACTGAAACTTCCTGTGCGAGTTGGATTTAACCATTGAGTTTACCAGTAATTTTTTGGACGACAACCACATCTTCCCCTATACTACGCCCTTTTCGATATTTGCACCCGTGGCCACATGAACCCAGATTTAGCGCACTTACAAGCTTACCCATTTGAGCGTTTAAAAACCCTCAAAGCAGGCATTGCACCGCCGGCCAATTTGTCCCCAATCTTTTTATCGATTGGTGCCCCTAAGCACCCGGCTCCAGAGTTCATTAAACAAGCCTTAATCGAACATATAAATCTGTTAGAACTATACCCGGCCACTAAAGCCATACCTGAACTTAGGCAAGCTATTCAAAACTGGCTCTGTCACCGATTTAATTTATCCAGCGATACCCTTGATATAGAGCGCAACATATTACCCGTGACAGGTACTCGAGAAGCACTATTTGCCATCGCACAGACCATCGTAGACCCAAGCCAAAACCCTGTGGTCATGATGCCAAACCCGTTTTACCAGATTTATGAAGGTGCAGCACTCCTCTCTCATGCTCAGCCTTATTATTTAAGTACCACCAGCGACAATCACTACCAGCCTGACTACAGTGATGTGCCTGATGATATTTGGAAGCGGTGCCAACTGCTGTTTGTATGCACTCCTGGCAACCCCACGGGTGCCGTAATGAGCCAAGCTGATTTTGAGCAAGTATTAACGCTCGCAGAAAAACACGATTTTATTGTCGCATCTGATGAATGCTATTCAGAACTCTACCCAGATGAGACCAACCCACCATTGGGTCTACTCGAAGCCGCACATGCAATGGGCAACGACACCTACAAACGCTGCATCGCCTTTAACAGTTTATCTAAGCGCTCAAACGTACCAGGATTACGCTCTGGCTTTGTCGCAGGGGATGCAGATATTATTGACGCGTTTTACCAGTATCGAACTTACCACGGCTGCACTTTATCTATCCCTGCCCAACATGCCTCTATTGCCGCTTGGCAAGATGAAGCGCACGTACTGGAAAACCGGGACAAATACCGCACCAAATTTGAACAAGTACTGGCCATTTTATCCCCTGTTATAGAAGTAAGCGCACCTGATGCGAGCTTTTATTTGTGGCCAAAAACGCCCATCGATGATACAAAGTTCGCGCAGCACCTATTTGCCAGCCAAAACGTCACCACATTGCCTGGCCAATATTTATCCCGAAGCGTGAAGGGTTTCAACCCTGGGCAAAACCGACTACGCTTAGCACTGGTAGCAACTGAAGCTGAATGCTTAGATGCTGCCAATCGAATTAAAAGCAGTTTAGAAACACTATAACACTGGAGAGCAGCATGTCTGATATCAGCCAAACTATTGTAGATGCGTTTGAAATACGCGGCGACATTACCCCCCGCAACGTTGAGCCACAAGTAAAAGATGCGGTTGACCAAGCCATAGCCATGCTCGACTCTGGTGAAGCCCGAGTTGCAGAAAAGCAAGGTGGCAACTGGGTTGTTAACGAATGGTTAAAAAAAGCCGTACTACTGTACTTCCGCATGAATGATAATGATTTCATTAAAGGTGGCTTTACCAATTACTATGACAAAGTCCCTTCAAAATTTGCCGACTATAACTCAAAAGATTTTCGTTCTGGTGGTGTGAGAGTTGTACCACCTGCAACCGCTCGTATGGGCACATACATTGCACCGAGTACGGTACTCATGCCGTCTTACATCAACATCGGCGCTTACGTTGATAGTGGCACCATGGTAGACACATGGGCAACCGTTGGCTCTTGCGCTCAAATTGGCAAGAACGTGCATTTATCAGGCGGTGTTGGTATTGGCGGTGTATTAGAACCAATCCAAGCAGCCCCCACCATCATTGAAGACAATTGCTTTATTGGTGCGCGTTCAGAAGTGGTTGAAGGCGTGATTGTTGAAGAAAATGCCGTTATTTCTATGGGCGTTTACATTGGCCAAAGCACTAAAATTTACAACCGTATGACCGGTGAAATCACTTACGGGCGCGTACCTGCAGGTGCTGTTGTTGTTCCTGGCAACTTACCCTCAAAAGATGGCAGCCACAGCTTGTACTGTGCCGTCATCATTAAGATGGTTGATGATAAAACGCGCGGCAAAGTCGGCATTAACGAGTTACTACGAGACATCTAATGGTGACGATGTTTGGCATCAAAAATTGCGATACCATCAAAAAAGCACGAAAGTGGCTTGAAGGTCATAACGTGGAATACACCTTTCACGACTTTCGTGCAGATGGTTTAACCGAAGGCCACATCAATCATTGGTTAAGCCAAGTTGATTGGGCCGTGCTGCTCAATAAGCGCAGCACCACTTGGCGCAATTTAGATGACAATACCAAAACGTCTGTCTCAGCTGAAAACGTCGTTGCTTTATTATGCGACAACCCGACGCTTGTGAAGCGCCCTGTTTTACAATTACAAGATACATTATTAGTCGGCTTTAAAGCCGATGACTATGCTAAATCTTTCTAGAGAAGCTGCTTCCCTGACCCTGCACACCTTTCATCGCATTAAACTGATTCAAAACATTGAAGATTGTAACAAGTGTTTATAGAATCCCCCTTCAATAGGCACAATACTCCAAACAAACCGGTAAGCTGTGAGGCATGGCTTACTACCCACTCGCTTTCAACACAAGCACTCTATTCATCTAAGCTTACAAAGGCCAACCATGTCAGACACACTAGACCTTACCATTAATTTAATTGAACGAGCCTCAGTCACACCCAAGGATGAAGGTTGCCAAGCCATGATGGCAGAGCGTTTAGCTAAAGTTGGGTTTACAACGGAACACCTGCCTTTTGAAGAAGTAAAAAACATCTGGTCTCGCCGCGGAACCGGTGGCCCGGTTTTGGTCTTTGCAGGCCACACAGATGTCGTGCCTACAGGCCCCGAAAGTAAATGGCAAAGCCCGCCCTTTAAAGCCACCATCAAAGATGGCCTACTCTACGGCCGCGGCACAGCTGACATGAAAGGCAGCATTGCTGCCATGATGACAGCCGTCGAACGGTTTGTCGGCAACCACCCAGACCATAAAGGCTCGATCGCTTTTCTGATCACAAGCGACGAAGAAGGCCCTAGCATCAACGGCACCGTTAAGGTTGTTGAAGCCTTAGAGCAAAGAAATGAGAAATATGAGTGGTGTATTGTTGGCGAACCCTCAAGCACGAATAGGCTTGGTGACATCATAAAGAATGGCAGGCGTGGATCGCTTAATGGTCACCTAACCATTAAAGGCAAACAAGGCCATGTGGCCTATCCTCATCTTGCTCAGAACCCAATCCATTTAGCCTCCCCTTTCATTCAAGAACTCACCGAAATGACCTGGGATTTAGGCAATGAATATTTTCCGCCAACGACCTTCCAAATCGCCAACATGAACTCTGGTACTGGTGCAGAAAACGTCATCCCAGGCGAGCTTAAAATGCAATTTAACTTTCGCTTCTCTACAGAGGTGACAGACGAGCAGCTCAAGGCAAAAGTAACGGCATGCTTAGAGAAACATCAGCTCAATTACGATATCAATTGGCGCCTCTCGGGCAACCCATTTCTCACACCAAAAGGGGAGCTAGTTCATGCGACACAGGCTGCCATCAAGGATGAAATGGGCTATGAGACAGAGTTATCCACCAGTGGTGGTACTTCAGACGGCCGATTTATCGCACCGACGGGTGCTCAAGTTGTGGAACTTGGCCCGCTTAACGCCACCATTCACATGATTGATGAATGCGTGAGCGTTAAGGATTTAGACAGCTTGTCTAATATCTATGAAAAAATGCTTGAAAACTTGTTAAGCCACTAAATTAGTTATAAACAGCCACCAATAGCGAATACGCATTGGTGGCCACGCCCAACTTTAAGCCTAGAAAACGAATGACTTACATAAACATTGTACCTTCAGTCTCGTTGTCTTCCTCCTTCGCCATAGCCTCCATTACCGACGTTTCAATTAGCTTTGTCACAGAAAACCGCTCTCCTCGGTCTTTGTAAATACGTTTTAGCTGTGTAATCTGCAACGCTAACGTTTGATCTACCTCAACCGTAATTTGTGCACGTTTAGATTGTGAAAATAAAGTACCCATGATGCTTACCTCGCAATTAATATTTTATGTTATTAATAATCTATTGTAGATAAAGCAAGAATACATACAAGACTTTATATTTATATCACTTTAATATTTTAATTCTAAATTGTGATATTGACAATATGCCAATAATTGTCAGGCCTGCTAGATTGGGCGTTAAGAAGACAAACAGACTATTAATTTAAAACAATTTGTCCCATAATAATGCCCATGAAAATATTGATTATCAGCATTTTAGTGCTCACAAGTCTCAGTCTTGCCGGCTGCAGTATCAAAAAAGTCGAAGAAACGGGGTTCTTGCACGATTATTCCATGCTAAAGGTACTCCCCGACTCACCAGAAACACGCTACTTTGAAACCGACTGTGCACTGTGGAAAAAATATAAAAAAGTCATCGTGGAGCCTGTCGTCGTCCGTTTTACAAAAGACTCTGAAGCCAAGCTCAATGATGTAGAAATACCTGAGGTTCAAGAGTTGGCTGATTTTTTCCGCCAAGAGATGATCAATGTTTTAAAAGAAAAGTATGAAATAACAACGCTCGAAGGCCCGAATGTTTTAAGAATTAGAACAGCCATTGTGGATGTTAAGCCCACAAATGTGGTCTCTAACGTTATCTCTAAAGCCTTATTTTATGTTCCTGTTGACCTTGGTGAGGCTGCCATTGAGGGAGAACTTGCTGACTCAATCACCGGCGAGCGCTATGCGGCCATTGTCGACCGTAAAATCGGATCTATGCTGTCGATATTAGGTGCTTATACTGAGTGGGGCCATACAAAAACGGCATTTGAAGACTGGGCGACACAGCTAAGTGAGCTACTCAGAGAAATGCTACAGCGCAATACACAATCCTTAGATTCGTTCGAAACACAGCTCATCTCGACCAAAGAAACGGACCTCATTTTACGCTTTGCCAGCAAACCACTGCTGACAAAACATTTTGCAACAGACGAGCCATCCCGAATTTCATTGGACTTTGACCTAGCTAGAAATGGTCTAGAGAGAAAATTTAATCACGTTAACCAAGGGCCGGTTAACTCACTGGTTGTTGCAGAAAATGGCTGTAAAACACGCGTTATCGTGCAACTAAAAGGCCTAATAAATTACCAGGCTTTCATAGAAGGTGAAACGTTACGCTTACGCATTACAACATGGTGATTTCATCACCCTCGTCATCGGCCTTGTTAATCTCACGCTCAGCCTGTTTTAAGGCATTTTCAATGGCAAGCTCACATATTTTCCCAATTGAAAAGTAACAACCGGTTTTTTCTTTCAACAGTATTTTCATTTCTTTAACACGATCCGTCAGTTCCGTTTCAAGTAAAATCTTTACCTCAGTTTTCTGAACTTTAGCTGCGGGTCTAGAAAAGATCGATGCTGATGTGGAGGCTACTCCCATAATGTTCACCTTTTATACTTTGTCATTCTGTAGCCGAGACATCCATTTCTCACGCTCTGACTGAAGGCATTTCTTCAGGTGTTTAAAAAAGCATAAACCCTATATTCATAAATTACTAGTTTGTTTGACATTAATCATTAATAGTGTGATGTGTTGACATAGGTTTTGTGACCACAGTCACAGAATCTCATTAAGGCTTGGCATTAGCTCAACACTCATTTATGATCTAAACCATTGAACTTAATCAAAGAATCACAATGCCAAGCATCGAAAGTGAATTACGCGCCCAACTTGCTCCCGCCTTGACTAATCTGGAAGATTTAAGCCAAGCACTCACTCTCAGACTGAAAGATGAAACTGATTACCCTATTTGGGTTTGGCAAACGCGTGACGCCATCGAATCAAGATCCGCACTCATAGAACATGTCCGCGCGCTTGATTTTGAAGACTTACAGGCGGCAAACAATACCAAAACATGCACCTGCTTAGTGGGTACGTCACCTGAAACACTAGAGATTGTCCAACTGCTTAATGGGCAACGGAAAGTCGTCACTGAGATCCTCCGCAAAATGGATGACAAAACCTTAGAAGTTGAGGACAGCAACGGAAGCCACTACGAGAAATTGGTAAAAATCGCACTCACCGCTTGCGGCCACCCTCGGCTACACCGTAAACAAATCATGCGCCCGTTTGAGGTGCTACCGGATGAGCCAGAACGCGTTGGCTTTACGTGGGCCAGAATCCGTAAATCAGAAAAAATCACCACTGAGACCGCCAAGCTAAAATTACACAATTTACTTGATAGAGCGGGTAGTGACAGTCGGCGAGCGTTTATACAGCAAGAATTACAACTATTAAGTCAATTAGATGCAGATGAGCCACTCACCATCGTCACGCCACCGCACGTCCATCCTAGAGCCAATATCGTATGGGCAATTGGTACTGCCGTGAAAAGACAAACTCGCCGAGCTGTTGTCCCTATTTTTTATGCCACCCAATCAGGACAACCCGCACCACTCATTAAGCCATTAGCTGATGAGCCACCGCCTGAGGGCCACAGAATGAAACGCCGAGATGTTAAGATTATGGAAGAGCCATTCCTAATCTCAATCAGAGCACACCGCTATATCAAGTATGCCAAAATGTGTGCGTAAAATTACCCACCAAACCAGAAGCCCATATTTTTATCTAAAAACTCTTCATACGGCATATAGTGGGAGCCGTCACAAGAAAAATTAAGGCCGACCATCCCATTCACAACATTTAACGACGCGGCTCTTAAATACACCGTCTCATCAGCAAAACGCAGCAACTTAAACTGCTGAAAGATTTGCTGAATTTTTTCAGGCTCAACAATGGCTTTTTCAAAGTATTCTTGATGCCGGTATGCCAAACAAATATCAGGGTTACTCAATTCAGCAAAATTGAGAATTTGATAAGCAAAAGGGTTGTCCACCAACCAAAACGTCGCCCGACTACTTGAGAAGTGGAGTTTTGCATGAAACACACCATGCACCAAAATCAACTCTTCAACCAAACTGAGCACATCGTCGATTTGCGAGTCCATTGCACTGGCAATGCGCTGGGTTAAAAAAACACCACTGCGAATGGCAGGGTCACCCTTAACTTGCAACCACTTTTGGTCATCCCGATACTCTTCAGTACTATGAGGCAACTCATTTAAATCAAAATCTGCCCCCAAGAAACCCTGCGTTTCTCCCTTGGCATCAACAATCGCTTTCATCGCTGTAAGGGAGGGCCTCTTTCTATTTCTACTGATAAAAGCTTCAGACAAATAATAGTCATCCCCCTTTAAAGCACGTTGCAAATAAGGCCTTGCCACACGATCTCGACCAATTTGGCCAGCCTTAAAACCTGAGCGGGTTGCAGAGTCTGTCAGTTGACGCCCAGTTTTATCCAGTACCCAGAGGTATTTACAGTATTTGGCTTTTTGCATTTCTGCCATGAGAAAGGCTTCTAAGTCTGTTCGGTTATCCATTGCACCAGCGCACTGTGCCGCCACCTTAGACATAGAATCAAACAGTAACGCTTCAAGCATTTTACGCTGCTTGCTCACTGTTTTTTGTAACGTGGTTTCATTAAGTATTGTGATATAGCACCTATCTCATATAAGCGGAGCATTAGAGCAAGGCGCAATACTAACATAAAGAGAAATCAGCTTGGAAAAGTTTACAGGTTATTCACCAAACTGGGCACTGGTGAATTTTTTAAAGCTTTGCACATAAGGGTGTATTTGCACCAAACTTAATTTCGCTGATTCTGTTTTTAAATAACAAGCGCCTGTGTCGATAAAATTTAAATTTTCAAACGCAGAGCATTCTTCAACGACAGAATGTCCGATGTAAACCTGATCAATATTGTCAATTTTAAATGCCTTCTCGCCTCGCTTTAAACCATCTATACGAATTCTGGACCACAAGGCCACTTTTCTTGCTTGAGCATCTTTTGCTCTGATTTTGTCACAAAAAATCTTCCAGTCATTCCCAAGTAAATCCGCATGCACTAAGCCGACACTGCCTGATGCTGTTTCTATTTCAATAACAATAGGCAATTGAGAGACAGGCTCATCATAGGCGTGCCGATCATCTTTCTGAATACGCATCCACCATTGACCGCCATTTGCATGCCATACGGCGTGCATTTCTTCTCGGCGTTGCAACATATCTTCATGGTTCCCTAAAATGGCGTAAAACCAAGGCTTAGACCACCATTCAATGGCTTGTTCAGATTCTGAACCTCGGTCAATTAAATCCCCCAGTGAAAAAAGGCGGTCTACCTTTTCATCAAAAGACACTTCAACCAATAAATCTTTCAGCGCGGTAAACATGCCATGCACGTCACCGACCACAAAATCTCTACCTTTTTTATTCAGTCCAAACTGCTGCACAGGATCGTAATGTTTTTTGGTATTGCCAGTAAACCAATTGAGAAAGCTTGCCATTAAATAAGACCTTTATTTTTCTTATTCTAAGTATAGTTTATCCGCATGCACTTGACCTTGACTTATCGGTCAACTAACATACTTGAATGGGAAGAACCAGTGATGCCAAAGAACGTATCCTTGATAGTGCACAAAGCCTTATTTATGCGCGGAGTTATGCAGACGTTGGTGTGCAAGAAATCTGCGAAAAAGCGGGCGTTAAAAAAGGCAGTTTTTATCACTTCTTCCCGTCAAAAAGTGACTTAACGTTAGCTGTATTAGAACAATATTGGGCGCAATTTCAAACCCACATTCTTAACCCTGCTTTCAACAATGATATACCCCCATTAAAACGCTTTGCACGTTTTCAAAATCTTGTTTTTGAATTCCATAAACAAAGTAAAGTTGACACTGGCAAGCTGTGCGGCTGCCCTTATGGTAACTTAGCCAGCGAACTTAGCACCCAAGATGACCACATTCGGTTAAAGGTGAAGCATATCTTCAGCGAGATCATCCTTTACTTTAAAAACAACTTAAAACAAGCCAGCGAAGCTGGTGAGTGCGATTGTGTTGATATTGATACGACCAGCCGCGCACTGTTTGCGTATATAGAAGGTATCGTCATTTTAGCAAAAACAGAAAATGACCCAAATGTACTCAAAGAATTGTCCCCTCACTTCTACAACCTAATCCACTGAACCTAGCTCACAACTCCCCGCTTAAAAACCAACTATAATTCACGTACCACACCAGAATAAAGGCACACATCCCAATGGATGACGATTTACAGCGTCAACTTGATGAAATAAAACTCATTTTTATTGGTGAACTTGACGCTAAGTTAAAAACCCTATTAGACAATTGGCAACGGGTACTTGAGGATGCATCAACACCAGACATTATCGCCAATTTACACCTTATAAGCCATTCACTCGTTGGCTCAGGTGCCACTTTCGGTTTTGACCAATTAAGTACCGCATCACGCAAGCTAGAGCAAAGTATTAAGCCCCACGCAAAAGAACAAATACGACTTAGCCCGCCAATAATCAAAGATATTCAACCATTGGTTGATGCTGTGCACACGGAAATTCAGGCAATAACCAGTAGCACGATTGCTGCACCTGAAATTCAACAGACCATTGAAACAACCCCGACATTAGCTACCGATGCCAACATTATTTATGCCGTACTAAAGGACAACAACCTTCAACAAGAACTTCAAAACCAATTAACATTTTATGGCATCAAAATTTCACCCTTCTCGTGCATAGAGTCTCTTAGCGACACACTCAATACGTTACTCCCTAAAGCCATCATTATTGAAACTGACCAAATTGAGCAAATTGAAAGGCTCATTGAGATCAACAGCCACCGGGTGCCTATTATTTTCTTATCCCAAGAAAGCCATTCATTACAGCATCAAATATTCGCCGTTAGGGCGGGCGGTATCGCTTACTTTAAAATGCCCGTCGACTTATTCCAAGTGGTTGATAAACTGGACAGTATCACCGACTCAAAGAACCAACCCGCTTTTAAAGTGCTTATTATTGAAGACGAAGTTAGCTTGTCTCAACATTACGCGGTCAGTTTACAAAGCGCAGGTATGCTCACCTGCATTGTCAACAACCCATGTAATGCTATGAATAAAATAGTGGAGTTTATGCCTGATGTCATTTTAATGGATATATATATGCCTGTGTGCCCAGGCGTCGAACTGGCTAAAATTATCCGGCAAAACGACACCTTTTCTGGCATCCCTATCATGTACCTTTCAACAGAAAGTGACATCATTAAAAAAACCGAAGCGTTATCACAAGGCGCAGATGATTTTTTGCAAAAACCCATTGAACCTGAACACCTTATTTTATCAGTTCGCTCAAGAGCAGAACGTTATCTCACTTTACGCAACCTTGTTATCAGAGACAGTTTGACAGGGCTTCTGAACCATTCACATATTAAGGAAAGCATTGATTTCCAAGCACACTCAGCTGAGCGCAATAAAACGCCTTTGTGCTTTGCAATGATAGACATCGACCATTTTAAAAGTGTCAATGATCAATACGGCCATGCAATGGGTGACCAAGTCATCAAAAGTTTAACCCACCTACTCAAACAACGACTACGTAAGACAGATATTATCGGCCGTATGGGTGGTGAAGAGTTTGGTGTATTATTTCCAAACACAGAGCCACAATACGCTGTTAGCATTATTGATGATATACGCCATGCTTTCTCTAACATTAAACACACGCATGAAGGCTCAACCTTTACGGTTAGCTTCAGTTGTGGCATCTCTAAATACCCTGGTTTTTCCAATACATCAGAGTTCAGTGATGCCGCAGATAAAGCGCTATACTATGCAAAAAATAAAGGACGCAACCAAGTGCATCTCGCAGAAAAAACAAGAACACCCGACAATGAGTGATGACCAAAGCATGATAAAAATGCAACAAATGTTGGCAGAAATGAAAGCCTCCTTTGTTGCTGACTTACCCAGCCAGTTTGATGAATTTGAACAATTGATTATAGCACTGGAAAGGTCCTGCGACCCGATGGCAGAATCCGCTGAATTATGCCGAGAAGTACATAGCATCAAAGGTGCTGCCGGCACTCATGGCCTACCCATTATCACCACGATTTGTCATCACTTAGAAGATCAATTACAGCTATTCTCAGATGATTATATTGAACACAGCTTACGTTATATAGACCTCATGCGAGAAGCATTAGACCTTTCTGAGGACGAGGTGCCTAATTTTTCTCCCATTGAAGAGAAGCTCAGTAAAATGCGCCGCGAGTTCAGTAAACATTCAATGATTGGACTTGTCGTAGAATCTTCAAAGCTGATCACAATGATCGAGCAGGATATATTATCCAATTACCCTGTTGAGCTCACCTTCTTAAGTGACGGCCTAATCGCATTAGAGCACTTATTATCAGAAAAATTTGATTTTATTATTACCAGTCAAGAGGTCTCATCACTCAATGGTATAGCGCTGATCAGTGCCGTTCGCGCCTCTGACTCAACCAATAAAAACATCAAAGCCATACTGCTCACCTCAAAAGAGCAACGAATATTCCAGCGTGGCTGCGAGCCAGATGCGGTAACCATTAAGAACAACAATTTAGCAACAACACTCGTCACCGCTCTCGAAAAGCTGATGCCGGAACTTGCCGTATAAAATATTAGCGGTTATCCCAAACCGCTTTAACCGTGTCAGATAATGACATCGGATTAAATGGCTTTGCCACAACCCCGATAGCACCTAACGCTTTAAGCTCAGCTATTTCATTTTCTTCCGTTTTTGCCGTCATAAATGCAACCTGTTCGGCGTCAACTATCTTGACCGGTTCGCGTCAATTATGATGGCCGATTAAGCACTGTCTTTTTTGTTACCTTTAGCTTGTTTTAGTTGATGTTTTTTACGATAACTTTCTCCTTCTAACTCGATAATTGACG